>CAZXCQ010000020.1:0-36945 GCA_964639275.1 uncultured Desulfobacteraceae bacterium | reverse complement strand
CAGGATCTCCCCGACCCCTGAAACCGTCTTTCTCACACTGGCGGCATTTTTCCACCCATCCCTCTGTACCGTAAGAAAGATGACCCTCCTGTCTTGAAGACCCCTCAATATCCGGGCCGTGGCCGGGGTGACAAAGGCACTCTCAAGCCGGTCAATGGTGATATTATCCTTGAATTCACTGACGATCACGCCATTGGGGGCAAAAACCAGTACCCTCGGGGCTGAATAGATTCTGAACTCCTCCCGAATACGGTCATTTTCCTTCTTGTTGATATCCACCTCGGTGATTATCACTTTATCACCCCAGAGCTTCTTTCCCTCACCCAGGACATACCTTATCTCCTCGCAGGGCTGAGATCCCTTCTGGCTGAAAAAAAGGATGGCGTAGCGGCCTTGAAGCCTTGCCGCCATGATCTGTTCCTTTGCCGGATTCATAGGGCCTGTCATGGCGAGAACCAGTGCCATATCCCTTTTGCCCTGGGCCAGATATTGGTGTAGTTTTGCCAGGACGACCGGTCTCGTCTTGCAGTCCGCATCTTCTTTCTCACAATAGGCCAGGTTCAGCCCACATCCGCACCCGCAGTCCAGGACCGCCTTCATCCTGGTCAGTTCTGGATCTTCCTTGCTGCTCCATTCAGCGGACTTTGCCCCGGCATCCAGGACAAAGAAGAACAAAAACCCCAGGGCGCATAGGCCCGGTATGATGCTCCTATAAATTCTTTTATGCATGATATTCCTCCTGTTGATTAGAACGAAACTCGGTTACGACGCCATCTATGATCTGAAGCCTGTGATCGCTCTCGGCGGCGCTTTGGTGGTCATGGGTCACCATGACGACCGTAATCCCGTTTTCCGAAAATTGTTTAAAATACGCCAAGATCTCGCCACTCAGCTTGGGGTCAAGATTGCCCGTGGGTTCATCGGCCAGGATGATGGATGGGTCATTGGCCAACGTCCGGGCCAGGGCCACCCGCTGCCGTTCCCCCACACTGAGCTGTGCCGGATGATGTCTTGTCCTGTGGGAGAGACCGACACGATCCAGAAGCTCCAGGGCCTTCCGGCGTTGCTCCTTCGCCGGAACACCGGCCAGACCCATGGGGACCTCCACATTTTCAAGGGCGGTGAGATAGGGGATCAGGTTAAAGGTCTGGAACATAAATCCCAGGACGTGCAGCCGTATCCTCCCCCTTTTCTTGTTATCCACCCGGTAAAGGGAAGTCCCATTGATCCTCACCTCTCCGGCTGTGGGCTCAATAAGACCGCCAACCGTGAGCAAGAAGGTGGATTTTCCGCTTCCGCTGGGCCCCACCACGGTGACAAACTCCCCCTGGTTTATTGAGAGGTTCACGTTGTTTAAAGGAACGATCTCCTCGCCGTCCTGATAAAAGACCTTGGTCAGGTTCCATATTTCGATCATGATCACTCCTCCGTAAAGAGAGAAGCCGGGTCACTCTGGGTGGCCCGATGCGATGGGAGCCACGAGAATATGACCGTCAGGGCCATGGTTATGAGGGGTGTCCAGACCAGCATCCCGGGTCTCGCGGCGATCTCCAGTTCCAGGAGCCTGGGCCCCATCCATTTGGCGGTCATCGTACCCACGGTAAATCCGATGAGGCCACCCAAGAGCCCTAATACGGCGGCCTTCTTTATAAAGGTCAAAAAGATAAATCCTGAGGAGGCTCCAATGGCCATCAGGATTCCGATCTCCCGGCGTCTCTCCAGGACATTGGATGCCATGGTATTGCTGATAAGCCCCCATCCCACAAGCAGGACTACAAGCAGGACCATGAAGGTAAACCTCTCCATCAGCCGCACGGTGCCTGCCTGTGTCCTTGCGATCTGGGTGATTGTCCGGGTCTTGACGCCCGGTAGCAATTTCCGGATGCTGGCAGCGAGCAGTTCCATATCCTCTTTGCACCCGCATCCGATCAGCTCGATCGCGTTTATCACCCTGCCCTTCCCCAGTATGTCCTGGGCCTGATGGAGATGGATAAAGACACGGAGGTCGTCCACAGAACCGATCTCCTCCAGGACCTTTACGATCCGGAAATCGTTGGGGCCGATTCTGAGCTTTTCGCCCACGGTCTTTCCCAGCAATCGGGCCGATTCATTACCGAGGAAGACCTCGCCCTTTTCTATGTTTTCCAGAGACGCCCTCGCCCTGTTTTTGCTTGAGGCCCGAAGGGAGAGGTTGAGGTGTGCAGGGGTCATCTGATGTTGATTATGTCTGCCTCTATTTGCCTCTTTATGGTCATTGCCCTTTTCCTCCTTTTCGGCCATAAAGAGCCTGGAGCCCGAAGATCTCCACCTGGGTCTTACCCCATGCTCCCTTTTGGGGAGTATCCCGGTCAATACAAGCCTTTCCCCCTGAATGGAATAGGAGGAAGAGAGCTTTGGGATGACGTGGTGAATCTCTCCGCCCAGCTCAGAGGATGTGAGCATGTGGACATACCTCTCGGGCAAGACCTCATCACCAAAATCTGCGGTGTAGTACCCTGACAAGGCGGTACTCTCGGGAAGGATGAGCATATTGGCCCCAAGGGTATGCATCTGATCAGAGATCTCATCCCTTGCCGAGACCGTGACCGTCCGGGCAGAAACAATCACCGCCACGGATACCACGAGGGCCACCAGGGTTGACATGGCCCCCGCCTTCCTGTGCCAGGCCTCCTTCAGTATCAGCTGAGAAGAGTTCATGGTTGCTCCAGGGATCGACCATTACTGACAGGAACTCTCGCCTGTCACACCATAGCCGGGTTGGCAGGCGCTGCCGCCCGTGATAGTGGACTGACCACAGCCGCTGTTCATGGCCAGGATATTCTGAAAGGAATCAAAGACCTTTCTCTCGGTGAGGCCCCCTTTGATCTTTTCTATCAACAGACCTGTGGGTGCAATCACAAATACGGGAATTTCGTTTTTATCCCCTTTTTTGTATTTGAGCGCGGAAAGAAGCGGTCTTTCAGAGGCATCCCCGGGATCAACCCAGATGGCTGTGGCAATCCCACCCAGCTTCTGAACCGCCGGGACGAGGCTCTGTCTTGTATCCTGATAGTTCTTGTCACCGGGAGGTCCCACGGCCAGGAAGATCGTCTTCCCCTGCTGGATGGCCAGCAATACCTCCTCCATCTTTGGGGACACAAGACCCCGTTTTAGATCCTTGACGGCCGGTTTCCCGCGAAAAAAGGCCGAGACAGCGCCGTTGGGTGCAACGATCAACACGGATGGCTTTTCGATGTGATAGTATTGGATCAGGCCCTTTTCCTTTTCATCACCCAGTGAGATGGGAATCAGGGCGAGCCTCTCATCAAACTCCTCCTGGAACTTCTGAAGTTCCTTCATATAGTCTGAGTCCTTGCCCTCTCGTTCATCGTGCACATAGAGGAGACCGCTTCGGTTGTTGAGGGCCTCGGAAAACATCTTCCTTTCCCCGGGCGAGGTCTTCTGACCCGATTTCTTTTCATAGGCCTCATCATATCCGTATTTCAGGGCTAATCGTTTAAGTTCCTGATAAATGATCGGTCTCTGGGTGCAGGCCTTGTGCTTGACCTCACATTCGGTCAATTTGTATCCGCAGCCGCAGGTGCACCCCCCTATTTCAAGCAGGGACGGCCCCCTTAGGTTTGTAGCGGATGGAATCGTTTGAAGGATTCTGGGGCGCTCTTTGCAGGCCGGATCATCCCTTTTACATTCACTCAATGTAAGATCACAGCCGCAGGTGCACCCCAGGATGTCGGAGATTTCAGAAAGCCATGGCCTTTTGTTCTCCTCTGTCATCTCCGCGGAGGCGACCCCACCCTCGGGAAACAGGGCCAACCCGTCGAGACCTGGCCAAAAGAATACGATCAAAAGAATGTCAAAAGCCAAAAAGATCAATTTGAAGACTCGCATAGTTATTCTCCTAATAGTCGGTCTTATCGCCCCCGGACCATGTCCGGGCGGAAAAATCTCCTATCCGAAAGGGACATCGGGCAATTGTCCAATAGACCTTACCCTGCCCCCGGGTATCCCCATTTTTTTCTTTAAGGATCAGAGGGCGGATCAAATCAGGAAGGTGCACTTGATAAGAAAGGGTTTCTCTTGACAAAAGGAAGACGAATCTTGTGGAGCCGTCTCCATTGGCCTTGAGGGTACATAGAAGAAAGGCGTTATCAGACTCACCGGTGACAGACCGGAAGGAGAGGTAGTGTCCCTGTTGTGGAGCGCCACGTAGGTTTCGCCGGGCCCCTCCTTAATAGCTCCGTTGCAGCACACTGCCATAGATGGAGAACAACGGCAATGATTCCCCGAGGGGACCTGGGGCGCAGAAACATGGCCCCGGCTCAAGATTTGTTTGATCCGGAATAGGTCCTTATGGCCCCCCGCTGTTTTGGCGGCACTGCACCTTTTGGGGACGACGTTAATGGAGAGGACGATAAATAACATGGACAAAAGCCCCATCCATAGCCTGGACCTGATAAGTCTTCTCAGCCTGAAGTTCATGATCCCCCCCGCCCGGGTGGGCGCTCCTTAGGGCGTGACCCACTGCCATTTCCGATATAGACCAGTTCCGGCTTCTTGAGCAGGACCTTTGTATCCGGAGGCACGCTGTCGGTGATCCACACATTTCCACCGATTATTGATCTGGCCCCGATGACCGCCTCCCCGCCCAGTATGGTGGCATTGGAATAGATGATCACGTCGTCTTCAATGGTGGGATGTCGCTTCTTGTTTCTAAAGCGTTTCACGTCATGCCGGGGGATTGAGAGGGCCCCCAGGGTCACACCCTGGTAGATCCTGACGCGATCCCCGATCTCCGTGGTCTCACCCACCACCACGCCGGTCCCGTGATCGATAAAAAAGCTCTTGCCGATCCTGGCACCGGGGTGGATATCGATGCCAGTAATGCTGTGGGCGTATTCGGTCATCATACGGGGAAGAAGGGGCACCTCCATCTGATGGAGTTCATGTGCCATACGGTAGACGGTTATGGCCAATAGCCCCGGATAGCTGAAGATAATCTCATCATAGCTCTTGGCAGCAGGGTCTCCCTCAAGGGCGGCCCGCACATCCATGACGAGAATGGCTCGCAATTCGGGTAAAGTACGGATAAATCGCCTGGCCATCTCAAAGCCAAGTTGAGAACACCGGGGAATGTCTCGATTTGGCCTGAGCCCTCCGTGTCGAATTGCCAGTGTGATCTGTTCCGAGAGGTTCTCAAATAGCCCCCTTGCCTCTTCCCTGAGGGCATATTCCAGGCCGAGCATATCAGACCCGGTTTGGGCGACATGGCCCGGGAAAATGAGACGTTTTGCCTGCTGGATCGCCTCAATAATCGATTGCTGAGACGGGACCGGCCTTGGGTCCCCATGATCAAAAAACGCCTCTTTCTCACATGAAGCCATTAGCCTTTCCACGGCCAGGGCGATCTCATCCATCGGGACCGGTATGGTTTTTGCCCTGTCATCGTTTGACTCAAACCCCAGTGCCCTATTACCCACTATCATCAACCCTTTCCGATCATAAAGACACCGTAGGTGGCCCGCAGGTTTGGGAGAAACTCAACGATGCTTCCTCGCCTGTCTTCACTGTTGGTATTGATGGCCACCTCTTTCAGGATACGAAAACCGACATCCCTTGAAAATTTCCTAAAATCCCTCAGGGTTATTACCCGGATATTGGGAGTGTCATACCATTGGTATGGCAATTGTTTGGTAATGGGCGCATAGCCTGTTGTCAGGAGCTGGAGGCGGACCCGCCAGTGACTAAAGTTGGGGAAACTGACGATTCCCCTCCTCCCGATCCGCAGCAACGACTGGATCAACCCGGCCGGCTCATAGACCTGCTGGAGGGTCTGACTCAGGATCACATAGTCAAAGGTGTTGTTGGGGTAATCCATGACCTCCTCATTGATATCCCCCTGGAGAACCGAAAGGCCTTTCTCGATACAGTGAACCACTTTGCTCTCAACCTGCTCAATCCCGGTGCCATCCACCCCTTTATTGCCCTTGAGAAAATAGAGGAGGTCCCCTTCGCCGCAGCCAAGATCCAGGACCTTTGATCCGGGCTCGATCCATGAGGCGATGATCTTGAGATCGAAACGTATGGGGCCATTAGGCTGTTTCACTGTAAACCCTTCCCAAAAAACCTCTCATCAATGAACTCAATCTCTCATTGGGTAGCAGAAAGGCGTCGTGCCCCCATTCGGCCTCGATTTCGCAGAAACTGACATCCAGGCCATTCTTTTTTATGGCCTGCACCATGTCCTTTGATTGATAGGTGGGATACAACCAGTCTGAGGTAAAGGAGACCACCAGGAATTTGGCCTTTGCCTTGGAAAAGGCCCTTACAACCGATCCGGAGTCGTGTTGATCACCCAGGTCAAAGTAATCAGCCGCCTTTGTAATATACAGAAATGAGTTGGCATCAAAGCGTTCCACAAACTTTGTCCCCTGGTAACGGAGATAGCTTTCCACCTGGAAATCGGCCCCAAAATTGAAAGAGAAATCGGTCTTGTTCTGGAGCCTCCGCCCAAACTTGTGCCGCATGGCCAGATCCGAAAGATAGGTGATATGGCCGATCATCCGCGCCACTGCAAGCCCATGATCGGGTTTTGGGCCTTTGTAGTAATCGCCATTGTTCCAGTTGGGGTCTGCCATGATCGCCTGCCTGGCAACCTCATTAAAGGCAATAGCCAGGGCCGAGTGTCTGGTCGTGCTGGCAAGCGGCGCTGCTGAGACCACCCTCTCAGGGTGCCTGACGCACCACTCCAGGACCTGCATCCCCCCTATGGATCCACCAGTGACGCACAGGATTTTGTCGATACCCAGGTGGTCGATCAACGCCTTTTGTGCCTTGACCATGTCCCCGATGGTGACAAAGGGAAACGTGAGGCCGTAAGGCCTGTTGGTTACCGGGTTGATCGAAGAGGGGCCGGTGGTTCCCATACAACTTCCCAGGATATTGGCACAGATGACAAAATACCTGTCCGTGTCGATCCCCTTTCCCGGGCCTACCATAATGTCCCACCAACCGGGTTTGAGGTCATCCTTCGAATAGTAACCCGCCACATGGGAATCACCCGAAAGGGCGTGACAGATCAAGACCGCATTGCTTCTTTTCGGGTCCAGGGTGCCATAGGTCTCATATGCCAACGTCACCGGACCAAGCCTGGCCCCGCTCTCCAGGCTCATCTCATGGGGCGGCCCGGCAAAGGTCAAGAACTTCCTCTCAACCACCCCCACCGATATCCCCTGTTTGTCGTGTTCGATATACTCGCTCATCTTCCTGTTTGACTATTCCTCATGGAAGATTGATAACTCTTTCATAGGTGAAACTAACTTTTTTTCCAATGAGAACTAGTCCAGATCCAACTCCACCTTACACCAATTACATTTTGCAGCGCCCCGGAAAACCCTATTGCCGCATTCAGGACAAATATAGCGGGCCTCTTCATCTTGAATCCACTTTTCAGTACCAACCTCTCGCCAATACGGAATAGCCCGCAAAATAACCTTCTTGCCAACCGTCATGGAGAAATTTTCAATATACTGACAAGGAAATTCATTGCATTGATGACATCCGGTGTAACCTTTCTCTCTTGTGCAGGCCCTGATCTCACACTGTCGGCAATGCATAAACTGTTCATCAGATAAGCAGCCACGGCATTTAATATCTTCTATAGTCAGGTTTTCACTATTGGGAAGAATACCTTTGCCGGGAACTTCCCCTTTGTAAAGATCCACTAACCGCGCCTTGAACTTGCGATTATTATCACGGTGTGCGATATAAATGGCACAGACCCCGCAATAGAGACCGCAAGGTGCAACAAAATCGGGGTTTATGTTCATAATTCCAATCCTCCTAAATTTATCACTTTGCATCAATCTAGCTTTCTGAAAATTGGCACCTGGAGAGGGGTATGGGGGTTCGGGATCCCCATACCCCGGCTCTCAAAAGGCTAAAGTGTTACATCATTTTTTTATAACACTTTGGCTCACCTCAGCCTATCCAACGCCTGGCCCAGATCTTTGCAGATATCCTCCATCGCTTCGATACCCACCGACAGCCGGATCAAATCGGGGGTAATCGACAGGCTTTCCCTGGTGGGATCATCAAAGGAGACATATTGAGATGAGTAAGGATGAATGACCAGGGTCTTGCAGTCACCCAGATTGGCCAGGTGATAGATCAACCTCAGATTGTCGATAAACCGAAAGCAGGCATCTTGATCAGACAGGCCAAAGGCCAGAAGCCCGCCAAACCCCATACCCCCGAACTGTCTCAGGGCGGTGGCATGAGAGGGGTGATCCTCCAGCCCCGGGTAGTTGACCCAGCGAACTTCAGGCCTGTCTCTCAGGTAGCGTGCCACCTCTAGGGCATTTGCCACATGCCGTTCCATACGGAGGGCCAGGGTATCGAGGCCGATCATGGTGAGATAGGAGTGCAACGGGGCCTGGGTTGTCCCGAAGTTGATATGATGTTCCCGCCAGACCTTGTCCAGATAGGCCAGTTGGCCCTTCCGTTCAATAAATGGCTTAAAATCGGGGAACCGCTCGCCGTCCCACTCAAAGCTGCCGGCATCAATGACAACCCCGCCAACGGCATCCCCGTGCCCGCTCAGGTATTTTGTGGTGGAATGAATCACGACATCCGCCCCCAGCTCAAAAGGCCGGCAGAGATAGGGGGTGACCAGGGTGTTATCAACCAGCAACGGGATACCATTCTGGTGGGCAATCTCGGCCGCGCGCCCCAGATCAGGGACATCCATCTTGGGGTTTCCGATGGTCTCCAAATAGACAAAACGGGTCTTGGGGTTGATGGCCGCCTCGATGGCATCCATATCAGTAGACTCCACCAGGCGGGCGGTAATCCCATACTTCTTAAAGACGTTGACAAAAAGGAGATAGGTGGACATAAAAAGCGAATTGCCACTCACAAACTCGTCACCTGCACGCAGAAGTGCCATACAGGCGTTTGTGACGGCAGCCATGCCCGAGGACATGACCACCGCGCCCATTCCACCTTCGAGGGCAGCCAGCTTTTCCTCCAGGATACGATTGGTAGGGTTGGTCAGCCGCATGTATATGTGATCGGTCCTTTTCCCGGCAAAGGTCTGGCTCAGACCTTCTGCTGTGGGATGCAGGTGTGAGGCCGTCTGAAATATCGGGGCCAGGGTGGACCCGTGCCACTCTTCAGGTAGCTGGGCGGTGTGGATTACCCGCGTACTAAAATGAGCGGACTCCATTCTGGTTTTCATCATATACCTCCTATCCTAAGGGGAAAGCGACAGGGCAAATACCTCGCATCTTTTACATATCTTTATCTTTTCATTCCAGTCTTTCTGGACCCTCCCCTCACAAATCGTTCCATTGATAAACCAGCAGATCTTCCCGGCGCGAAACTCCCAGGCCGGGCACTTTTCCTTGCGATCTGAGGGGCAACTCTTTACGACCCAGCACGGCTTCAAAACATCACTTTTCCCACCCGAAATAGCCGTCAGGAAGAGGAGCTGTCTTTCAATATATGCCGGCACAGATCGCCACCCCTGCTCATAGCCCTGAACAGCCTTGACCGATGTCCCAAACAACTGGGCCAGCTCTTTCTGGGTCTTCCTCAGCCGCTTTCGGAAGTACGCAAATTCCTTGCCGTCCATAGGGTATCTAACCGCCCTTTTCCATAGACCCGAAAAAAGGTTGATTATTGCTACCACGGTGTGGTACTTATTGTCAACAGAAAAAGCTGTCTTTCCGAAGGATGGTGGTCAATGAAAGAAAAATCCCGCACAAAACCTCCCTATCAGGCGACGTCCCTCCTACTTGGCTGGCTGATCACTCCATTGCTGATTCTTGGCCATGGATGCACTGATGAACCCGACGTTGCAATCGTTGATTTTTCGAAGACCCGGGCGCTTCCGATATCCGCAAGCCCCCCGCAGGAAGGAACACAGCTAAAAGTCGCTGTCGCTGCCATGGTCTCGCCAAAGGAGACCTTTTCCTATTATCGCCAGCTCCTGAGTTATATTGGTGCCCGCCTTGGCCGGGAGGTGCATCTCATCCAAAGAAAGACATATGGGGAAATCAATGAACTCCTGGCCATAGGCCAGATCGACCTCGCCTTTATCTGTTCGGGCCCCTATGTTGCCGGAAGAGACGAGGGCGGATTTGAACTACTCGTAACCCCCGAGGTTCAAGGAACCCCTTTTTACCGCGCCTACCTGATCGTCAACAAAAATGGTCCTTTCCATAACCTTCAAGATCTTAAGGGGCGGGTTTTCGCCTTTACTGATCCCGAATCCAATACAGGCAAACTGGTGCCTGCCTACTGGCTCGCCCAAATGGGGACAGACCCTGAAACCTTTTTCAAGAAGACCATTTATACTTACAGCCATGACAATTCAATCCTGGCCGTAAACAGGGGGCTGGTAGACGGCGCCTCAGTGGATGGACTCATCTGGGAATATTACAACCATAGGAATCCAGCTCTCACTTCGGTTACCCGGATCATCAAGAAGTCCGATCCGTACGGTAATCCACCTCTGGTCGCCTCCACACATCTATCCCCAAAACTGAAGCAGCGCGCACAGGACCTGCTTTTTTCCATGCACCTGGATCCGGATGGACAAAAGATATTGGAGGAACTGAGGATAAGCAAGTTTGTTGCGCCCCGGGAAGAATGGTACGAACCCATTCGCGAGATGAAGAAAACCCTGGCCCTGAAGAACAGGAGGTCTTATGGCCCCGAAAAGCCTTAAGAGCAAATTGCTGATCGCCGTCTGCGCTGTGGTTATCGGCAGCGGTCTGTTGATTTCGTTTTTGGTCACTCACAGATACAGCAGCAGCCTCTTCGAAACCATGACCGCGCAGGCAGAGAATCTGGGTCATGCCGTCGCCCTGGAGGCCGCGGACAAGGTGCTCACAAATGATCTGGTCGCTCTCCAAAGACTGCTAAACCACCAGATCAACAGCAATCCCGCCATTGCCTATCTCTTCATCTCAAGGGAGGGTCAGGTGCTTGCCCACACCTTTGAAAAAGGGATCCCCATAGCCTTGATCGATGCCAATCGGGTCACCTCCGGTGATCAGCCCCGTTTTCAAAAGATCGCCGCCACCACCGGCGAGCATTATCTGGACATCGCCTGGCCTGTTGTCGGAGGAAAGGCGGGGCTATTGCGTCTCGGGCTCTCCAAAAAACACTATCAAAGACAGGTGAGCCGATTGTGGTTGCAGATGGCCGGGTTTACTCTTGGAATTCTGGTGCTCTCCGTGATAGGAACATTGTTCTTTGTCCGGCGTATCACCGGCCCACTGGAGGCCCTGGTAGAGGCCACCAAGAGGGTGGACCAGGGGGAGCAAAATGTGAGGGTGCAGGTGCGAGGCCAAGACGAGGTAGCGAAATTGGCGGCATCTTTTAATCAAATGGTCGCCCGCACAGAGGAATATACCCACAGGCTTGAAGAGCAGACCATGGACCTCGAACGCGCCCATCATCAAACCAGGACCTCCTGCGGGATCCTTCGCGAAATCGGGTCGTTGCGGAGCCTGGATGAAATCGGGTCCAGGTTAGTAAAGAGGAGTCAGGAGATTCTGAGGTGTAACCATACGATTCTCTTGGTCTTCAATAGTGGTCGGGACCTCCTTTTTGCCCTGTCACCGGACGAAAAAAAGGGTTTTAGAGAAAAAGCGATCATCGGGTCTGCCATTGCCTGCCTGGGAAATCAGACAAAAGTTTTTTTTGCCGGTAACAAAAAAACGACCCTGAAGCCTCCACTTGTTCCAAAATATTTTCAGTCGGCTTCCCGCCAGGCCATCATTCCGCTCCACCAGGATAACCAGCTCGTCGGGGGCCTGATTATCGGTTGTCCCGGAGCATGCCGATGTGATGGTCAGGAAATTGAGCTGGTTGGTTTGATCCTGAGTCAGGCTGCGGGTGTTATCAAGCGGGCGGTCGTCCAGGAAGAAGAGGCCCTTGATATAAAGAACCGCATAGAAACCACCGCAGAATTTAGCGGGATCATCGGCAAGGATCCCAAAATGCAAATGATCTACAAATTGATAGAGGATATCGCCCCCACTGATGCGACTGTCCTGGTCCAGGGAGAGAGCGGCACAGGGAAGGAACTGATCGCGCGTGCGATCCATCAGAGGAGCAGCCGGAAGAGTAAGCCGTTTGTGGTGATCAACTGTTCGGCCTATCCGGTTACCCTTCTTGAAAGCGAGCTTTTTGGCCATGAGAAGGGGGCCTTCACCGGTGCAATCCGACAAAAATCCGGGCGTTTTGAACAGGCCGACGGCGGCACCGTATTCCTTGATGAGATTGGCGAGATCGCCCCGTCGGCCCAGATAAAGCTGCTTCGAGTGCTTCAAACCCGAAAATTTGAGCGCCTGGGGGGGGAAAAGACCCTCTCGGTCGATGTCCGGATCATCGCGGCAACCAACAAGGACCTCCTCATGGAGGTCAAGAATGGCAGTTTCCGGGAAGACCTCCTTTACCGTCTTAACGTGATTCCCATCGACCTCCCTCCTCTTAGAGACCGACAAAACGACATAACTTTGCTGGCCCATCACTTTCTGCGCCGATTTGCCACAGAACAGAGCAAAGAGATTAGAGGATTGAACTCCGAGGCCATGCGTCTCCTCCTGGAGTACTCCTGGCCGGGCAATGTCAGGGAACTGGAAAACAGCATCGAACACGCCACTGTCCTTGCTAAAAGTGACCGGATAGAGATTTCAGATCTTCCTTCTGCCCTTCGCAATAGCAATTTCACCGTGGCCCCGCCTGGAACCTACACCACCATCGAGGAAAATGAAAAGGCCCTGCTCAGAGAGGTCCTTGAAGATTGCCAGTGGAACAAGAAATTGGCTGCTGAGCGACTGGGAATCAGCCGCAGCACACTATATGGTAAGCTCAAGAGGCATCGGATCACTGAGCACATCGTTCATTAGCTGTTGGCCCCCCAATAATCTGAAGCAGAATACGCCTCTCCCACCCCTGAAATCCCAAGCCCAAACCATGCGCGAGACCTTTGCGGGCGGGCGGGAACTGTCTGGAATTCGGCAAGGTGTGCACCGGAAGACAACAATGTATAAATTCCATACACATGGTAACCATATCTATTCACAAAGAAAATCCTGCTTCTAAGGGTATCATGTTCATATTCCGTACAAGATTCCAATGATTCATTCTGCAGGCGTTTCCTTCGATACAGGTCCCCCGCCTTGCTCAACATCAAAGGTGCTTCCTTATTCGAAATCATCTTTATCTTTCATTTCAACGACTTAACTCAGATTTACCTCCATCAACACCTGGATACATCCCCTCAAGGCCTCCAATTTGCCTGACCGGCACACGATTTGCTGAGAATGGATCATATCGCCTAAAGGCCAGCACGAAAAAAAAGAAAAGACTTCAGGCCGGGGTAGTCCGGATGAACAAGCCGATAGTAGTGGTCGACGCCGACAAAGAGGAGTGTGACAGGCTGTGCATCCTTCTGGAGCAACAAAACTATGGAACTGTCAGTCTCCATTCACTCCACGACCTGGAAAAGATCATCCAGAAAACCGCCTGCCGGGTGGTCATTCTGGATCTGGATTCCCTCCCTGTTGACAACCGTTCAATCAAGGACCTCAGAAGGCAACACCCCGGACTGCGGATTATGGGGCTGTCGAGCAGTTCCTACCATCCTGAACTGGAGCAGGCAATGAGTGACGATATCTGTGCTTGTCTCAGAAAACCGCTGGACCTTGACGAGCTCATCTATTGTATCAAGAGCTTTTGTCAAAACGGGGATGAACCCGGGGAGACGACCAAAGGACAAAGGAGAGGAATCTGAGCGTGGCCGGCAAGAAGATAAGTAGTCTTATTCTCATTCTTACTCTGATGGCGATCCTTATTGTCACTTGCGCTGTCCTTGAGGCCGAGACAAACCCTTTGACCCAGACCGAGCTTCCCCAGCCGAAAATCCCTGAACCCCAGTCATTTTGCGGGTACTGTCATGTCCTGACCTATCCCAACATCATCACAAAGGGCTATGAGACCTGGAAGACTGACAAGCACAATAAATACGCCTGCATCGAGTGCCATTATCCACCGGTAAAAGGCAAGACTGTCACCGAGATTACCCATATACCAAAGAAACCACCGGAGCGCTTTTCCTACCTCCCCCTCGGCGGCGAGACCGTGTTAACAAGGCCAAGGATCGTTGATGCCAGCTGTATGACCGCCGATTGCCACGGAAAGCCCGAAGACAAGTTTAAGACAAAGAAGATCAAGTTCACGGAAAAGGTACCCTTTGTCCATCAGCCGCATCTCGAAAAGAAGAATCAGATCGAGGGCCAGCAGGTCAATTGCACAAGCTGTCACCAGCACGAGACGCCAGAAAAGCACTTTCAGGTGGCCAAGGCCTCGTGTCAGCTCTGTCACTTCAAGAACACCAAATTCAACGAGGGGAGGGGCAAATGCAATCTATGCCACGAATTGCCCAAGAAACCGATCCAGACCTCGGGTCAGAAACCGATCACGCATGAGATACTCGAAAAGGCCAAGGTCTCTTGCGGGAGCTGTCATTATGATCTCATCCAGGCCGCTGGTGGAGCCACTTACGAGGCCTTTTTCGAAGACAACGTCCTCAAGACCACGCTGGTCCTGGGTGCAGGCCGCACAAAAAAGGAGAATTGTCTTGCGTGCCATGACAAGGAGAAGGATCTCAAAGAATCCGGCAACAAAAAGTTGATGCATGAGAAGCACGTGACGTTAAAGAACTCCCGATGCCTCGATTGTCACCGGCCCATCGGACATACCAAGGTGGATCTCAACCAGCTCCTGAAAGAGCATTCCACGCAAGAACGATGTTCGGCCTGTCATGCCGACCCGCATCACTATCAGCGACTCCTTATCGCCGGTGCGGAACGTAAAGGGGTCATGGGGGCACCGGATCCCATGCATAAGGTCAGGGCCGATTGTATGGCCTGCCATGCGGAGAAGACCATCGGCGAAAGGGGCAACAGGGTCATGAAGGCCACGGGTAAGACCTGTGTGGCCTGCCATACCAAGGACCACCAAAAGATGCTTGAAGGCTGGAAGGCAGAGCTGGCCAGGGAAACAAAATTCGCAAAAGAAACAGAACAAAGGGCGGTGGAGGCGCTGGCAAAAAAGGAGTCCACGCTCACGCCTGCCAAACTGGCCGAGGTGCGGAAGGCCCTTCATGAGGGTCAGGAGAACCTGCGACTGGTCCTATATGGCAATGGGATCCATAACAGGAAGTACTCAATGCTCCTGATCGATGCGGCCATAAACAAATTCGAAGACTTAATTGACGATCTTCAAAAGGATTAGAGCCTTTGTTTCTAACTTCCCCGCAAAGTGTGGAGTAACATCTCAATAATTAGGGGGAGGACACCTGGATTCCGGCTTTCGCCGGAATGACAAGAGAGTCTAACTTAACCTCATTCCGGGCCCGTATCAAATACGGGATAAACCCCAGCCGGAATCCAGACTTTCTGACAATAAACATGTTTACTGGTAATTATTGAGAAAATTCGGTGTAGAGATGTTTTGTTGACGAGGATCAATTACTCTCAAAAACGCAAAGGGGTCAACGGGCGTATCTTATTTTGTTTTTTTGCGAGCTTGGGGGCTTTGCGTGAGACTTTTTTGGTTCCGACTTGTCTGCATTAGGGTAGTTGTAAACACTTTATGAAATCAAGGAAGGAGGAGGTAATCATGACTGACAGGTTTTCTCCCACGAGACGCCAGGTGCTCAAAGGGGCGGGCGCCGTCGGGCTGGCCACCGCCACTGGTTTTGTGCCGACCGGCAGGGCTATTGCAGCCAGTGACAAGGCCCCGAGGTGGGCCATGGTCATTGACCTCAGGCGGTGCTACGGATGCCGGTCCTGCACCATCGCCTGTAAGGCGGAATTCAACGTCCCCCTGGGGGCATGGAACACTGCCGTCTACGGCGAGGTTATAGGAAAATTCCCAGGGGCCGAGAAACTATTTTTACCCCGGTTGTGCAACCAGTGTGAGGGCAACGAAAAGGATCAGATCCCGCCATGCATCAAGGAGTGTCCGGAGTACCCCAAGGACCGGCGGGTTTTCATCACACCCGGCGGGGAGAAGATCCGTTACCGGGGAGGGGCGACCTACAAAAGGCCTGACGGTCTTATCCTTTACGAAAATAAGTATTGTACTGGGTGTGGCAAATGCATCGTCGCCTGTCCTTACGGAGCCCGGGCCTTTAACAAATTCCTTATCTCTGGCAAGGATTCCACCAAGAACGGTATCACAAAGTGCACCCTCTGCCGGCACCGGATCGACAATGGGGTTGTTCCTGCCTGCGTCAACATATGCCCTGGCAGGGCCCGTATTTTCGGAGATCTGAACGATCCAGAGAGTCCGATCTCAAAGCTGACCAAGGAATTCGGGCTTGTGGAAAAACGCAAAGACACGACCCTGCTCCCCGGGGAAGACACAAATCCCTACTGTTTCTATATCGATCCTAATGGGGCGCTTGGCAAGATGGCGGTGGCCAAGAAGAAATTCGAAAAAAACGATACCATCAGGGACCAGATCTACTTTTAGGGAGGTGATGACATGATACGAGATATGACTCGCCGCGACCTTTTTAAGTTGGGCATTGCCGGGGCCGCTGTCCTGGCGCTGGGAAATAAACTGACATCCCGCGCCCTGGCCGGAACAGTGAACTTTCTGGAAGGGGGAAAGGATTTCTCACCCGCAACCGGGGTTGAAAGAAAAATGATCCCGTCCGCATGCTGGTCGTGTGTGACCCGCTGCCCGCTCGTGGGATATGTGGAGGACGGCCGGCTGGTCAAGCTGGAAGGACAGACCAACTCGATCCGCAGCCTGGGAAAGATCTGCGCAAAGGGCGGATCCGGTATCAACCAGCTCTATGACCCGGACAGGGTCCTTTATCCCATGCGGAGGGTCGGCAAACGCGGTGAAGGCAAGTGGAAGCGGGTCAGCTGGGACGATGCACTGACCGAACTGGCAGGGCGTCTAAAAAAGCTTCGCGATGAGGGCCATCCAGAGAAGTTTATGTTCCATTACGGCCGCATGAAGGGTTCATCCAGTAAGATCGTGAAGAGCGATTTTCTGGCAGCTTACGGCACCGGCACCATCGGCAACCATACCGCAGTGTGCGAGGGGGGCAAGTGGACGGCCCAGGAATTGACCTGGGGAAAACATTACGACAACTGGGACTTTGACAAGACCGGGTTCGTTCTCAATTTCGGGAGCGCTGTCCTTGAGGCCCACACCAATCACATCCCGGAGGCCCAGAGGCTGGTGAGGGCCATGGCTGAACGGGGGGTCAGGACGGTCACCTTTGACATCAGGCTGTCAAATACCGCTGCCAGGTCCACCGAATGGGTTCCCGTCAGCCCCCGTACCGACGGAGCCGTGCTCCTGGCCATGTGCCGGGAGATCATGGAGGCCGGGCTCTACGACAAGGAATTCTTCACCTTCATCAAGGCCACAGAAGACCCGAACGCCACCACCGAAGAAAAGGTGGCCAGCCTCAAGGCCCACCTCGCCCGGTATACCCCGGAGTGGGCGGAAAAGGTCAGCGGCGTACCCTCGGCCAAGATCAAGGCCCTGGCCATTGAGTTTGCCAAGACCAAACCCGCCTGTCTCATCTCCTACCGGGGCGCCATCGCCCACTTAAACGGCAATGAGACCGAACGGGCCGCCCAGATGCTCGCCGCAATCACCGGCAATATCGACAACCCCGGGGGCCGTTGCAGGGCCGTGGGGGCCAAGTGGAAGTACCCCAAGGGCCCAAAAGATAAACCCATGGCCAAAAAACTCAAGATCCTCGACGGCTTCCCCGGCACCGTGGCCTATCCCACCCATCACGTGAGTCACCAGGTCCTCAGCATGATCAAGGATGGCAAGTGGGGACGGCCGGATGTCTACATGTGGTATTGTTACACCCCGGTCTATGCCAACGGCAATTGTCAGGAGAACATCGATATCCTCAAGGACGAGAGCCTGATCCCCTTTACGGTCTCCGCCAATGCCTATTACGATGAATCGGCATCGCTCGCCGATCTCATCCTCCCCAATCCCTCCTACCTGGAATGGTGGGACTGGGAGGACCATGTCTCCCCGGCACAGATACCCGAATATTATCTGCGCCAGCCCTTTGTAAAACCCCTTGGCGAATCCCGTGATTTCAAGGATGTGGTCTGCGATCTGGCCAATCGGATGGGTTTCCCCCTGGGGTTTAGCTCGGCCGAGGAGTTTGTAAAGATGTCGTGCGAAATGACCCCGGAGGTCAAGGAGGCGGGTGGGTTCGAATATATGAAAAAAAACGGGGTCTGGCATGACCCTAACGCCAAACCCCACTATTACGGCTACAAGAAAGAGACCAGGGATGAAGACCTCAAGAAGGATGGCGTGATCTATGACGAGGCTACCGGCGTTTACTGGAACTGGAAGAAGTCCGATGCCAGGAGCGAGGCAGAGGCCAAAGAAAAGGGCTATACCAGGACAAAGCACGCCTACAAGGGGTATGTCGGCCAGAAGATCAACGACAGGGTCTATAAGGGATTTAAGCCGGACAAGGTCAATAAGTCCGGCTACTTCGAGCTTTATTCACAACTGCTCAAGATCAAGGGCTTTGCACCCCTTCCCACCTACCGGGATAACCCTGACTACCAAAAAATGGGGCCGGGGGATCTTGTCCTGGAGACCTACAAGATCCCGGTCCATATCCACTCACGCTCTGCCAACTGCAAATGGCTGACAGAGATCTATCACGAAAACCCGGCCCTGATAAATCCCGAGACGGCCAGGGGTCTGGGGATCAAGAGCGGTGACAAGATCAGGCTGAAATCCGAGGTCAACGAGGTCACAACCACGGCCATGGTGACCGAGGCCGTGGTGCCGGGTGTGGTGACGATCTCGCATCATATGGGACACTGGGAATACGGACGGTACGCCTCGGGCAAAAAGGCGCCCTTTGGCAGCGACGATGATCCGGACCTCAAACTCATATGGTGGAAGGAACACGGGGTCCACCCCAACTGGCTCTTCCCCAACAGACCCAATCCCGTCAATGGGCAGCAGTGCTGGGACACGGTTGTCAAGGTGAGTAAGGCCTAGGCAATCCAGGAGGCGACCGGAATGGACAAAACCGAGAGGTCGGAGATGATCAGCCTGGCCAGCCAGAGGGCCAATGTTTACGGCCTTCTGGCCATGCTGTACAGACAGGAGCTCACGCCTGATCTCCTTGAGGAGATCAGGAGTCCCGAACTCCTCGATCTCCTTTCCCAATGGGGAGGCGAGTTGGAAGATGACTTCCTGGGCCGTCCAGAGGGTGAGCTCCTGGAGGAGATGGCTGTCGAGTATGCCCGGCTCTTTCTTGGCCCGGGCAGGCATATCTCTCCCCACGAATCGGTTCATCACGAGCGGGAGGACGGCCAGTGGGGGCAACTATGGGGTCCTGCCACCGTGGAGGTCAAGAAGTCTATTGAGGGGACAGGGCTCCGATACGAGACCGGGTATCGGGGCCTGCCCGACCATATCAGTGTGCAACTGGAATTCCTTGAGGCCCTTACCCGGCGCGAAGAAAATGCCTGGACAAAAGGCGATGAGGAGGGTGCGCAGCGCTGCCTTGACATGGAGCGCCGTTTCCTGGACGAGCACCTCATTCGCTGGGTCCCCGCCTTTTGCGATAAGGTCATCACGGCCGCCGAGTTGTCCTTTTACCGGACCCTGGCCTCTGTGACCAAGAGATTTATTGAGTTTGACTATCAGACGTCCGTAAGACTTGAAAGTGGGGCACTGGGAAACAATGTTTGAGACGGTGTCGGTTAGCGACGCCCGGGAGTTTTGAGGATGAAAAACATTCCTAAGATACCGTTGATAATCGGCTCGTTCTTCGCCCTCGCACTGGCGGTCATCATTGTCACAACCATCGCCCTCAAAAGGGAGTTGGGCCAGGAGGAGGTGAGGCTTGAGGGCAAATTCAGAGACAGGACCGGTGCCACATTTGTGGGCTCCGAGGCCTGCAAGAAGTGCCATGAAAGGACATATCTCGAATGGAGGACATCGCTTCACTCCAGAATGATGCAAGATGTCAAGACTGACCCGGCAGCAGTTATCGGCGATTTTCAGACACCCAATGGCGTCAGGAAGTTTAGCGAGAAAGAGGTAGACTATACCCTGGGGAGCCAGTGGAAACAGCAATATCTGGAAAAGAAGGGGCGGGATCTCATCGTATTCCCCGCCCAGTATAACGTCCCTACCGGGAAGTGGCAGGCCTATTTCCCGGACGACCCGGACAAAAGGGTGTGGTTCCGGGAATGTGCCGGATGCCACGCCACCGGGGTAAGGCCGGAGAAGAAATCGTTTGTGGAGATGGGCATCAGCTGCGAGTCCTGCCACGGCCCTGGCAGCAACCACATCGAGGCCGTTCCCGGTTTTGAGATCCCGACCATTATCCAGGCCGGTCGTCTGACCCCGGCCGAGGCGGCTCAGATATGCGGTTCCTGCCACACCCGGGGCCGGGATAAGACCGGAAAGTACGCATACCCCGCCCAATATCAGAAGGTGAGAGGAGTTGCCAACATAAGACTATATTTTAAAGAGGCCAGTCCAACGACCACCCCTGAATACTTCTGGCCGAGCGGCGAGTCCAGGTACAGCAACCAGCAGTATCTCGACTGGAAGCAAAGCCAGCATGCAAAGGTCGGGGTGGTCTGTGTGACCTGCCATGGGGTCCACAAGAGCAGATCCAAGATGGTATTTACCGGGGAATTCGCCGGCCTGCCCGATGTCACAACCGCGACGACACGGCTGTTTGGCGACCAGTTGTGCCGAAGTTGCCATATTGCGCCACGGTATCGCTCGGTCCACCGTATCCACACCTTTGGCAGCTGTGTCGCCTGCCATATGCCCATGGTGGCGACCATCGGAGAGGCAGGGGATGCTCGAAGCCACACCTTTAGATCTATCTCGCCCGAGGCCAGTCTCAGGGCAGGGGGCGTTGATAAGCAACCCAATTCGTGCACCAGTTGTCATCATCACAAGGAGACACCGCTTCAGGACCTGGTGGCCTTTCTGGAAGCAGCAAAAAAGGCTGATATGCCCAGACCCTTCATGGTTCACGGGACTCAAGGGGAAGCCCAGTGATAACCCAAAGCAGGCCTTCGGCCGCAGCCAGATCAGCAAGCGGGATTTAGGGTTCAGTAAACACCAAATCCTGAAACCTGAAACCTTCTGTTTGTTACAACATGTTGTCGTTTGCAAGGCCCTAAGGGCCTATGAGACAGGACTTGCTACAGGACCGTTGACACCAACTCACAATGAGAGATGTGCCCGCAAAGATTGACAGGCGACATTTTCTGAGGCTTTTGGCAGGCGCTCCGGCCTATGCCGTGCTGGGATCTGCCAGCACCGCTATGGCAGAGACCCGTCCATACGGCAAGCTCGTTGACACAACCAAATGTATCGGGTGCAAGAGATGCATGTCTGCCTGCAAGCGATGGAACAACCTGAAAATCGACAGATACGAAGAGCTTACAGACAGGGAAACCTCTCTCACTGGCAACACCTGGACGGTGGTCAACCTCCGTACCCAGTCCATGAACCGCGATCAGCGGACCTATGTCAAGTGGCAGTGCCAGCACTGTGAGCAACCGGCGTGTGCCGGGGTCTGTCCGGTAACGGCCATCACCAAGTTGCCCCAGGGGCCGGTGGTTATCAATGAAGATAAATGCATAGGTTGCCGTTACTGTTTTCAGGCCTGCCCATACAAGATCCCCCGTTTTGACTTTAGAAAGCGGGTCACCAGGAAATGCACCCTCTGCTATAACAGGATCCCGCTTCTCAACTATATGAAGCCCGCCTGCGTGGCCGCCTGTCCCGTGGGCGCGCTATCTTTTGATTACAGACATGAGATAGTAAAGCGGGCACGGAGGAGACTCCAACAGCTGAGTTACCCGAGTTACATCCTCGGGCTTACGGAAGCGGGTGGAACAGATGTCCTGACGATTCTCCCCACCAGACCCCAGAATCTGGGACTCGTGGTGGCACCCCCGAAGGTGGTCAACCAGGGTCTGGACAAGATCCGGATTACGAGTTCCGGGCTCCTGGCCGCCTCACTGATGGCGGGGGTAATGTACCTCTACGCCTTAAAGACCCGTGACCGGGATAAGGAAGGCGATGAACACGACCGCTAGGCAATACATCAGGAAGCCTGTGGTGACCCAGGAGCGCTCAAAGCGCATCGTCATGTGGATTGGCGGACTGGTTGTCTTGATCCTTCTGGCTGGTTTGGGCCTTTTGGCGGTTGGCCTTTCACTGATCTACGCGGCGGCCCTTATCGTATATGACATTGAGCGATCGCCGCGGTTCTATATCTGGCTCAGCGTGCTTGCAGCCATGAGCCTTCTGGCAGGATACTCCCTTCTGGCCTCGCTTTTCACAAGCATGGAGATCCTGGAGTTTTCGATCCATATCCCCTGGGCCACACTGATCGCGGCATACACCTGGCTGGTGGTTGCGGGATCAGGCCTTTGCATCATCAACTCCCTGGGTGCGGTATTCGGCATGCGGCGCTATGAGATGATGGCCAAGCGGATCATCTTCCTGTCGCTGACGAGTATCATGTTCGGCCTCGTTTACATCCTTCTTCACCTCGGCCATCCGGAGCGGGCCCTCCTTTACAATATGATCTCTCCCAACTTCCGCTCCGCCATCGCCTGGATGGGGGCCCTGTACAATATCTATCTGATTATCGTGACCGTCGAATTCTGGCTACTCATCCGACCGGACCTGTCCAAGCGCGCCGAGGGGACCGATGGTCTGGAGAGGACCTTCTTCAATCTGGTGACCCTCAAAAAGCTAGAAGACTGGCGTCTGGGCACCCTGTTGAGGGATCCCAGGCTGCCCAGGATCGTCGGCGCACTGGCATTTGTGACGGGCGTATCGGCCCTTACCATGCTGGGCTCGGTCTTTGCCCATTCCGAATCACGGGCCCTCTGGTACGGGCCTTATTATCCCATCTACTTTCTTCTCTCGGCTGTCTTTTCCGGCTATGCACTGCTTCTGGCCGTCACTATCATCACCTACCGGACCAGGGGTGAACGGATGACTCCCCCGGTCAAGGCCCTTATCTTTGAGATGGCACAGGTGCTGGCCCTGGTCCTGGTTGCAGGCCTTGTGTTGACCGCCTACCGCCTGAGCACCGGTCTTTACGACCCGGCAAGACAGGGGCCTGTGATGTTACTCCTCAAGGGGCCTTTCGGACCTGGCTTCTGGATCTTCGAAGTCGGGCTTATGAGTGTGGTGCCGGTCTGTCTTCTCTTCTGGGCAGCCAAAAAGAGGAGTCTCCGGGGTGTATTTTTTGCCTCCCTGATGGTGCTTATCGGTGCGTTCGTCATGAGATACAATTTCATCGTGGCCGGTCAGATCTACCCCAACGTCAAGGGGGGTCTGCCTTCCTATCTCCCGACCTTTATGGAGGTTTTACTTATTGCAGGTATTTTCAGTGCCTTTTTGATGGCTTACACACTGGGAGAAAAATTTCTGCCGCTGAAAGAAAAGTGGCCTCATCACTCCTTCTCCCTTCCCCCGAGTTGATCTTTCGGGTGGTTTACGGTCCTGAGCGGCAGCCATCCTTGCCTTGGCCAAAGCAAATAGTATGTCGGGGCATTAAACCGTGAACTACCTATCCATTTTTGAGTTCAAGGAATGTAAAGGACGACGAGCAACTCGCACTCCTTATCACCGGGGTTGGATAGGTGGTGATCAAGATAAGCGTTGAATCGTAGGGACTCCTTTTTGCAAAGTCTTCTTCTGTCTTTATCGACAGTAATCTCCACCTCACCTGAAACGACGTAGACAAACTCTTCGCCTTCGTGCCTGTAACGAACGCCCTTGTGGTCAGTCTTTGCCGGGATCACCACAGAAAAGGCCATGAGATGTTTGTCGGCCTCGGGGGGCGTGAGGGTCTTGTACGAATAGTGCTCTGTCCGTCTGGCTGCCTCCTCGAGCCGCTGGGCCGTCGTATCATGCATTGTCAGGAAGGTGCCAGAATCGAGGTGTATGGTCCTGGCCAGCTGGATCAGAAGGGCTACGGACGGCTCAACCTGACCATCCTCGACCCACTCCAGATACTCGTCCGAACAACCGGCCTGGTCGGCGAGTTGTTGGACGCTGAGACCTCTTTTTTCACGTGCCTGCCTGATTCGTTGACCCAGCAATCGGGGTTCCTCTGTGACCATTTTCTTGATCCTTTCAATCTATTTCAGGTGATGAGCAAGCGCATTATCTCGTTTGACCTTTTGAAGGTCTGCCTAGCTTCCGCTTCAAGTCTGTTCCCCTGGACCGAACATGCAAGGTGGTTGCCATTGCTGCCCTCGATAGCGGCGGTTCCCTAGGATTTCCTTTTTCGGGTTCGCAGCATAGGCAAGCCTTACTTGAGTGTCAAGGAGGAATTTACGTTTCTCAATAAAGCGGGGCAAATGCCTTGTTGGCCTGATCTTCTGGATTCCCGTCTTCGCGGGGGCAGGCGACAGGGCAATGACAATATGGGGACTGCTGATGAGTTCTTATGGAAGCATCAATACTGTATTGCGGGGAAAATTGGTGTACGGATTACGTACACGAACAAGTATACGTTTTCACTAAATAAGATAAGTGCACCCTGCAATGATGTCCATAAGGTGTACAGGTGGTTGAGAGCGTTTTGGATCCCTCTGATACGGGGATATACCGCCTTCGTCTGTTTTGGCCCGGACATTCTTTACAGTCCAGAGCTAATTCGATTTTTGTTTCAGATAGTTAAGCCCTCGTCCCCCTTAAGCCATCAAAAGACCCCTTTCAAGACATCGCCCAACCCGCTTTCGTGGCACAGCTCTTGCTGAAATCAACGGGGGGAGACCCATCGCCTCCCTTTTTAGGGAATTCTATTATGTTAAATTTAACATATGCATCAGGGTTGCAGGGTAATGGCAAACTGGGGCCGGACAAGTCACTGAGCAAAGGAAAGACCCATGGAGTATTTCGATAAGCTGCTGGCCTCCTCGGCTGCCACTCACGGCCATCTCTGTCCGGGCCAGGTGGTTGGGGTACGTATGGCCATATTGGGACGCAGGCTCATCGGCTTCGACGACCCAGACTCTTACGATCAGATCAAGAAACTCATCGTCTATGTGGAAATGGACCGATGTACCGCTGATGCGGTTGCCCATATCACCCATGTCAAACTGGGACGACGCTCACTCAAATTTATGGACTACGGGATCATGGCCGCCACATTTCTCAACCTGGAAACCGGCAAGGCGTTCCGGGTTCTTTCTACTGAGGAGTCAAGGGACCTTGCCCCATTTTACGCACCTGAGGTTTTCAATAAGTCTCGGCAACAACTGGAAGCATACAAGCGAATGCCGGATAGCGTCCTTTTTCGAGTTCAGGAGGTCCAAGTCCCCCTGGATGAATCCGACCTACCCGGACCGACCCGAAGCAAGATCTCCTGCGCGCACTGCGGCCAGGTTGTCCGTGATCACCGCGAGATTGTCATAGATGGCATCACACTTTGTCGACCCTGCGCACACGGGGCCTATTTCAAAGATGCCCGCGAGATAATATTCCCTGATATGAACTGGGCGCCCCAGGAACGCCACCAGCGCTACGTCCGCGAGCCATGTTCCGAAGAGGTCAAAGGACCCGCAATCCATTAACGGAGGATATGAGCTTATGCTTAAGACGATTACATTGGAAGAGGCGATCGGCACTGTCCTGTCGCACGACATAACCGAAATCCGCCCTGGTGAATTCAAGGGTCCGGCCTTTCGGAAGGGCCACACCATTTGTGAAGAGGAGATCTGTCGTCTTCAGCGACTGGGCAAGAACCGCCTATATGTCATCGACCTTGAAAAAGATGAGATCCACGAAAACGAGGCAGCCACCATCCTCGCCCAGGCCCTGGCAGGAGAGGGTATCGTCTGGGAAGATGACCCGCAGGAGGGAAAGATCAGTCTATATGCGGGGAGTGACGGTGTGCTTGTTGTGGACACTCTCGCCATTGCTGCCTTTAACATGGTGGATGAGGTCATGTGCGCCACCCTTCACAACCACACGCTGGTCAAGAAGGGTGAATTGGTCGGAGCCACACGTGCCATACCCCTGGTTATGAAACGGGCCCCCATAGAACGGGCCGCAGCCATCGCCCGGCAGAACGGGTGGGTGCTATCGATTCGGCCTATTCGACAGGCCCGTGCAGGCCTCATTATCACCGGGAACGAGGTCTACAACGGACTCATCGAGGATCGCTTTGCCCCTATCCTCACTGAGAAGCTTACGGTCCTGGGATCGGAGGTGGCTGCTCTCAACTTTGCCCCGGATGATGCAAAGGCCATAGGCCAGGCCATTGGCTCGCACCTGGACCGGGGTTGCGATCTGCTCCTGCTAAGTGGAGGGATGAGTGTAGACCCCGATGATGTAACCCGTCACGGGATTAGACTGGCCGGGGCAGAGGAAGTTTATTATGGGGCAGCCGTACTTCCCGGCGCCATGTTTCTTGTGGCCTATCTGGGAGGCGTGCCACTCCTGGGTGTCCCTGCCTGCGGCCTCTATCACAAGGTAACCGCCCTGGATCTGGTGTTGCCGCGAATTCTCGCCGGAGAGAAGATTGGGAAAAAAGAACTCGCATTATTGGGCCATGGAGGTCTCTGTCGCGGCTGTCCCGAATGTGCCTATCCCCGCTGTGCCTTTGCAAAGGGCGCGTGATAGTGGCACTAAAGATCCTCCTGATCAACCCCCCTTATCTGACTCTCACCTCCCGCCTGGCCACCGGTCATCAGGTTCCCCTGGGTCTCTTGATGGTCGGTGGCCCACTCCGAGATGCCGGACATGAGGTAAGGCTGCTGGATGCGGAGCGCCAGCCCCTGTCGTGTGAGAAGATAGTTGATTGCGTTCATGAAAGGCCGGGGAAATTGTGGTCTATCTTGAAGATGAAAAACCGCTTTCTTCGTCACCAGCTGCTGTGCTCTTCTTTTCATACGGGTCGCCTGTGCATATAGGTCCTTGCTGGTCTGGGAGAGTTATTGCTGTACGCGACTGGACCTTTTAAGAGGATACTCAAAGGCCTCGGGTACGCCATTTTTGGTATCCAAAAGGTTTCCCTTGAGTTTTATGCTACACTGTGGTATCAATAAAAAAGCAGTGCGGGGAAAGACCTCATCAGGGGCAAGGTCGGCCGCAAGGGTTTTTCAGGCACATTGCCGAATAAGGCCCCCCGGCTATCATCCTTTTTTGCGGCTTGGAATATTTAGGGACGGGAATACATAGGCCCCAGGAAAAAAGAGGTTAAAAAATGGTCAGAGAAAAGATACTGTTGCCCTTTAAGTTTACTGACTATGATCAGAGGGCACTGGATTTTATCATCCGGCATTTTGCCCATTTGAAGGATGTTAAAATCACTCTTTTCCATGCCTACACGCCTCCTCCCGAAATCGAGACCAAGGACAGTCCGGTCATGGGCAGGTTAAGGGAGGGTCTGATTTCCCTCGCCCAAAGGATTCAAGACCAGGAGGCCGGCCTCAAAGCAGCCGCGCAAAAACTCCTAGAAAACGGTTTTTCTGAGGATCAGGTCCGTTATGTCTTCATGCGTTGTCACATAATCCGGTCTGGCCTCAAGACATGGCATATAACCAGCAAGGAGGAATCCTATGGATGGGGAAGATAAAATCAGCATGGATATCTTTAAGACAGTAACAAGGGCCATTGCAGAATCTGATAATATGGAAATCATGGCCAATCACCTGGCCCAGTTGCTGGTCGGGGCCCTTGAAATCAAGGGTTGCACGATTTTTGCTCTCAACCCGGAGACAGAAGAGCTTGAAGTCCTGGCCAGCTTTGGGTTGAGCATCGCCTATTTGAACAAGGGACCGATCATGGCGGACAAGAGTATCGCATCCACATTGAAGGGAGAGCCAGCCGTGATCAGAGACATAACCAAGACGGATCGTCTGCAGTATCCCCAGGATGCCATAAAGGAGGGCATCGGGGGGATCGTCTCTGTTCCAATTCTGTTTTACCGTGAGACTGTGGGAGTGTTACGGCTATACCATAACGAAATCTGGGACATCTCTGAGCGTGACGTAGACTCTCTACTTATATTGGGGCAGAATATCGGACTTGCAATGATGTATACCCGTCTACTCAATTCACTGCAATCTATTCATGAGACGATGACCGGCTTGCCGAAGGACCTCATGCCCTTGTTCAAGAGATAAAGCGGTGAGACAAGCGAACTTTGGGCCTTGAATTGCAGAAATTCCCGGAGGTTCAATTAGGAGATATACATGAAAATCATAGTTCCAATGAAACGGGTCGCTGACCCTGACAATGTCGACAAGGTAAGCGTCAATAACAATGGTAAGGCCATCAATACGAAGGGGCTCGAATGGAAGCCCAATCCCTTCGACGAATATGCGGTCGAAGCTGCCCTCAGGCTGCTTGAGAATGCAGCCACGGGCCAAAGGCGCGGTGAGATTGTGGTCGTCAGCATAGGGCCGGAAGAAGCCGCCCACCAGGTACTATGGTGCCTCGCCATGGGTGCTGACCGTGGGATCCTGGTCGCCGGGGAGGACCACGACCTGGATGCGACGGTGGTCGCCCGCACCCTGGCCAGGCTGGCCGAGAAGGAATCGCCGGGGCTCGTTCTCATGGGTAAACAGGCCGTGGATGGCGACTCCAACCAGACCGCCCAGATCCTGGCCGGGATCCTGGGCTGGCCCCAGGCCACCTTTGCCGGCCGGATCGAGACCCCCCCCGACCTCTCCCGGGCCGTTGTCACCCGGGAGGTAGACGGGGGATGTGTGGCCGTTACGGTGAAGTTTCCGGCCGTGATTTCGGTTGACGTGCGAATCGTGACCCCAGGAGGCGTCAATAATAATGTGACCCCGCCTGAAAAGCTTGATCGGGAGGGCCCACGGTTCGCCTCACTTCCCGGGATCATGAAGGCCAAGAAAAAGCCCTTTGAAAGATTCAGTTTAAAGGAACTGGCAGTGGATACCAATAGAAGGGTCAATACGATCTCCTTTGCGCCACCTGCGGTTCGCGGTGCCGGTGTGATCGTGGACTCGGTTGAGGAGCTCGTTCAGAGGCTGAAGCAAGAGGCACGGGTCTTTTAGCGAAAGGAAACAGACATGGATAAAGTACTTGTGATCGCACAGATACTCGACGGTGAGGTCAAGAAATCGACAAACTCGGCCGTCACCTTTGCCTCCCGGGTCGCTGCCTTCACCGGTGGCGCTTACACCATCATTGCGTTGGGCGACGACCTGAGCGGCCAGAGTTCATACCTGACCCGTCTGGGGGCCGACAGGGTGCTCCTGGCAGAGGCCCCGGGGCTCGATCACGCCCTGGCCGAGCGCTGGACCCCGGTTATCGAACAGGTAGTGCGCAGTGGCGGCTATAAGCTCGTTGTCAGCCCCGCTTCGAGTACGGGCAAAGATGTCCTCCCCCGGCTCTCGCAGGCCCTTGATGCCGGCATGGCCAGCGACGTTATTGGCCTTTTTCTAAAAGACGGTAAGCTTAATTACATCCGCCCTATGTACGCAGGGAACGTGAATGCCACCGTGCAGATAAACACTGAAATTGAGCTTGTTACAGTGCGTCAGACCGGTTTCGACCCGTTTGAACCGGTGGATCGCTCGAGCCCCGTTGAGAAGGTTGATGTTCCTCCGCCGCCAGAGGTGCTTGGCCGGATCGAGTTCAACGCTTTCGAGAGATCAGTCTCTGAAAGGCCTGATTTGCCTGATGCGCGGGTGGTGGTCTCTGGGGGCCGCGGGCTCAAGTCGGCTGAGAACTTTAAGCTCATCGAGGAACTCGCCGACCTGTTCGGCGGCGCTGTCGGGGCCACCCGCGCCGCAGTGGATGCGGGGTTTATCCACAATGACTTCCAGGTGGGACAGACCGGGAAGATCGTTGCCCCAGACCTCTATATCGCAGTGGGTCTATCGGGCGCCGTTCAGCACGTGGCTGGCATGAAATCTTCAAAGGTGATCGTGGCCATCAACAAGGACGAAGAGGCCCCGATCTTTCAGGTGGCAGACTATGGCCTTGTTGCTGATCTCTTTAAGGCCGTCCCGGAGCTGATCAAAGAGGTCAAGAAGGCAATGTAGGAGAAAACACAGGAGGTAGGCGTTATGTTCATCAACGAGGTGGAACTATTCAAAGGGATTTCTTCACACTTTCTGAACAAGATAGCGTCACACGCTGAGGAACAGGTCTTTCAGGCCGGAGATGTGCTGTTTGAAGAAGGAGATGTCGCCGACTATCTATATATCCTGGAAGAGGGTGAGATCGATATCAGCATTCAGGGGCAGAAGAAAGCCTCTTTTCAGGTGAACCAGCCAGGCCAGCTGTTTGGCTGGTCTGCCTTTGTTGAGCCAAATCGCTACACTGCCAGTGCCAAGACTCTCAAAAAGAGCAAGGTAATAAGAATCGACGGTGATCTGTTATCAGCGTTGTTCGAAAAGTATCCGTCAGATGGCCTGACCGTTATGAAGCGGCTGGCCAGTGTCATTGGATCAAGGCTTGTAAAGTGCTATCAAGAGATCACGACACCCCCTGCCCCATAAACAGCCGCAAGAAAAAAAGGGACGTTCTGTGGGAAACATAAAGAAAAAGGCCGCTTCCAGAAGGAAGACCGGGAGTGGCAGAAAAGAACCACCCTATTGGATGATAGTCGCCATCATCAGCATCGCCTTTGTCATGGCACTGGGTATCAAGATCATTTTTTTCCCGGATCCGGCCCCCAGCAGCACCGCTGAGATACAACAGACCTCTTCAACCCCCGAGGAGGACCTCAAGGGCCAAATCCTGCTCGTTGCCTCTGAGTTTAGATGTGCCTGTGGTGGTTGCGGGGAACTCCCGCTGATCGAGTGCGAATGCGACATGCCCCGGGGGGCCCAGGAAGAGAAGCGTTTTATCCGAAAAAGACTGGAAAAAGGACTCTCCGTGGAGCAGGTGATCCAATGGGTGGAAAAGAAGTATGGCAACAGGATAACCTAACAGGACACCTCACATAAGGCCAGACAGGGCCCCACCATCCCAACCCCGATAAACGGCCCCTCTATCCCACCATCCAATTTGACACCCGAGACACGAACTGCTATTAATTTTAGAGGGATCGATAGGGAGGTGCATCCGCTGGATTTTCCAGTGACGGGTGGGTTAGGCCCTATAAATGGACCCACAAAATGCGCGAGGTGACGGCCTTTCTATCCCAATAACCAAAACATGAAGCGAAATAAGAAGCCAAAGGTGGCGGTCGGTTTGAGTGGGGGTGTAGACTCTTCGGTAGCCGCAGCCATCCTCAAAGAGAAGGGCTACGAGGTCATGGGGATCACCATGAAGATATTTGATGGCTCCGTGGCCCTAGAGGAATCTCAGAGACATGCCTGCTTTGGGCCCGGTGAGAAAGAGGATGTGGACATGGCGGCCTTGGTCTGCAAGAGACTTGGCGTCCCGTTTCACCAGATAGATCTGAGAGAGGAATACCGGGAATATGTCATCGAATATTTCAGAAATGAATACCTTGCGGGAAAGACCCCAAACCCATGCATTGTATGCAACCAAAGGGTAAAATTCGGCTTTCTCCTGGATAAGGCGAGAGCGGCGGGGATCGATTTTGAGCTCTTTGCGACCGGCCACTACGCACGGATAGTCGAATCAGAGGGCCGTTTTCTCCTCAAGCGGGCAGTGGATCTATCAAAGGATCAGTCCTATTTTCTGTATACACTCACACCCGGGCAACTCTCCTCCACGCTCTTTCCCATAGGGGCTTATACAAAGAAGAAGATAAGGGAGATGGCCGGTTCCTTGGGTCTTCAAACGGCAACACGGCCGGAGAGCCAGGACTTTATTGTCGGGGGCGATTACTCTATCCTTTTTGCCGGCAATGAGGTAAAAGGGGGCGATATCGTGGATCAGGGCGGCAACATCCTTGGGAGACATCGCGGTATTATCCATTATACTGTCGGCCAACGCCGAGGACTAGGCATCTCATCCGAGAGACCGCTCTATGTGACCCGGATCGACGCACAAGGGAACAGGGTGGTGGTGGGCGAAAGGGAAGAACTCTTTTCGGATGGTCTGGTGGCTGCCAACCTCAACCTGATAGCCATCGACAGGCTCGACAGGGCCTATCCCGTAAAGGCAAAGATCCGCCTCAAACACAAGGAGGCCGGCGCAACCCTATCCCCGCATGGGGACAACAGGGCCAGGATTGTTTTTGACAAACCGCAAATATCCGTAACCCCGGGGCAGTCAGTGGTCTTTTATTCAGGCGATGTGGTGTTCGGGGGCGGGATTATTGAAAGGGCAATTTGACAATACGGAGGCACCTTTGATTATGCGTTCGGACATACTGAAGAGAGATATCGAAACCCTGCCCCACAGGGCATTGTTGATCTCAGCAGGTCTTAAGAGAGAAGATCTTGACCCAGGTAAGCCCTTTATTGGTGTCGCAAACAGCTTTAACGACATCATTCCCGGTCATATCCACCTAAACGAGCTGACCGGCGAGGTAAAGAGGGGGATTCGAGACGCAGGGGGGGTCCCCTTTGAGTGGGGGGTACCCGGTGTCTGTGACGGCATTGCCATGTTTGTGGAAATGAGGCTGAGCCTTCCAAGCAGGGAACACGTTGCCGACAATATAGAAATTATGACACTTTCCCATTCTCTGGACGGATGGGTCGGCGTAACCAACTGTGATAAGATCACCCCTGGGATGCTAATGGCAGCGGGCCGGATCAATCTCCCGTCCATTATCCTCACGGGCGGCCCCATGAAGGCAAATCTCATAGGGGGAAAAAAACGCCACCCCATTGAGGGCTTTGGGCTTGTCGGCCAGGTCAAGGGGGGCAAGATAAAGGCCGAAGAAGCGGAAGAGATGCTCCCCGCCATGTGCTGCGGGGCTGGATCATGCGTGGGTCTCTATACGGCAAATACAATGGCAGTTGTTACCGAGACATTGGGGATGTCCCTGGAAAGATGCGCAACGACCCTGGCCGTGGACCCCCTGAAGAAGAGGCAGGCCTACGAGTCGGGGAAAAGGATTGTTGAACTGGTAAGGGACAATGTGACCCCAAGGGATATTATGACAACAGAGGCCTTCAGGAACGCCATAAGGGTGGATATGGCCATGGGCGGTTCAACCAATACGGTCTTGCATATCCCGGCCATAGCCAGGGAAATGGGGATTGATATTGAAATAGATCTATTTGACGAGATCTCGCGAGAGACACCCAACCTCTGCTCCATTATCCCCTCTGGACCTTATGAGATGGCAGATATTGACCGGGCAGGCGGTGTGCCCGCAGTCCTTAGCCGTTTGAAGGGGTTGATAAAGGACTGTCCCACGGTATCGGGGGAGTCGATAACAAAGATCGCGGAGAGGGGAGAGGTGCTGAACAACAATGTGATTCGGCCTTTGGATAACCCCTATCACCCCGAAGGGGGTATCGCCGTTCTGCAGGGCAATATTGCACACAGCGCGGTAATAAAGCAGACCGCCGTAGACAAGGAGATGTTGGTGCTCTCGGGACCCGCAAAGGTCTTTTTTCAGGAAAGAGACCTCCTGGCTGCAATTGAGGCAAAAAAGATCGATGAAGGAGATGTGGTGGTCCTATCCTTTCAGGGACCGGCGGGGGGGCCAGGAATGCCCGAGATGTTGACCCCCACCGATGCCATAAAGGGGGCCGGGCTCAAGAGGGTGGCCCTGCTTACCGATGGAAGATTCTCAGGGGCCACTTCAGGTCCGTGTGTTGGGCATATTGAAATGGAGGCTTATAATGGCGGGAGGATCGGCGCGATAAGGGATGGGGATATCATTGAGATAAATATCCCGGAGCGACGGTTGGATGTCAAGCTTGATGATGCGGAAATCAAAGAACGATTGAACAGCATCAGGCCCCCGGAGAGGGAACTTACCCCCCTTTTGGAGCAATACAGGCGGAAGTTTTCAGGAATCAATTGTTATGGCAAAAAAAGCTAGCCAGGAAAGGCACCCTATGCAAAAAAGAGCTGTGATAACCGGATTGGGTCCAGTCACCCCCATAGGGATCGGAAAGGAAGAATTCTGGGCCTCCCTGATCAGCGGCAGATCCGGGGCGAGAAAAATCAACTTTGAAGGCTATGATATGGATCAGTATAATTGCCAGATCGCCTGTACCGTTGAAGATTTCTCATTGACGGATTTCATTGAGAGAAGCAAGGATTTCAGATACTTCGGGAGAACATCTGAATTTGCCATGGCCGGGACCAAACTGGCCCTCGATGACGCCGGCTTTGACCTGGAATATGTCAAAAAGGGGAAAGCCCCGGGGACATTTGTCATAAGGGGTCTGGCACGCGAAAAGATAGGGACGATCCTGGGGGTTGGCGCCCAGAATATGGACCTATGCGAGAAATGGCATAAACGCTTTCTCAAATCCAACGGCCCGGAGAAACTCTCCCCTTTTGCCCTTCCCCACGTCCACATATGTTCGGTGGTGGTGAATGTCACGATAAAATTCGGGATAAAGGGCACCGCATTCAATGTATCCACTGCCTGCGCCTCTTCAAACCACGCCATGATAGAGGCATACAAGCAGATCCTCCTTGGGGAGGAAAAGATCATGGTCACAGGAGGGGCCGATGCCTGTATCACCCCCTATGTCTTCGGCGGTTTTGTTGCCTTAAATGCCATGAGCAGAAGAAACGGAGAACCGGAAAAGGCCTCAAGGCCCTTTGACGAAGAGAGGGACGGGTTTGTTATGGGAGAGGGATCTGGGATTATCATCCTGGAGGAACTGGACCATGCCCTGGACAGGGGGGCGCATATCTATTGCGAGATGACGGGATACGGGGCCACCTCAGACGCCTATCACATCACCATGCCCGATCCAGAGGGAGAGGCACAGGCAAAGGCCATTATGGACGCACTAAAGGGAGGCACCGCCTCACCCGATGAGATCGACTATATCAATGCCCATGGAACATCCACGCCGTTAAACGATCCCATCGAGACATTGGCTGTAAAAAAGGCCCTTGGTAGGCATGCCTATGATGTACCAATCAGTTCGACAAAATCCATGACCGGCCACCTCATCGGTGCATCAGGCGGGATAGAAACGATCGCAACCGCGCTCTCTATAGAAAGGGGGAGGATACATCCAACAATAAATCTCGAAAGCCCGGGGGAGGGCTGTGATTTGAACTATGTTCCAAGGACGGCGATAGACAGGTCCATCAAAAAGGCAATCAATAACAGCTTTGGTTTTGGTGGACAAAATGCCTCGATTTTGTTGGAAAGTTATGATATATAGCGTGAGAGAAGGCTTGTTGTAACCCTGGCAGCATATTGTAAACAGGTGTAATAAACTCTCAGATTTTGCGTGAAAAACCCGAGATCACTTCAGTGGATATAGGCAAACTCAGGGAGTATGCATCCATGGGATGGGTAAATGCTCATACACGACCCAAAGGACAGGTAGGTGTATGGGCCTTTTTTGTCTTGTCGAAAGACCAAACAAACCAGGACAAAAAAAGGGGGGGTCTCAAATGGGTGTTTCTCAAGGCTTGAGATTCTCCAACCATCGCCCCAGAAAGACCGGCCGGCTCCCCCTGTCCGGCAAGACCGGCCCGGCTACGTGCTATCACCTTAAGAATTTGAGCCGGGCCTACCGAAGCTGGCTTCTTCCCTACATGAAATCGAGAATCCGCAAAGAAAGATTCGTGCCAGTCCTTTGCTTTCTCTATACAGACCTCAATTGCAATCTAAGTTGCCACTATTGTTACAGCAGGGGTAAGCAAACCCCGGGCATGACCATGGAGGTGGCAACGGATGCAGTCGACTGGCTGGAATCGGTAGGCTGCAAGGTATTGGCCTATATGGGGGGAGAACCACTCGTCCGCAAGGACTTTATCATCGACCTGACGCGTTATGCCACAGACAAGGGTTTCTTTGTCTATCTACCCACAAACGGGATCCTCCTGGATAAAGAATTTATCAATCAAATAGGGGAGGCGGGGGTATCTACGATAAATCTGGCTGTTGATACGCTAGACTCCCGCAAGGGGATACCAAAGTCATTCGACCGTATAAAAAGACAGTTCGAATATTTGGTAAAAAAGGAAAAGGAATATGGATATATCACCTTTCTAAATATCAATATTACCCAAAATAACCTGGAAGATGCCAGGAGGCTTACCGAGATAGCACATGGCTATGGGATTGCAACCGACTACCATATCAATGAACCTCCGGTCATCAAATATGATGATTACGACTATGAACTCGATGGCGGATGGATCACAGAGGATGGGGTTGATGCGGTGGATGAGCTCATAGATTGGCTGATCGAAAAAAACCTTCAAGGCTTCACCATGGTCAACTCAGTCGAGCACCTGCAGGCCATGAAGCTGTTCGTTCGCCACCAGTTGCCGCCCTGGCCCTGCCGGGCCGGGGAGCTTTCTATGATAATCCGGCTGGACGGTAGTTTTGCCCCCTGTTTTGAACTATACGGCTCAGAGGAGAATTGGGGGAGCATTTACGATGGACCCAGATTCGATCCCGAAAGGCTGGCCAAACAAAAAAATGGGTGCACCCCCCATTGTATTTCCACCTGCAATTTTCAGGTGAACCACTATACGCGGTCATTTCGTTATTCCATACAATGGGTAACCAAACATGCCTACGCCCATTTTTTTGGCATCTCATAAATGGCACTCATGCTGGAAATGACATGCCAGCTCATGTTTTTGGGCTCCCCCCTCCTCCTGGCGGCTGTTGCCCAAGGCCTCTGCATAAGGTACGGCTGGCTGAGTTGGCTCTATAGACCGCTTGATTTTGGTCTGAGCTTCAGGCGAAAAAGGATATTTGGTGATCATAAGACCTGGAGGGGGTTTGCAATTAATGTGGTCTTCTGTGGCCTCGGGACAGGTATTCAG
>CAZXCQ010000019.1:0-36978 GCA_964639275.1 uncultured Desulfobacteraceae bacterium | reverse complement strand
ACAATTGTCAACGAGAAAAGCCCCGCAAAAACCCTAACGAAATTGCATTTGGCGTAACACTTTGGCCCTTTAAAACCAGGGCAGTGGGGATATGGGCTGGGAACGTATGGATGAGGTTCCAACCGACGAGGGTAATAATTACATATCTTGTGCTGCGGACAAGGACTGGGAGACCCCCCTCGGACACATCTACACCGGTTACTATGCCGTTATGGCCCAGAAATACTGGCAGGTATTCGGTAAGGAGGAGTAGTCCTTCCGTCGAACTCTGGCTGAGATCTCCGTCAAACATCACGGTTATGCCCGGTTTAACCCTTTTGCCCAGGCCCCCATGAAGATAACCGTAGAAGACGTCCTCAACTCACCTGTGGTTGCCTACCCGCTGCGCGGCCTGGACTGCTGCCTGATGAGCGTGGGGGCCGCCTGTGCTATCCTATGCGACGAGGATACGGCCATTGAACTAATCAGGAATACAAAAAACAAACCGCTGAGAATCTGGGTTGCAGCCGGTTTCCACACCCTGAGGCCCGCTTGCCGGCGCAATATGGAAATCCCCCTGCTCCCTAACGAAACCGCCGGGCAGTATGCGGATCTTGAGGAACGTTTCCCGGGCGGCGGACGCTACCCGGGATTTACCGGTTTCTTGGCGGCAAGGATGTCTGCCTACTACGGTTATCGCATGACCGGTATCTCTGATCCCATGGAGGACCTGGATGTGATTGAACTCCACGACGCATTTACCATCAGCGACGTCTAGACTTACGAGGATGTGGGGCTCAGGCCATACGGATATGGCAGGGACTATGTGGAATCAGGGGATTGCTATCATGTCAATCCGCATACCGGTCAACCCGGCAGACTCCCTTCGAATCTCTCCGGTGGACTTTACCGATGTTGCCAAGAAAAAGGCGACTATTCATACCTTTATGGTGTGCGAAAGGTCTGGCGCCTTTAACACCCTCGAAACGCCTATCAAATTTATCAATGTGGAATTTGAAGGAGTGGCGACTATTTTGATGAGCTATTTATCGATGGGGAAACCAAAGATCGGGATGCGAGTGATCCCGATATTTAAGACCGTGGACCCAACTTATACCATTACAGACCTGTCCTGGGTCCCTGAAGGGGTGCCCGAGACCAACCTTCCTGAGGGGTTTACCTACGGGTAATGGCTTACGCCCAGACAAAAAAGGGGTTGAAAATTCAACCCCTTTTCTGCCTTTCCTGCCATTCCGAGACATGTCACCCGAGCCAGCGCTCCCGCCACATCTCCCACACCAGGAGGGCCCACAGGGGATAGTGGTGATTGGCTTTTCCGGTAAGGTGCTCTTTTATCTTTCTTTCGACCAAGTCTTTCTCAAACAACCCCTCTCTTTCTAGGCGTTCTGTCGAAAGGTAATCCAACAGCATTTCTTTCAGCTCGCCGCGAAACCATTGATCTATGGGGACACCAAAGCCCATTTTGGGTCTCTCAAACAATCTCTCGGGCAGGTATCGTGCCAGGAGCTTTCTGAGAAGATATTTACCCTTTCCGTTTCTGTATTTGAGGCCATCAGGCACCCCAGATGTGTACTCAACCACCCGATGATCCAGCAGTGGCACCCGTACTTCCAGACCAATGGCCATACTCGCCCGATCAACCTTTGTCAGCATGGCATCCGGAAGATAGGTCTTCTGGTCAACCCGCATGAGCCTGGATTGGAGCGGCCAGCCCTCAGTCTCCTCAAAGGTCTTTTCATAGGGGCCATCCGGGAGATCTCTCCCCGTGAGGAGCTTTAGTTCTGTCTCGGGCCAGAAACAGATGGTCATCCGGTAAAGGTCCGGGACCTGGGCCCGACCCATTAGCCTGATCAGTTTCTGCCATTTATCCGGAAAATTGGTAACTCGAAACCGCTCTGGGAGAAGTCGTCTCCATGGGAGATAGCCCCTTTCAACAAAGGAATGGGGCATCCATGCCAGAATCGTTGAAAGGGCACCCCTGAGCCAACCTGGCAGCCGCTGGAGGTTGTTGGCCATGGCCTCTGTACTCCAATAGCGGACATAACCCGAAAACTGCTCGTCCCCCCCATCCCCTGAAAGGGCAACGGTGACCTGCGAACGGGCAAGGCGGGAGACCAGAATGGTTGGAATAGCAGAGGGATCGGCAAAGGGCTCGTCATAGATCTCCGGCAGTCTTGGAATAACTCCCAGGGCCTCATCCGGCGTGACATAGAATTCCGTGTGATCCGTACCCAGGTGTTTGGCCACCCTGGAGGCCCATGGTGCCTCATTGAACCCCGGTTCTCTGAACCCGACGCTGAATGTCCTGACAGGGAAATGACTCACCTTCTGCATCAGGGCCACTACGGTAGAGGAATCGATCCCCCCACTCAGTAACGCCCCCAATGGCACATCACTTATCAGGCGGTCTGATACGGCCTGAGTCAGGAGATCCTCCAGATCGTCCAGCGTGTCATCTTCCTCTGATCGATCGCCCTTCTCCTCCTTTTGCGAGCACTCAGGCAAGCGCCAGTAGGCGTGAGTAGATATCTTTTTGCCGTCATATAGCAGATATTGACCGGGAAGGAGTTTATGGGTCTTCTGAAATATTGTCCCAGGGGCCGGCACATACTGATAATGGAGAAAAAGCGGGATCGCATCTCCGTCAACGCTCCTGTCAAAACCCTCAAAGGACATAAGGGCCTTGAGCTCCGAGCCGAAAAGAAGGGTCTTTCCGCCAAAGTAGTAATAGAGGGGCTTAATCCCCAGCCGATCTCTCCCCAGAAACAAACGCCTATTGGCCCCGTCCCACAGTGCCAGGGCAAACATCCCCACAAATCGATCGAGGCAATCGATTCCCCACTGAAGGTATGACTTGAGGATCACCTCCGTATCGGTAAGGGTATAAAAATGATGACCGTGCCCCTTTAGGATCTCGCGTATTTGACGGTAATTGTACACCTCCCCGTTGTGGGCCAAATGCACATTTCCGTCATCGCTGGACATGGGTTGACGGCCGTCGCGGGAAAGATCGATGATTGAGAGTCGGCTGTGTCCTATTCCCACACCCGCCTTTTCATCAAGAAAAAGGCCCGAGTCGTCCGGGCCGCGATGAGAAAGAGACGCCAAGGCCTCGGGCAGATTTTTTCGAAAGGAGCCAAAACTACCTGGGCTGACAAAGCCTACGATACCGCACATAATATAGTTTTCAAGTAGGAGTTCTTGGGGTAGGTATCTTCCCGTGATCTTGAAAAAGGTCTCGGGCTGCGGGTAATTGGCTAAAGGAACCGGGCGCGAGGCTCAAGGTCTCACCTGTTACGCCCTGTTGAACAGACCATATGGTTCTTTCTCAGGAACCGATCCTTTGCTAGGCTAGTGGTTAGCTGCGCTTCTTGAATTCCTTTATGCCGTGTATTAAAATGCCCTCTGTTTGCGCCCGCCCAACATGGCATATGACCCTGTGTAACAATATCCTCTACACCCGGGAGAAAATTAAGGTATTGGATATATTGGGAATATCCTGTTTCTATCATGACAGCGCCGCCTGCCTCATCCGGAATGGACAAATGCTGGCTGCGGCGCAGGAGGAACGTTTTTCAAGAAAAAAACACGATCCGAGATTTCCGGCAAACGCCATCAGATACTGTTTGAAAGAAGGGAAAATCGCGGCTCAAGATCTAGACCATGTGGTCTTCTACGATAAGCCAGTCCTGACCTTCGAACGTCTTCTCATGAGTTATCTGACAGTCGCCCCGAGAGGCGTCCGGTCCTGGTTGGAAGCGGTGCCTTTGTGGTTGGGCAGAAAACTCCATATCCCCAGGGTCATCAAAGGGGAAATCGGCTACGATGGAGATGTCCTCTTTACGGAACACCACGAGGCCCATGCAGCGTCAGCATTTTACCCGTCTCCGTTTGATGCGGCAGCGATAATTACCGTCGATGGGGTAGGAGAATGGGCGACCGGGAGCTACGGGTTTGGGCATGAAAATAAGATTGAACTTCTCAAAGAGCTCCAGTTCCCTGATTCTCTGGGTTTACTCTATTCCGCCTTTACCTATTTTACTGGCTTTAGGGTCAACTCAGGAGAATATAAGTTGATGGGTCTCGCTCCTTATGGAGTCCCCCGATTTAGAGATACTATCCTCTCCGAATTGATAGACCTCAAGGAAGACGGCTCCATCCGGTTAAACCTGGCCTATTTTGACTACCTGGGGGGGCTGCGGATGACCAACCGACGCTTTGCCAGGCTCTTTGGAGGCCCCCCCCGAAAGGCAGAGTCTGAAATCACCCAAAGAGAAATGGACCTTGCGGCAAGCATTCAATCCGTTACCGAAGAGATCATGCTCAGGATGGCACGTCACATTAATAAAGAAACCAAACAGAAGAAGCTCTGCCTCGCAGGTGGCGTCGCATTAAACTGTGTGGCAAATGGGCGAATTTTGCGGGAAGGCCCTTTTGATGATATCTGGGTACAGCCTGCGGCTGGCGATGCGGGCGGGGCCCTGGGGGCTGCCTTGTCTGTTTGGTACCGCTATCTCGGAAACCCGAGGCCAGACCCAAAGGGTCTTGATAGCCAGCACGGGTCATATCTCGGCCCCTCCTTTTCTAACGATGTGGTCAAGGCCTACCTTGAAGGCGAGGGCTGCCCTCATCATAAGCTTGACCCGGCCAAGAGGGCGAGGGAGATCGCTTCTCAGATCGCCAATGGAAAAATCGTCGGATATATGGCGGGACGTATGGAGTTTGGACCCAGGGCCTTAGGGGCCCGGAGTATCCTTGGGGACCCCAGGCGGGGAGATACTCAGTCAGTCATGAATCTCAAAATAAAATACCGTGAATCTTTTAGACCCTTTGCCCCGTCTGTGCTTGAAGAAAGGGCATCTGAGTATTTTGATCTGGACAGACCAAGCCCCTATATGCTCTTGGTAGCCAATGTTCGAGAGGAAAGACGTCTTCCCCAGCCTTCCGGAGAAAGGATGTCAATGCTGGATCGTCTCAAGGTCAAGAGGAGTGATATACCAGCGGTTACCCACCTGGACTATTCTGCCCGTCTCCAGACGGTCAATAAAGCGGTCAAACCCGATTTCCACGCGGTCCTCTCAGAGTTTGACAAACTGACCGGGTGTGCCGTATTGGTCAATACCAGCTTCAACATCCGCGGCGAGCCCATCGTCTGCACACCGGAAGATGCCTACCGATGTTTTATGCGGACAGAGATGGATATCCTCGTGATAGAAGACTATATCCTCTTTAAGGATGAACAACCCCCGTGGGAAGAAGATGGGGAATGGAGAAGCAGACTTGAACTCGACTGATGCGCGAGAGATACGAAAATTTGGGTTTGTAGCGCTGGTTTTTTTTGGATGCCTGTCTATTTTGGGGGTCTTGCTGGAAAGATCCCTGCCTACCTACCTATTTGGCCTCTTGTCTGCGGCAGGCCTTGGGTTCGTTCTGTTTCCTTTCCAGTTGAGGCCTTTTTATTCTCTCTGGGTAAAAATGGGCCATAAGCTGGGCAGGGTTGTAACCACCTTGATCCTGACCCTGGCCTATTATCTGGTAATCACCCCTTCCGGTCTGATCAAGCGCATTTTTGGAGGGGCCCCTCTGCCGACCAGGCCGGACAGACAGGTCTCGTCTTACTGGGTCTCCCGTCCAGAACCCGCCCAGTCCAAGGAACGTTTCTTAAAACGATACTGAGGTAACCGACATGGCAAATCAATCCATCATAAGAGAATTCTGGGAATTCCTGAAAGTCAGAAAGCGATATTGGCTGCTTCCCATTCTGATCATTTTGGGCCTGTTTAGCGCCTTGATCGTTTTTACGGAAGGCAGTGCGGTTGCCCCCTTTATCTATGCGCTGTTTTAGCCTGCTTGATGGCTTACTCGTAATTTTGAACATCGTCCAGATTAAGTTATGGCAGATTGACATCAGGGGTCAGCCCCTGCAAATCAACGGCCTGCAATGCTTAAATATACTTTTTCGTAATCCCTTACAGTCTTATCTAGGGAATAACACTTACGGACTCTTTCCCTTGCGGCATTCCCCAACTCTTGTCGTTCCTCAAAGGGAAGTTCCAGAAGCTCAATGATAGCATTGGCCAGGGCATCGGGGGTCTTGGGAGGGACCACCTTTCCTGTCTCACCCACAATCCTCGCTGAATCCCCGACATTCGTAACGACACAAGGTACAGCGCAAGCCATGGCCTCCCCTATGGTATTAGAAAAGCCCTCACCAAAGGACGAAGAAGAACAGGCAACATCCAGACCGGCCAATATTCTGTGGATTTCCTGCTGTTGCCCCAAGAGATGAACACGAGAATTCAGTCTTTCCTCATTTATCCATCGCCAGAGAGTTCTATTTCTGGTATCCACTCCGCGGCCTACCAGAATAAAATGGACACCTGGATATCTTTCCCCTACCCTGCTCGCCGCCCTAAGAAACGTCTTATGATCTTTCATCGGATCAAACCGAGCAACCAGCCCGACCAAGACATTGTCTTTTGGAATTCCCAATTCCTCACATAAACGAGACCTGGCATTTCCTTCAGGGAAAAAATTGCTTGTATCAAAACCATTTGGAATGACCATGAATTGCTTCGGATGGTACCCTGCCCCCTCATGGTATTCCTTTGCAGAATGTGAATTTGTAATGACTGCCTGGGGAAGACGTGAAAGAATGGCACACACCTTAAGAACACAGCGTGTGGACCCTGCGTAATGCTGAAGATGCATATCAGAACAACGGATGTTCCACACTACCTTCTTTACCCCTGTGGCCTTTGCTATCAGGATTCCGATAAGGTCAGCGTGGTAGAGCCATGTCTGTATGATGCGCGGTCTCCAGGAAAGGACCAATTTCACAAGACGGAAGAGAGACATTATGGGAACCATGCCTGGGTTCATCCCGAGACCATATACTGGAATACCCAAAGATTGGATGTTCTCGCCCAAAAGTCCACAGGGTCTGAGGCTGACGACCATGTTTTTGAATCTTTGCTTATCGAGGCGGGACAGGACCCTATAGAGAGTCATTTCTGCTCCGCCAATATCAAGGTCAGTAATGATGTGCATAATCTTAATCACAGGACGTCTTCCGACTCCTTATCGGTGCTTCAAACAGACACACGCGGGTGGAATTCTATTCAGATCTCTTCTTTCAGGCCATTCTGAAGAACAAACCGCTGAAAAGAACAGGTAGAAAAGTATCATCAACTTGAATTTGTTACAAAAATACACTAATATTCTTCAGCGACTTTCGGTGACATGGAAAGTACCTTGAGAGGCCTTCTAACGTATGCCAGGCGATTGAAGGGGGTGGCATGAACACCGAGCCGAGGGTAGCTCACAACGTTATGGCCAACTTCGCGGGTCGGTTATGGACCGCAGGGATGGCACTCGCCTTTGTGCCGGTGTATATCCGACTCCTGGGCGCAGAGGCATACGGACTTGTGGGCTTCTATATCAGCCTCCAGATGATGCTCTCCCTTCTGGAAATGGGGCTTGGAACCACTGCAACCAGAGAGCTCGCTCGATTATCAAGCTCCTCCAACGTGAAAACTGCTGGGCAGATGCGCAACCTGGTACGTACTCTGGAAGTGCTCTATTTTGGTCTGGCGATCCTTGCCGCCGCCATCGTTGTTGTCAGCGCAAGACCTCTCGCTGCCCGCTGGTTTAATCCAGATATGCTTTCCAGAAAAGAGATTCAATACGTAATAGTTATGATGGGCCTGGTAATCGCTGCCCGAATGCCATTTTCTCTTTATAGTGGTGCCCTTATCGGATTGCAGCGTCAGGTTATCTTGAATGTCATAACTATTATCACCGTTACGGTGAAGAATCTGGGCGCAGTAGCTGCGCTCTTGGTTATCTCAAAGGATGTAATGGTATTTTTTATGTGGAATCTGATAGCTGAACTGGGTCAAACAGCACTTACGGGGTATGTCCTGCAAAGAAGACTACCGCACTCTTCTGATAAGACCCATTTCCAACTCAAACAGATAAAAAACATCTGGCGTTTTGCAGCAGGAATGACAGGTGTCGTCATAACCAACGTTGCCCTTTCACAGGCGGACAAACTGTTCGTCAGCAAGATGTTCTCTTTAGAGACTTTTGGGTACTATAGCGCTATGTGGACGATCGCAGGGGGCGTTTTCTTTCTTACCTATCCAATCACTACCGCCGCCTTCCCTCGTTATGCCCAGCTGTGGGGGAGACATGATAAGGAAAGACTTGTCTCATTCTATCATAATACGTGTAAACTTATGGCTGCAATCATGTTGCCGGTGGGGATATGTGTGTTGTTTTTCTCCAGGGAAATACTGGCCATTTGGTTAGGGGCACCCGAGCAGGCTGTAGCCCTTGAAAACGTCCTACGAATATTGGTGATGGGAACAATCCTTAACTCTCTTTTTAACCTCCCGATTAATTTGCAGTTTGCTACAGGCTGGACAGGTCTGGTTTTTTACACAAACCTATCATGGTTACTATGTTTCCCCCTGGCCATGTGGTGGCTTACTTCGATGATAGGGTTATCAGGGGCTCCTGTCACCTGGGTTTTTTACAACTTGTTTGGTTTTACCTTCGTGGCCCACATGGCCCACAAGCGATTGTTGCGCGAAGGCCTACTTGAGTGGTACCTCAAAGATACGGGTATCCCCTTAGTGGTGAGTGGTGCGATTATCGGAATTCTTTTCCTTTTGATTCCTGTCCCGGCGGGAACAGTTGAACAGTGCCTTGTGATTGGCACATGTGCAACAATGGGCGGGGCAGGCAGTTTGATCACCCTTAAGAGCGTTCGATCAAAGTTGGCCCAAAAGCTTACACTCTGGGTTGCTTAGTGTATGAAAAAGACCCACCAAGAGGAGAATGATTTTTCAAACGTCTGTCTGTTTGTATGCAGCAGTGATAATACCAGGGATGTGTTTTTTCAAGTCTGCCCTTCATACCAGAAGTTCTGGCCTGATCTTCCTTTTGAAAGCTATGTTGGTCTAAATACCCCAACTGTCGCCCTGCCCGAAGATTTCCATGCCGTCTACGCCCCTGTAAGTAGCTGGAAAACTGAGCTATACCTTCAAATTGAGGCCCTTCCAGAGAGGCTTCAATATATTTTGCTCCTCCTGGATGACTTTTTAATTATTTCACGGGTGGACAACAGGCGTGTGGAGACGGTAGTGCAAGAAGTAATCATGAAAAAGTTTTCTTATCTGTGTCTCAGGCCACTCCATCGTGCCTGGCTTCCCTCCCTCGGGAAACGATTGACCAGAAAGTATAGCTCCGAAGCCGTAGAGAGAATCAAAAAAGGAAGGCCCTATTATTCATCATTACAGGCGGCAATATGGGAGAGAAATCATCTCCTGGACATGCTCAGACTCGATGGGGACATATGGGACTTCGAAAACCAATTTATTCCTAGGATCGATCATTACGCTGTTATCCGCTATCCGGCAATCCCCTATATACACATGGTTGAGAAGGGTCGGTGGGTTCCAAATGCTGAGACACTTTTTAGAGCAATTGGCCTCCCTTTCGAGTCCACCAGAAGGGCGGTAAGACCCAAATCTGATCTGGTAAGATCGCGGATCAACAAACTGAAATTTGGACTCATAGGCTATCAAGTCGTCAGACTCAAGAGACGGTTGCCTATTCTTAGATCCCTTTCTTGGGGCCCGATGGTGAGATCTTGGAAAAAATAACCATTTCCATTGCTAGCCGGAACTCTGAAAATACCATTGGAACATGCCTTGATTGTATCATCAAGGTGATCCCCCACAAGCGAATAGCTGAGATCATCGCGGTAGATAACGAATCAACGGATACTACCATTGCCATTCTAAGCCATTATGGGCAAAAATTTCCGTTCATTAGGACAGTGACACAGCCGGGGCTATTGGGTGCTGTCAGGGCAAGACAGGCCGAGGAGAGCCAGTCAAAATGGATAGCGATAATTGATAGCGATGTATACCTTTATCCACAATGGTGGAATGAGGTCTCCAAGTTCTTACACCGGCGCGACGTCGGTCTGGTCGCGGGGATCCTGGAAGGGAGATACAGTGAACCGTACGCTTCATTCTTTGCCTGGCAATTGAAGAGAATCGGAGGCGCAGCATTTTCAAATACATTGATAAGACGGGAGCTGATTACTGATGTTCGAGAAAAACTGATAAATATTCATGGCTCTGAAGACTTGTTCATCTATGAAAGCGTCAGGAGGGCAGGCCTGAAAACGGTCGGGATCAAGAAAATCCTTGGGTTTCACGAGGGGGACAGGGATGAGTTGTTACACATAAAGTCTCTTAGGGCCGGTCAATCCTTTAGAATCCTCAAGGGCCTATGGAAGGCAGCGACCAAAGCGGCGATAATGCCCTTTACAAATTCGGTTAAAAGCCTCTGGTACTTCTTTGAAGGGGACTGTTCTTTTCTGAGTTTCCTGAAACTTGAAAAGGTGTTACTCGAGATGGCTTACTATTTTGCCAAGGGGGTTTTTGGAGGCGAGTTGGTCAGAGAGATCCACAAATAACTCTAACCCGGATAATCGGGAACCGAACAGGTTCATATGTAACCGTTCACGGGTTTTCCCGTTTACAGTGGGTTTGAGGTTTCGGTGTCCGGGTTTCATGCCAACCCTGAACTTCTTGATAGACCCGGATCGCTTTTTCAACCATCTCTTCCTTGGTAAAATATTCTTCCACGCGCCGACGGGCAGCCTTCCCGTACTTCTCCCGGATGTCAGGGTTTGAGAGCAGAAAATTGATTGCTCCGGCCAGCGCCTCAACATCATTTGGTGGAACCACCAACCCTGTCTCCTGATGCCGATTTACAAAGGAGGTGCCCGTACCAAGCTCGGTGGAAACCAGGGGTTTGCTACATGCCATGGCCTCCAGCAGAACAATGCCAAAGGCCTCGCTGCGGGCAACGGACGGGAGAACAAAAATGTCACAGGCCTGGAGATGGCTAACCACTCCTTGGTCTGAGAGTTCACCGAGGAAGAAAATCTTCTTTTTCAATTCATTATCGACAGCAACCTGTTTCTTCAGCTCCCCTTCCATGGGGCCACTGCCGATGAGCAGGAGCTTCCCGCGTACCTCTTTCATTGCCCCGATCAGAACATATAGTCCTTTATAATATCTAAACCGCCCAATGAACAGGATAATGGCATCTCCATAGGCCTGGCGGATAGCGGTCACCTCTGTCATCATTTCAGGGCTGAGTTCAAATCTTGTCAGATCAATCCCAAACGGGATCAAAGTGCATTTTCCTTGAAATTGAGCCAATATGGGGGAAGATTGAACATAGTTGGGGGAGGTCGCTACTATCGTTCTTGAGTTTCTCAAAAATTTCCGCATAAATGGAGAATACAATTTGGCAAGTTTTGCCTGTCTGATGATGTCGCTGTGGTAGGTCACCACGATCTTCTTGTTGAGCCTGGCAAGGAGCGAGGCTATTTCGGCCGTAGGATTCGGGAAGTGGAAGTGAAAGACATCAGCGTCTCTCCCCAATCTCCTCAACCAGTGATGAAAGGTGACATTCAGGGGAGCAGAGGCAAACCTGCCCAGTTGAGGCACCTTGGTTACCCGGATTCCATCGATGGTTTCTGTTTCGAGCCTTGCACGGGTGTTTGATACAAGGACCTCTACCTCGACCCCTTTGTCTCTCAGGCTGTTAGCCAGCAAATTGATGTGTCCCTCCACGCCACCAATAACGGGGGGGTAGTAGTCTTTGTAGACTTGCAGCACCCTGAGGGGAGGTGGGGACAGCGAGAGAGAATCCGGGGCTTCCTCTCTCGGTATCGCGCCCTCATGTCTTTCCTTGAGCAAACCCAGATAGGTTGCCTCCACCTCTCGAAAAAGCCTCTCTTTGGCATAGGCACGGCCAACAAAGCGTCGTGCCGCATTTGTACACTCTTTCCGGGTCTGAGGGTCCATAAGGAGAAATCTGACCCCTTCGGCCAACCCCTTGGAATTCCTTTGTTGACACATTAGGCCCCGCTCGCAGACCTCAAATCCATCATGGTGGGCCTTGGCCCGTGGAGACCCTAGCAGGTCTCGCACACCACCGGCATCTGTGGAAATAACCGGGACAGAACTTGCCATGGCCTCTATGATGGAGACAGGTGTTCCCTCGTTTATGGACGTCAAGGCCAGGATATCCAGATCAGCATAGGCACGAGGCAGATCTCTTTCCCATCCAAAAAATATCGCGTGATCGGTGAGCTTCTGTTGATCAGCATAGGAAATGAGTTCGTTTCTCAACTCGCCGTCCCCGATGATAACAAACTTCACCTGAATGCCAGGGTTTTTGTCGACAAAAATCTTTGCCGCATCCAAAAACATCTTATGGTTCTTTATTGCAACGAGTCTTCCGATAATACCGATCAGAACCGTCTTCCCGTCAACGCCAAGGCTCGCCCTAAATTGCCCCCTTGCCTTTTCTGCCGAGAAAAAGGGGGCCAGATCAAACCCCAATCTTACGGTTCGGAACTTGCTCGCCGGCGCGATCCGGTACTTGCGGATCAATTCCCTCGTCTGGCTTTCACTTATGGCAATGATCGCATCGCTTGCTTTTGCCAGAAGGCGCTCCGCCCAGATAAACATCCGGGACTTCCCACGGCTGAAATACCCATGCAGCACGTGGCCGTGAAATGTGTGGACTACCAGGACCTTCTTCTTACGAAACCGGTTGTGTAAAAAGACAGCGATCCTCCCGAGCGTCCCAGCCTTGGCCGTATGGGTATGAACGATGTCGGGCTTTTCTTGACCAAGGATTCTCACGAGCTCTAACAGGCATCTGATATCCTGCAGCAGCCTGATCTCCCTTCCCAGCGAGGGGACAATGACCGGCCTTACCCCAAGTCTGTCTGCAACATAGCCCATATCCCCTTCAATCTGGGGGACTTTTCCGCCAATCAGGACTGTTTCAAACTGTTCCGGGTCGAGCCCATATGAAAGCAGACTTACATGGATCGACGGCCCCCCTATATTCAGACGCGTGATGATGCGCAATACCTTTATCTTCCTTTTCATGTCACTGAACCATTTGCAAGCCGGTTGAATATCCTCAATGTCTGCTCGGCACATCTTTCCCACGAAAATCTCTTTATCCTTTGAAAGCCTTTGGCCACAAGATCCTCTCTGAGACTCTGATTTATCAGGACCTGTTTCATCGCCTCTGCCAGCGCGCCCACATCATAGGGATTCACCAAAAGGGCTGCATCCCCTGCCACCTCTTTCATGGATGATGTGTTGGAGGTAATCACAGGCGTTCCGCAGGCCATGGCCTCCAAAATGGGAAGGCCAAAGCCCTCGAACACAGAAGGGAAAAGCAAGCAGACGGCGTTTTCATAAATCGCCCTGAGCTGACTTCGGGGCACATATCCTGCCAGGTGGACGCAAGCCCTTACCGGACTGGTTCTTAACGTCTTTAGAAACGCCTTGTTCTTCCAGCCTTTTCCTCCAACAATAACCAGATGCGCCCCGTATCTCAGCGGTTCTAATGATTCAAACGCCTTGAAAAGACGCTCAAAATTCTTTCTGGGATCAAGTGTACCCACAAAAAGAAAGTATTTTGCTGGGAGCTTGCGGTATGGGTCAGCAGCACCATCTAACCCTTTTGGAAAGGCCGGGCTTCCATGGTAAACCACGTTTATCTTGTTTGAATTCACCCCATAATTTCTTTGAATATCAATGGCAGTAGATTGAGAAACGGCAATAATGGAGTCCGAACGCGTCAAAGACCACCTCATCAACGTCCGTTCGGCCAACAAATGGGATAAGGGCATTGTTTCGGGGTGAACGCAATGAACAATGTCATGTAAGGTGAGAACGGTCCGGATTCGTGGGGGCAGGAGCACTGGCAGGTGATGCCGGGGGCCCCAGAAAAGATCGACACCTAGTTTGGAGACAATCAGGGGCACCCGGGACTGGACCCAGAGGGTGCTTAACAGCTTTTTCTTGAGCTTCCCTTCAACCTTAGACCATCTGGGATTCCTCAGGTCATAATTGATACGGCCGTTGGATATAAGATAGTAGTTGTTCTCGTAATCTATCTTCTGGATTTCGTCTAACAGGTGTTTTAAATAGATACCAATCCCGGTTAATTCATAACTGAGTGGTCGTGCATCAACTGCAATCCTCATCTACGTATATCCCGAGAGCAAAAGGCGAGGTGCCAGGCTCGTCCTTTCCTTAGCCAGGGCCATCGATTCCAGCCGGTCCTCGATCGGTTGCCCGGCTACCCTCGAACGACTCCCTGGCGATAGAAGACCTTTTTGAGCAAAATTCGCGAGTGGCCCCGGGCCCAGTTAGCGACTATCCTGAACAGATTGAGACTGATCTTCCTGTTCCACCGCAGAGAGGCAATCAGCGAGATAGCCGCTATGGCAGGTGCGCGAAGCGCCGATAGAAATAGGGTCTGAAAACGTCTCTTGCGGGAGATATGGTTCGGGGTGACCTCCAAGGCCGCATCCACGCGACCGCCGTCCAGGCGTCTAATCCCTTTCCTGTTAAAAAAGACACGGCCGTAGTTGAGCAGCCATTGATCAGGGACAAGACCCAACCGCTCGACCAGCATATCATTGACTTCCCGCTGCATCCTCAATCGCAGCCCCAGTGTCTTTGTTTCCGGGTAGAGGCGCGAGCAGGCTAACACACGGGGGAGATAGGCAAATCTCACCCCACGCAGGGCCAGGCGCAGCCAGTATTCATAATCGAGGCAGAACTTGAACCGCCGGTCCAACAACCCAAAACCATCGACTACCTGGCGCCGAAAAAAGACCGCCGGCTGGCACAGAAAGCAGAAGCTTTTCAACCGCTCAAGGCTCCAGGGTTCTGTCGGATAAGGCTCTATCGTCCTATCATCCCTGTCGATAAAGTAGGCATCGCCATACACGATATCGACCGCTGGATGCCCTTCAAAAAAAGAAAGGACAGATGGCAACGCCCCAGGGCAGTATAGGTCATCTGAGTTCAGCCAACCAATGATATCCCCCTTTGTTGACCTGATTCCCTTGTTTACTGCATCGGCCTGCCCCTGATCCCTTTCAGATACCCAATAGAGACACCCCTTGTATCTCTTTAGAATCCCAAGGGTTTCATCGGTGCTTCCCCCGTCAATGACAATATACTCCAAACCGGGAACATCCTGATCCAGAACACTCCTGACCGTGCGCTCTATGAAGTATCCCTGGTTAAGAGAGGGCGTGACTATGCTTATGGTCTGAAATTCCACCTGCCTTCCTTTCTGGCGGGGATTCCCCTTTTCCCAAAATCGCTAATCATCCTTGCCGGATTTCATTCCGAAGAGGAGCAAATGGTCTCCCTTCAATAAATCTTTCCTATGGGGCGTGAAGATCTTACCTGCGGGGATCTGAAAAGGTCAAAGGGTTTGGATTCCTTTGAAGCGTTATTGGAGATTTCCGGCGTGCTCTGTATACCAGCGATAGGTTTTTTCTATCCCCTCCTCCAGCGGTATGGTTGAGCTCCAGCCAAGCCGGTTCAACCTCGAGACATCCAGGCATTTCACAGGGGTTCCGTCCGGTCTGGCGTGGTCAAATCGAAGTCTTCCCTCAAAATCCACAACCCGGCCCACCATCTCGGCCAATTCCCGAATGCTCTGGTCTTTTCCGGCACCGATATTGATGATATCGGACCCATCATAATGGTTCATCAAAAACAGACAGGCATCGGCCAGGTCATCCACGTGCAGGAGCTCGCGCCTCGGCTTTCCCGTGCCCCAGATCTCGACCTCCTTGTCGCCTCTCAACTTGGCTTCGTGAAATTTTCTTATAAGTGCGGGCAGGACATGGGATGTCTCCAGGTCAAAGTTATCGTTTGGTCCATATAGATTGGTTGGCATAACACAGATATAGTTGGTCCCGTATTGACGGTTGTAGGACTGGCACATCTTGATACCGGCTATCTTTGCAACGGCATATGGCTCATTGGTCGGCTCCAGATAGCCCGAAAGGAGGTATTCTTCTTTCATAGGCTGGGGGCAGTTTTTTGGATAGATACAGGAGCTGCCCAAAAAAAGGAGCTTTTTCACACCGTAGAGGTAGGAAGACTGGATGACATTCACCTGAATGGCCAGGTTGCTGTAAATAAAATCGGCGGGGAAGGCGGAATTGGCCCCGATGCCTCCCACCTTGGCCGCGGCCAGAAACACATATTCCGGTCGTTCTTTGTCAAAGAACTCTTCCACATCCGCTTGCCGGGCAAGATCCAGCTCCCTATGGGTCCTGAGGAGCATACCCCTGTACCCGGCGAGCTTCAGCCGTCGCAGGATTGCAGATCCCACCAGACCCCTGTGGCCCGCTATATAGATCTTGGAACCCTCTTTCATACGTGCCTGTCTCTTTATTTCACCAGCTTCAATTTAGCCCTTTTCAAAACCGGTGGTTTTACAAAAACCCTTCAGGGTTGTCACTTCCACGAAGGCGGGAGTCCTTACTCTGCTCTGCTCTCCAGCTCCGCCAATCTTCTGGAAAGCACGGCAATGGTCTCTTGTTGTTCCCGGGCAATTTTCTGTTGTTTTTCGACGGCTTTCTGCTGTTCCTTAACCACTTTGGTCAGCACAGCAACCAGGTCCATAGGACTCAGGCCTTTCCTGTCCTTTGTTGCCACAAGGTCAGGGGCATCCTCTGCGATAAAGCCCACATGCCTCTCTTGTGAATCCACTTTGTAGGCGAATTTTACCGGGTTTAGCTGTTTCAGGGCATCCATTGCCTCAGCGCCGGTAAGCTCCTGGATATCTTTCTTGTTTTCCCGGCTGCAGGCATTTGTCCAGACCCCGCCCGATGATACATAGGCACCGCTTGCCATCTCCAGGGGGTGGGAAGGACTGGAGGTGCCTACACCTACGTAGCCACCATGCGGCACAAGAACAAGGTTTTTCCAACTAACCCCTTCCTGAAGGGCGAAGATCTCCATGTAGTCGAAAGATGCCCCGACATTCCATCCAATATAAATATTCTTCGGGTTGCTTGCTGCCTTGTCAGTAATAACAAGCCCTCTGTTTCCTAGATCCTGGCCAAGCACTAGGGGGGCGCTGCCAGCAGAGCTAGCACCGTTGGTAAGAAGGATAGAGGCGCTCGTCACAGCGCCATTATCTTCCACTTTGAACGTTGTCGTCCCGCTTCCGTTCTTGACTACCAGCTTATCTTCCCCCAGCACCAGACCCGGGATGATCAGGCAGATAATAGAAATCAGCGGCAAAAAACCTCCTCGCCTTACAAAAGAACGATTCCTGGAATTTCCTTTCTCCATGGCTCCTCCTCCTTCCTGTGTCTTGGTTGAAAAGCCCACGGCCCATCAGAGCCTGTAACCACCCTCGAGGGCATCGGTCCGGAACATCTTTACGGTCTCAAGGGAGAACTCGTGAAGGTCTTTTCCGATAAGACTTAGTTTGTTTAGGATGTCATTGGTTACAGTAATGATATGACACCCGATATCGTCGGCCTGGAAGATGTTAAGAAGCTCCCTGGGGCTCGCCCAAATAAGTTCTATATTGGGATAATCAGAACAGGTCTCCACGGCTGCTGTCATAATAGGCACCGGATCCCGACCGGAGTCCGCTATCCTCCCTGCAAAAACCGACATATAGGCGGATGGGCCGTCGGCCAGGGCCTTGACCATCTCTTTTACCTGTGACAGGGGCATCATGGCCGTGACATTCACTTTCACCCCAGCACCCGCAAGCCTGGCAACAAGATCCAATGATGATTCCCCCTTGGTATTTGTCACCGGGATCTTAACATACACATTTTCACCCCATTTTGCAATCTTGAGCGCCTGACGTTCCATCTCTTCAAAGTCGTCTGAAAAGACCTCAAATGAAATCGGCCGATCAGGGATGGCTTTGATAACATCCCTGGCAAAGGCTTCATAATCGGATACCCCGGCCTTGCTCATTAAGGTCGGATTTGTGGTAAAACCTTTTATATACGGTCGGCGATACATCTCAAGCATTCCCGCTCTATCAGCCCCATCAGCAAAAATCTTGACCTTCAGATCCCCCAGTCGTTTCATTTGGTGACTCTCTCCTTTCGCTCTTCCTGCAAAATCCAATCCGCGGCCTCGCTTAATAACCCCACCTTCATATCAGGAGGCCTTGAAGGGCCCCTTTCCGCATATCCACACTCGATCAAGATCGTCCGGCACCCGGCGTTCTGGCCTGCCTCAATATCTCGCCACCGATCACCGATCATAAAGCTGTCTGCCAGCTTGATTGAAAACTCATCAGCGGCATCCAGAAGCATGCCCGGCAGGGGCTTCCGGCACTGGCATCCATCACGATCGTCGTGATAACAGACCATTATCTTATCCAACGGCAAAGATCCGAGCAAGGTTTCATGGATTGCCTCAACCGCCTCTTTTCTCTGTTTGCCCCTTGCCACATCCGGCTGGTTCGTAACACAGACAAGCAAAAAACCGGCTCTTTTTAGTCTTTGCAGCGCCTCCCCGACCCTCGGCAAAAACTCCAGTTCTTGTGGAGATGACGGTGGGTAGGGTCTTCCATCCCTCACCACTGGACGATTAATCACCCCATCACGATCCAGGAAGACGGCCCTTTTGGGTTCATAGCTCATGGCTGATAGCTCATTTGACCGACTCCCACTTGGTCTCAGCATATTTCAACGTGGGGTGCGTTACGAGCAAATGCCACACTATGGCCTGGAATGCCTCCGTGTGCGGGGTCACATGGGCTGGATTGACGGTTGGAATAACCACACAGGCATCAGCGGCCTGTGCCGTATACCCCCCGTCGCGTCCCACAACGCCACAGACTTTTGCTCCCACCGCTTTGGCATACCGGATGGCAGAAACAATATTTGGACTCACATTTTTTTCAAGATTGCCCCCGCCAACAGAAAAAACAAAGACCATGTCCCCACGGCGGAGATCACTGGTCTTGAGCCACCCGACAAAAACACCTTCCCAACCGTCATCGTTTGTGCGGGCAGTCAGTTCAGAGACATTGTCCGTGGGGGCATATGCCTCCAGGCCGACGATCTTCCGAAAGTCGTTTACCGCATGGGATGCATTGGCTGCGCTGCCTCCGACTCCGAGCACAAACATCCGGCCCTTGTCTTTCCTGGTCTCTTCTATCAGTGCGACGATTGTCTCCATGGCAATCACATCAAGCTTATCAACGATCTCTTTCACCTCTAACAAATATTGCCCGATAAATTCCATCTACCACCCCATTCTGTCTGACCAGAAACTAATAACCAATAACTTCCCCCATGCGCCATCAGCCATCAGCTATGAGCCAAGGGCCAGATACCTCTTCAGCTCCTCCAGCCCGTTAAAAGACCCGGCCTCGTAAAACCTCTCCTTGACCTCAAAGGCTGCGAGATCTCCTCTCCTCAACAGCAGCTGATAAAGATCTGCAAGGTCATACTGCGTATCTTGAGGGACATGGTCAAAGGCCTCCACCTGAAAGACCCCCAGCCCATAATCGATGTGCCGCATGCCAGGCGTGATGCGCTTCTTGTCATATGCCAGGATCTGGCCCCCCGCAAATTCCACATTGCTCGTATCCCAGGCACCCTTGTTATGAAAGACGGTCATCAACGCCTCTTTACCGCTACGTTTGAACGCCGTCTGCACGGCCATATAATCACAAGGCAGATAGGAATCGCCATAGAGTACAAAGAAACTCCCGGCCAGCAGTGCCAGGGCCTTCTTGATGGCCCCGCCTGTGCCCAAAAGCCGATCCCCGTCAAAGGAATATTCCACTTGAATCTCAAAACGGCTACCGTCTCCCACAAAGTCTCGGATCATCTCTCCCCGATAACCGGCACAGATTATGGCCCTGACAATTCCTCTGGATCTCAAAAGGCGAAGCTGGTGAGAGATAAAGGGTTCGCCATTGACATCCACCAGCGCCTTTGGGATGTTTTCTGTAACCGGCCTGAGACGGGTGGCCACACCCCCTGCCAAGATAGCTACGGGCAAAAGACTCATGACATCAAGATCTTTGTCCCCTCAAAATCAAAACGAAATCGAACCTCCTCAAGACCTGCCTGGGACATCGCCTTGCGGAGTTTACTCCGGTTTTCAGTGTAGAACATGAGAAAACCGCCACCGCCGGCCCCAACCAGCTTCCCCCCGATGGCGCCGTTTTTTCTTGCAATTTCATACCATTCATTGATCTTGGAATTGCTCATACCACCTGAACGCCCCTTTTTGTGCTCCCAGTGTTCGTGCATAATCTCACCAAACTCCGCTGTTCTCCTTTTCTCCAAGGCCTCCCGGCTGCGAAAACCCAGTTCTTTGACATAATGAAGATTGCTTAACATCTCTTGATCAGACTCTTGTGTCCGGGTCTCCTGGTCTTTGAGTATGCTCCCAGCGCTTCGCGAAAACCCTGTAAAGAAAAGCAGCAGGCGGTCTTCAAGGTCAAACAGGGTATCCATGGTGATGTTGAGCGGTTGCGCCTCCACCTCATCATCAGTGTGAAATCGAAAGCTGGTAATACCGCCAAAGGCTGCAATATACTGATCCTGTTTTCCCACCGGTTCACCAAGCCGATCGATTTCAATCTCACATGCGATTCTTGCCAGTTCCGCAGGATGAATGAGCCGTCGCCGGTGGGCATAGAGCGCTTTTACTAGGGCCGTGGTAAAGCTTCCCGAAGAACCCAGGCCGGTGCCGGCAGGGATGTCAGCCAAGGTGGTAATCTCAATCTGGGGAGTTCTTAGCTCCATCATCCGAAGCGCCTCCCGGATAATAGGGTGCCTTACTTCATCCACCCGGTCAACATGCTCCAGCTTGGAGTATTTGAGAAAAATCCCCTCGGTAAACGGGCGCATAATCGTGACATAGACATACTTATCAATCGCTGCCGAGATCAAGAATCCGCCATAATTTCTGTAATAGGATGGCAGATCCGTGCCACCCCCCCCCAGCGTAATTCGCAAAGGGCTGCGAGTTATGATCATGGAATTCCTCCGGAATTCGTTATTGGTGATTAGTTATTTGTTATTCGTTATTCGTTCTGCTCCGACTGAGATAACGGATAAACCGCCTCACCTCAGCACACGCCTTCCAGCACTCGAGGTCTTCAAAGCTCCTGAAGCTTTCTTTTGTCATCGCTTTTCACGAATAACCATTCACGAATAACCAATAACTTCAACCTATCAGCCATCAGCTATGAACTCTGTTCATAGATCTTTTCGATCACCTCCAGGGCCGCCTTTGCATCGTCTAGCCCGGCAGAAGGCTTCCGGCCGAGTCGAATATCTTGGACAAACTCTTCAAATTCATTTTTCCACGACACATCGGGAAAAGGGTACTCCCAGCTTATGGTCTCGGGAGGTCCCATGTGGGGCAGCATCTTGTAGTATGTGAGTTTTTCCACCCCGTAGCTTGCGCCTAAACCGGAGATTTCTATCTTTGCATTTTTCCCATAAATCTCAAACGAAAAAGTATTCTTCCATTCGGTCCAGCTGACATGAAGGAATGCGGTCTGTTGCTCCTCGGTCATCAATATCATAAACCCGTTGTCTTCCACCTCCATATCCCAAAAATAGGTGTGGACAAAACCCCTTACCCCGGTAAAATCACCCAAAAACATCCGGGAAAGATCGATGAGGTGCATTCCTTGGTCAATCAATTCACCTCCCCCGGAGACCTTTTTATCAGCCCGCCATTCCTTTTCATAACCCAGACGGCCGCCATGGCCATATCGGCCACGGATAAACATGAGTCTGCCCATTTGCCCCGAATCAAAAATCTCTTTGGCTTTGATAAGGGCAGGATGAAAGCGGTGATTGAAACCGACCCGGACCAAGACCCCCTTTTTCTCAGCAGCAGTTATGACCGGTTTGATCTCCGCAACACTTCTGGCTGCCGGTTTTTCAACCAGAACATGCTTGCCAGCCTCAATGGAACTTAGTGTAATCTCTGCCAGGGCATCATGAGTCGTCGCAACAACGACCACATCGATGCCCTGATGGGTAAGCGCCGTTTTCCAGTCATCGGTTGCAGCTGCCCCGGGATATCTTTCGGCCAGTGACCTTGCCCGCTCAATCTCCACATCCCCACAGACAACCAACCGCCCTGTCCCCAAGTTCTTGGCTCGCTTTTGACCAATCAGGCCACAACCGATAATGCCCACGCCCAATGAGTCGTTTGCAGGGTTCTTGAAATTATTCATTTCTTGTAGCTCATCGTTCATGGTTCATGGCTCAACGAAAATCTCTCCTCATCCATCTTCTGAATCCTATGAGCCATCAGCCATGAGCTATTAACCATCTCCCCAATCCTTCCCCCTATCTTGAGGTACGATCCTGCGGAGGGTGTAAATATCACTTTGTTGTAAGTCATTTAAGTATTCTGGAAACCTCTCCCAGGGGTCCCACAGAGCACTGATCAGTCTCCCGGTAATCCCATTGCTGGCTGACGAAGCCAGAAACACGCATAGCTCCGCGGCCAACCCTGGAGACGCCCCGCCGCTCTTCTTCTGCTTCAGGGCAAGGTCATATTCACGTCTCCCGACTTTATCCGGGTTCTCCCGCAGGACGGCCTCAAGCATGTCCGTGTTCAAGGCGCCGGGGGCGATACTGTTGACCTGGATGTTTAGATCTCTTACCTCCTCGGCCAAAATCTCTGTAAATCGAACAATGCCCGTCTTGGCCACTGCATATGCCGAAAAATTGGGACGGGGACCGGTAGCCCCACCCCCGGAAAGGTTGATAATCTTTCCCTCACCGTTTTGCTTCATCCAATCGACACAAACACGACATAGTGCCACCGGCGCAAGGAGGTTGACCCGGATGGTCTCTTCCCACAGATACCAATCGTTTTTCCAAACAGGGCCAACCGGCCCGAGGATGCCTGCGTTGTTAACAAGCCCGTCCAATCTGTCCCAGACCCGGTGGGCCTCCTCCATGATCCGATCAATCGCGGTGGCCATGCCGAGATCCGCCACAGCAATATGGACCACCTGACCGGGAAGTGCTTTGGTCTCAAGGTCCCTTTTTAGACCTCTCAGGGCATCTTCCGAACGTGCAGCCAGCAGCAAGCTTGCGCCGTTTTCCCACATCGCCCTGGCGATATGAACTCCGAGACCCCGAGATGCACCGGTTATGATGATGTTCTTCCCGCTGAGGGTTTTCACTGCCGTCTCTCCAATAGCCACCTGTTTTCCTGGAGATACTTCAAGGTCCTGATTATCCCCTCTTTTATTGTAAATCTTGGCCGCCAGCCCAGGCCCCTGATCCGGGAACAATCGAGAAATATAAAAGGGCTATCCCCTATCCAGCCCCTTTCTCCCCCGGCGTATGAAAGCCGCGGATCAAGGCCCAAGTGTTCCGAGATCCATCCGATCGAATCATCCACCTCACAATATTCGTCCGTACCCAGGTTGAATATGTTTACTTTGTCCTGTGCCTTTTCAATGGCAACCCGTATAGAGTCGATACAGTCCTGGATATAGAGGTAGGATTTACGCTGCCTACCGTTGCCGAGCACATGCAAATGATCTGGGTCAGACAGGAGTCTTTTGTAGAAGTCAAAGACATGTCCATGAGAGTATCTCTCGCCTAAGATGGAAACAAACCGGAAGATCCACCCCCTAAAACCGAACCCCTCGCAATAGGCCTGGATTAGGCCCTCACAGGCCAACTTTGAGGCGCCGTACATGGAAGTTTGAACGGGGAAGGGGGCATCCTCGGGGGTGGGGAAGACCTCAGGCTCGCCATATACGGATCCGGTTGAGGAAAAGCCTATGTTTGTTATACTGTTCGCTCGCATCGCCTCCAAGACATTGAATGTGGCAATGGTATTCTGTTCCAGATCCTTTTGCGGGTGTAATGTGCCAAAACGTACATCCGCATTTGCCGCCAAATGGAATACAAAGTCGCAGCCGTCCATTGCCCCGGTCAAGGTCGCCAGGCCGAGCACATCCCCCCGGATCAAGCTAAAATCCGGGTTTTTTTGAGCCTCTTCAAGGTTCTCTTCAAATCCGGTGGAAAAATTATCGTATCCAACAACCGAAAAACCCTCTCCAAGAAGCCGATCAACCAGATTACTCCCGATAAACCCTGCCGCACCAGTAACAAAAAAACGCTTAAACTCTGTTTTGTCTGTCACCGACAAGAACCCCCAAACTCAGCTCAGCCACCAAACTGCTTTGCCTTGCCAAACCTTGATCTCTCCGCGAATACCCAGTATTTCAAGAACAAAAACCCCGTCATCACTGTAGTACCGATTGCGGCCATTACACCGATATAGGGTGACAAGAGCAACACCTCAACACACACGTCTACCACCACAATGGTAATGATATAGTTCAAGCAGGTAACTATGATGTATCTGATAAGCTGCTTAAATATGTTTGCATTTCCCGCCCGAAATGTAAAAGAACGATTGGAAAGGAAGTGGAATGTCACAGCCGCTACATAAGAGACCGACACGGATAATCGCTGGGGGAGATGCAATACGTCCCACATCAGCGCAAAGGTTGAAAACTGGACCCCCATTGTTGTCAGCCCAACTGCCAGGAACTTGAGGAACCGCAGGTCAATAAAGCGCTGTGAAAAAATGTAAAATCTGCCGAGCAAAGGGATCCCCCGTCTCTTTACCATATACTCGGCCACTGAGGCCCGCAAACGCAAAGGATAAAAACCACGTTCAAAAATTCAGTTTCTTGTCGATTATGTACATAGGCCTACGCTTGACCTCATCATAGATCCTACCCACATATTCCCCCACCAGCCCCAGGCACAGGAGCTGGACACCCGCAAAAAAAGTGACCACGAGTACCGTTGTTGAAAGACCCGGTGACAGTTCAAATCCCACCAACTTCTGAAATACGTACCATGCGCCCAAGAGAAAGCTAAACCCGGCCAAGATGGCTCCGGCTATAGACATCATCTGGAGCGGCTTACTGCTAAAACTGATGAGACCGTTTAACCCGATTCTCAAAGAACCCAAAAAACGGTTGTAATGACCGCGACCACGCAACCGCTCATCTCGGTCATACTCGACAAAGGTCTGCCGATAACCGACATAAGCCACGAGACCCCTTAGGAAGCCATGTGTTTCATTCAAGCGGCGAAGATCCTCTATCACTCGCCGGGTCATGATCCGGAAGTCACCCGTATCTCTTGGCAGCTTTACATCACTTAGTTTATTGATAAGATAATACCCTGACTTTGCAATGACCCTCTTGGGCAAGGTCTCACCCTTGCGAGAGCGACGTTTGGCATAGACGACTTCGTAACCCTCCTTGAGTTTCGCATACATGTCGCTGATCAACTCCGGAGGGTCCTGGAGATCAACATCAATAACGACACAGGCCCTACCACTGCATGTCAATATCCCCCCCATGGTAGCCGCAGGCTGTCCAAAACGCCTGGAGAAGACAATCAGCTTGATGTTGGGGTTGCGGTTGATCTCCTTTGCGATTACCTCTTCTGTCCCATCTGGGGAAGGATCGAGGCAAAAGATAATTTCATAACGCACTTCCATGGAATCTAAAATCTTTTCCATGCGCCCAAGAAAAGGACGTATGTTGTCTTCTTCCTTGTATACGGGTACTATAATGGATAAATCTGGAATTTGCGCACTGACTTCCTGGGTATCTGACATACTGACACCTATCAACATATGGTTAATCTATCATCACAGTTCAATATACCTTGAACAACAATATTTCTTAAAAATCGGTCTAATCACTCATAGTTGAGCGCGCCTCAAAACTGATTTTCGCTCTATAGACACCGAGAAGCAGTGGCCGTGTATCTCCGCTAGGAAGCTTGGATAAAGTCGGAATGTCATCAATCTTAAAGCTAATTTCATTGAAACCTTTACGAACCGGAATACGGATATCTCGGGTAGCTTCAGTCACAAGGATGTGCTGCTCCTCCTTATCCGCGCTGGACGAAATTATGACATCTCGCCCACTCTTATCAGGCAAACTTGGACCCATAACATATCGAGCCCTAAGTAAAATCTCACCTTCGGACACCGCAAGCAAGCGCAAAGATGTCGGCTTCCCGCCCATCCAGAAGAATTTCTTTCCCTGTCCGTCTATCTCAATCCCATTCGGATTTTGAATTCCTAATAGAACGGGTTTTTGCAACAACTCTGGAGAGACGCGAACCAGCAATAATTCGGAATTTTGAGCCACAATAAAGGGGGGAATTCCCCCAAAATTCAGAAAGTTGTTCTTATTCAAGATCAGGTATTGTGGAAATTGAAAATGTTTTTGAGCTGTGCTTAAGAAGTCTTTCCCTTCTCGTATCACTCCATCGAGGTTTACAAAATTGGTGTCCCATCCAAATACAAAACCGAGGTATTCCGAAACCCAGCTATTCCCTACCGATGCCCAGACCGTTATATTTTTATTCTTGTCAAGGACATTGAAAAAATCAGCGACCTTCCAGTCATGATGCCGGTATTCACCATGCTGTCCTATGAACTTGGAGTAGTCACGCCCGGTGTAAGCATATCCGATTCGATAGGCACCTAGCCCGCATTGGATCACCAGCCAGAGAACTATTACGCCTTTTGTGATTTTTATCAGAGGCACCGACCCCCTGAACGTCTGGTTATTCCATACAGTTAGCCCACAGGCGACCGTAGCAATCAGAATAAACGGATATCCAAATGAAAGCCCCTTTCCGGCTGCCCATAACTGTTTTTGGACGAAAAGATACAAAAACTGAATAATCGCCGCGAATCCAAAACAAATAGTGACTAGAAATGCTGCAGGAAATCCATTTTTTCCAGAAAAGAAGCCTTTGATCACCCCAAAAATCAGAAGAAAGGAAAGGACTAAACCGACCAGTACCGTGATGGACTGGAGCAAAATCGGCCTATCCAAGGAAAAATGTGACAAACCCCACAAACCCGTCGAAGGATTTGAATACAACCAGCTGAAATATACCTGATGCCACGTGTTTTGACCCCTCGCTGCATAAGTCATCTGATGCATAAGGAAACGCCATAAGAAAGGTGCAAGTGGAATGACCCCTAACACCGCAATCCCAAAGGTGACAAAATGTGCCACTGCCTTACGCACCGAGTAGGCTTTACGGAAACAGCACACCGCAACATAAATTGCAAGAGCAAAAAGAGTCATCGGAACAACTTCCGGATACAGAAAAATAAGTGCTACAAAAGCAATTGCCAGCAGAAGACGTTCTCCCAAGCAATGCCAATCTTGGGTATCTTCGATTCTCGCAAAAAGTAATGCCAGGAGCAACATCACGGGCAGGCTATTGGTCTGAGATATCGCACGAATGTCAAGCACGAATTGTGCCCAGAATCCAACACAGACAGCCATTGACAGAAGAAAGGCATATACCGGACGGATTCCAGTCTTTAGTGCAAGGCAAAATGCAGGACCAAATGCCAGCATAAACGAAAGCAGAGAAAAACCATATTCGAATCGATAAAGTGGAACTTGACCGATAGAGGACATCCAGGCGAGCATTGCGGAAGTGGTCCAGCGGGATCCGAGAAGCCCTCGCGCAAGCCCGTATGAAGGGTGTCGGCGGACAAGAGTTTGTGTGTCAACCTGGTATACCCATGAAAGAGGTTCATGATCAAGGTATCCAGCCAGAGTCATATAGTTGAAGGAATCAGTTCCGTTGCCCCGCAAAACAGTAAAGTCAAGTCCCCCGACAATCATTGGGGTTGTGGCTAGTACCAGCGTTAGAAGGACACCCGACCCGAAAACGATGACAGTACGCCAATTGACTGAGCCAAATCCACGGCGCATTATCCTTGTTGAAACAAAACACAAGGCAAGGCTAATGGCACCACTGATTATCAGCCATGGAACGTCCCATTTTGAAACAGGCAGGTCCAGCAACACCAAATAGGTACCGAATATACTACTCAAGGCAAAACCCAAAGCCGGGGCAATAGCAAATGAGACCTCAACCCTGCTCTCATCGGAAAGCAGAAACAGGGCCAGGCCTATTCCAATGATCGCAAGAGCCAAGAAATTGAAAATAATTCCAATAAAAACGTCAATCATCAGGAGTTTCCGTTCTACCCCGTTTTCCTCACCCAGATATCCCTCACTGCCCAGACTCCTTAACCACTAAAGAGGCACCTATCTCAGAATGATTCTCCTATTTTTTGGGGCCCTGATTACCAGCTTTCTACTATCTTCACTGACACCGAGATCTTTTGGAACAAAATATTCTGAGAAAGTGAGCCGAATGCGCAATTCTTGACCATCGACCACTTCTAAAGGAAGCGAGCACACGATTGAATAATTCCGGCCTGATACGGTCATGCGCGTCGCTAATGTTCTGTTGGGATAGGCACTGTTAGCCCTGCTGATCACCTCGGCATATGTCCTGATTCCTGGAGATATCCATTCGAATTCTGAGGTGCCCTCAAGAATAACCTCTGAGGCCCTCACTGCAACATCTCGCGGAATATTCAAAATGACCCCCTCACTGGTAACCCAGTCTCCTGAGAGACCGGAAATCGAAAAATGGGGGCGGACATACACCCGAAAACGTGACTCATCAAATTCGTAATCACCCAGGATCAGGAATTCCTTATTGATCGCCTTTTTCATTATCGACCGGATATCCTTCATAGACATATCAAAAGGATAAACGGATCGATCCGGGTAAGTAGATAAAGCAATTATCGCTATGTCGCTTTCCTTAATATATCTGAGCGCTTCGTCTCTTGTTATTTCAAATATCGAGTTTCCGATTTTTGAAGCCGGGTCAAGGAGCACGCCATTTATCTCATAGCAGAAAGAAGAAAGTATGGGTGCGGCCAAATAGTCCCTAATTCTGTCAACGGAGATCCGGGGCCGAAATAACCCCACCTTTCTGCAATATGAGGCTATGTCCTCATACATATTAGTAACACCAGACATATTTCTGTCATAAAGATTACTATGCCTCCCAAAATGAGAGATCTGATAACCAACGCCATATAGCAAGACGACAGCGACCACAACATTAAAGACTACTTTACTCTTTCTTCCCCGCGTGGCTGCATCAAGGAAAAACTGAATCCAAATCACCACCCAAAGCAACGGTGCAACAACGATGTTGCCCACAACCGGGGATTTGGATGTATCTAACATTAGAACCAAGATTGGAGCCAGGATACAAATCGCGAAAAAAACAAAACCTTTTCGCAATAAGTCTTCTGATGCCGTTGAATGATTACCATTCTGGCCATTAATGAAGTACGCAACCAAACCAAGGGCCAGCGTCACACAGATGATTATCAAGGCACCAAGGCCGATATGATCAAAAAGTACTGATCTTGGGTAATACAAAACATTAGAGGTCAAATTCGTTATCGCTTGTTCCGCAGCCCTTATGTTTTTCTCTTCACCCACTACGTGGCCGACAACGTAATAATTGTAGATTCCACTTCTATTTATCCATATAAATGGAAATACAATAGCGGCAATTGTTCCCGAGCACAGGAAAAGGTTTTTCAGCCTTGATACGGTCAGTCTTTTGCGCTGTTCAGGATGTTGCGAGCGCCATAACCCATAGTCAGTTAAAACCAGGTATATAGTTTCTGCACAAAGGATGGGAATTATGTACGCAGCGGCGAGATAACGAAACAGGATTAAGATGGAGGCTATCAGCCCGGCAATCAAAGACCACTTTCGGAGCAAAAAAAAGTGGGATTTTGTTACGACAGAAACAAAGATGCCAAAGAGACAAAGCGCAATGAAATCTATACGAAAATCCATCATCCCGCCAGCCCTAAAGAATGGTGTATTTACAGTCAACAATAACCCTATCATCAAAAGGCACAGACCGTATTTACCCCCCAAATCTCTCAGCACTCTTATCATGACAATCTGAAGGGCCACGAAAAAGCCAAAATTTAATAGGAGTGCACTAAATCTTGAGGCGCCGGACAAAAGGAAAAAGAATGCAGCCACCAGAGGCATCAAAATCCCTGTTGGTGGATGGTATGAATCCACTACGCCCTTTGCCAGACCATGTTGAAGTATATTTTCGTAGGTTTGATAACTTAATGACAAAAACAATGATTGATCAAAATCTCTTGGATAATACCCCACCACTTCGCGTATTGCATATGTGCGGAAAAGAAGAAATTGCATCAGTATGAGGCAGACAAACAGCCCCCAAAAAAGGAGGTCTCGCCTCTGAACATTACTACTCAAGTTTCGCACCTAATTCAATGGGTTATGATATGGTGGAATAATATATAATAATATGATTATAGTTGTAATGGGCTCCAATTTGTGGTATAATGTTTTATCAATACACAACAAAAACCATTGAAAGGAGCCCTGTAAAATGCATACCAGGAATTGCAGCAAATTCAAAGGGCAAATCGAAGGCTATCTGGCTCAGGAGAAAAACGTTTTCGAATCACGGATTCATCGCGCGTTCTCCTTGCTAAGTCTTGGGACCCACCTGAGTCGCACCAAAATCATAAAAAAGGTGTGATCTGTCCTCTTAAGGACAGCAAGGTCCTTTATGAGTACAAAGGGAAAGCATATCGACTGTCTGAACTCTATCAAAAGGTTAAATCGGGCCTGAAAAAGGATACCAGGACGGGACTCCTGTTAAAGCGCATTACGGTGAAACTTCCTGGCTCTGATGTGTCTTCTCAATAACTACCGGTAAACATGTTTATTGTCAGAAGCTCTGGATTCTGGTGTGGGATGGGGATTCCGAACCCCTTTTCCCCTGTCCAAATGCGGGTCTTGAAAAAAGCCAAATTGATACACGCGGGGTAGCTCGGCAAGTGGTGCGAAACCGCTTATTATCAGAGACTTAAACGTGCTTGGAGATCATTGTGAAACAGCCCCGGGGGCAGCACATGGCTCTCGCTCATGCTCCAAACTTTGGCATTTCAGTCACACGTCTGTAAATACCAAGGACTTCGGCAGCGCTCTTCTCCCAAGAAAATCGTTTCGCCTGGACAAGGGCTTTACGCTTGAGTTCCTCGCGGTAGTTGTTGTCCGCAATAAGTCTTTGGAGTCCTCTGGCAATATCATGTTCATCAAGAGGATTAATGTAATGGACCGCATCTCTTCCGACCTCCGGAAGGCTGGTTGTATTGGATGTGATCACTGCGGCACCCAACCCCATCGCCTCCAGCACCGGTAGTCCAAAGCCCTCATACAGGGAAGGGTAAACAAAGCCGCGACAACCACCGTATAACCAGGCGAGTTCTTCATCGGCGACGTAGCCAAGCATATTCACATCATCGGTCAAACCTAATTCCCGAACAAACTTTTCAATGTCATCTTCAAGCCAGCCCTTTCCGCCAGCCACAACAAGGGGATACGTAAACCCCGCCTGCTCCTTATAAATCGCGAAGGCCTTTAAGAGCCGTCGTAAGTTCTTCCGTGGCTCCAAGGTACCCACGGCCAGCCAGAATTCTCCATCCTGGAGGCCTTTCAAGACTTCGCCTTGCCTCTGGGCTGACCGTTCCAAGAGAAACCGACTCCCCAAGGGCACAACCCGGATTCGTTTCCCCGGATAGTGCGGATATATTTCCAGAAACCTATTCCGGGAATAGTGGGAAATTGAGACAATGAAATCAGCACGAATTGAGGCAGCAAAAACACCCTCGAAACATCTACCCCGGTTCTCTTCGGTGGTCAATTCGGGATATTCGAGGAAATGGAGATCGTAAAGGGTGTAAACTAACTTTGCCCTCTTCAACCCTGATGGACAGGAAAAATTATTGGCATGAATAATATCGGGGTTTCCCAGTCTCTCTTCGGCGTCTGGGGTCTGCTTTCCCCAGAAGCTCATGGATGACCGAAAGTCACGCCCGATCCGCTTCCGTGATACATTCGGACGTTCTATCCTTCTAGTGGTCTGTTCGGCATCCGGATCCCAAAAGGTGGTGCCAAAGTGTGGGTAGAGGATGTACTCATTCTCTGTATCCAGGGCGGTCAGGGCCTGGATCAGGGAATCCGCAAAATAGCCGCACCCTGCCTTGTTGTTGCCTGTCTGGCTGATATCAAATCCGATTTTCATGTCCCATAGCCTTGGACCAGATTTCGAAACGAAGCCCCTGCCCACTTACTCATCGTTTTTATGGCGCTGACAGAAACACATCGCTTCCATCGAAGAAAGGAAATGATGCTGACCCCTATCAGGATCAGCACATATCTGAAATCTTGCTGGGGAGTTGCTCGTTTATAGCCCTTCTGATCAACAACCGCATGGGCGTAATTGTATATCCACCTCTCAGGGACCTTTCCTAATCTCCTTCTCAGCATATCGTTCATTTCCCAATGCACGGCAACGCGTGATCCGAGCGTCTTATTGTCCCGGTACATCCTTGAACCGGCCAGTTTTTTATTGAGTTTTGCAAAAGGGGTAATGGCACCCAGTCGTAACCAGTATTCATAGTCCATGCAGTATCGTAGACCGCTATCAAACAACCCTGCCCTTTCGATCAACTGACGCTTAAAAAAAACAGAGGGCTGGCACAAAAAGCATATCTCCTTAAGCCGTTCATAGTCCCAATCTTCTGTGTAGTAAGGCTCTATGACTCCACCATCCAAATCAATATGGTCCGCATCCCCATAAACGGCTTCTATTTCAGGGTGCTGCTTAAAGAACGTGAGGACAGCAGAAAGGGCACCGGGATAATAGATATCGTCAGAGTTGAGGTACCCAATAATCTCCCCTCTTGTCGCCTTTATTCCCTTGTTGATAGCATCTGCCTGACCACTGTCCTTTTCCGACACCCAGCGGAGTCGGCCCTCATATCGTTTCAAGATCTCTATGGTTTCGTCAGTGCTGTCACCATCAATGACAATGTATTCTAAACCGGCAATACCTTGGCTCAATACGCTTTGAATTGTCTTTTCGATAAATCGGCCCTGATTATATGACGGGGTAATCACACTCAGGCTGGGAAACATTCCTCGCTTCCTCTCAGTAAAGAGCTTTTTTCTTGGCTATCTGCAAAAATCCAACATCCATGGCATAGGACCCCCAAGGTCCTGTTATCTTCTCCAATTTCACACTCCGAAGGCCGAAAGGTCGGCGCCACCGTTAAGGTGAAACGACCTTGCTCCTCAGGCAAAGGCTGGGTTATGGTGATTTCCTTTCCACGACGAATGCTCACTTTCTGCAACGTCTTATAATCATTCTCCAGTTTCAATTTGACGCGCCCGGTTGGAAGCCACGGAGGTGCACTGACCTGCAGTTCCAGGATGCGATTTTTTTGGCCTGGACCATAGGTAATGATCATCTCCTCACCGGTCCACCCGTCTTGAAATACCCCTGTCACTCCATCCGAGATAGGTGAAGGATCTCCCAGTGCCGAATCAAATATCTCAAGATATTTGGCTGTCATTGTTTCAGGGCGAAAATTGGCAGCCCGGGCATAGCCGCGACGAATCAAATCATTTCGAAGAGAGGTATCCTTGGTGAGACGCTCCAGACATCTGACAATATCTTCAGGCCTTCGCGGGTCAAAATAAAGGGCAGCATCTCCAGCGACCTCTGGTAGGCTTGTGCCGTTGCTACAGAGCACTGCTTTACCAATTGACATGGCCTCAAGAATAGGGATGCCGAACCCCTCGTACAGTGAAGGAAAAATCAGAAAGTCACACCCGTGCCAAACCGCCTCAAGCTTCTCTTGTGGCAAAAAGCCAAGAAAATGGACTCTCTCTCTTAAGCCCATCTGCCCAACCGCGTACTTTAGCTCCTTCTGCAAATCCTCCAGCGCTCCTGTAAAGACAAGATCCATGTTGTTGTCAGAATTGCGCGACAAATACATGCCATAGGCGGTAAGCAGCATTCGATGATTTTTGTGGGGCCAGTAGTTGGCTGGATAGAACATATATGGCCGGGCGCCGATACCCAGATCGGTTCTATAGGTATTTACACTCTTCTGGTCTGGGGTTGACAGACGTGATTGAATACAGACATGTATCGTGTGGGTCCTTTCCGGGTCAGTCTCAAGGTGCTTGAGGACGGTCTGACGAACGTGTTCCGAAATACAGACAATATGATCAGCCTGCTGAGCTACCTCATTCATAAAAGCATTTCTCAAGCTAACCTCGTGGGGACTAAAAAACTGCGGGAGATCACGATGCTGGAGGTCAAAGATTACTGAAACCGTGGGAACCCCCGGCCTCGAATACGTGGGGGCGGTAAAGGGGCAGAAAAGAAGATCCACACCTCGCGATCCCAACAGCCCACCCGGCGTAACGCTTGTCTGAAAAACTCTCTTTACATATCGGCCTATTCTGCTCAACCTGCGTTGCAGAAATCCGGGGTACTGGGCTTTCAGGGGTTTTGGTTTAGGCTTTTTCCCTGTTAATACGCAGAGCCTGTTCATGTTAGGCGCATCCAAAATGGCCAGGTCTTCATGGTTCCAGGAGGCTGTGAGAATCAGAAAGTGATCCTCAGGTGCAGTCCTCTGAAAAGATTTTAAAAGCTCGATTGCAAATATCTTTGCACCGCCGTTCTCGCCACCGGGAAGAACGGGGGTCATGTCTACCGCAATGACGGTCATTTCAAGAACACTCCCAGTGTAAGCAGCTCCCCACTATGCAGCCCATCCACCAGTTGCGAGTGGTCATCGGTCCGTTGGGGGTCGCTGGATGGTTGAAGAGCCAAACAACAATAAAATTCACCCTTTCTGCTACCCATTTTCCTTCTCATCACAGGATTCAGAGGCCTCAGAAAACTCGGTTGGCTCAACCTTGATAAGCCCCACCTTAAGGCCCAACCGCACCATAAAGGACCTTTTCAGGGTTTCTGTCCTCCGCATCTCCTGTTCCAGTGCTTTTCTCAGCTTAGTTAGCTCCCTTGTCAGTTCAGTCAGGTGCTTCCCCTGCTCGGTTAGGTTCTTTTCGGATTGTTGGAGTAACTGCGTCAACTCATCAATCTGTTCCAATCTGGCCTTTCGGTCGGCCTCACTCTCTATCAATAACCCTGTCAATTCATTAATCTGATCCAACCTGGCCTTCCGGTCGGCCTCACTCTCCTTGAGCAGTCTGGTCAATTCATTGATCTGATCAAGACGCGCTTGATTGTCCCTCTCCATCTCCCTTAAACGTCGCTCCACATCTGACTCCCTTATCTTTGCCCAAAGCCTCTTTATCTCCTCTAGCCGTGCCTTCCTATCGGCCTCACTCTCTTTTAACAACCTTGTTAACTTATTGACCTGTTCAAGACGTGCCGCTCGATCTGCTTCGCTCACCTCCCATTGTCTCTTTGCAAAAAGCGAATAGCCCTTCAGCGCCTCAAACAAAATCCGATCGTAGATGGCATAGAAATGGGGCCCTACACCTGACTCAACAGGCACTGTCAGGATGTCTGAACCGATCTCCAGCGGCTCGTCCTTGTCTTGACAAATTGATACTGCCCGCTCATTCTTGGCAAATAACCTATTCTTTTTGATCAACTCCTCGTATAACGCCAGGTACCGTTGGGCCTGGACATCCAGGGTATATTCTTCCAGTATCCTGTTCCGACAATTCTTTCCCATGGTATCTCGGCTGTCGGTATCAAAGATCAGGGTCAAGATCGCCTGGCCCATCTGCTCTATATCGCCCAGGGGAACAAGTTGACCGATCATCCCGTTTTCCACCATATCCGGAAGACCCCCCACTTCGAATGCCACAACCGGCGTGCCGCAGCTCATTGCCTCCAGGACGGTATTGGGCAAATTGTCCTCTTTGGAAGGGAGAATAAAGATATCTGCGCCATTATAAGCAGTGCTTATCTTTTCATCTCCGTCAAGGTACCCCATTGGCATGACGGGTACTCCCAGTGACTCTATCTCGTCGTTTGGGCGGCCAAAACAGATCAACCTGATCCTGTCATCCTTGATGAGGCCTTGAAACCTGGCATCTCTAAGGCAGTACCGGATGGCGGCCATCAATTCCTTGAATCCTTTTCTGTTCTCATTGCCGTCTTCCCCACCAAAGAGGAGGGTGACGGTCTGGGGGTCAAGACCAATATCCCCCTTGGCCTTCTCCTTTGCAATGGGTTTGAAGACATCGGTTTCCAAAGAATTCGGAATGACTTCTGTCCGAAGGTCTTTGAAAAGCCTGCTCTCCCTTGAACAGCTGGCCATCCATCGGCTGGGGGTAACGATAGTTAAATTACCGTCCTTTAGGAACTCTGTTCGGTCTCTTAGGACTGCCGCGGGCAGATTGAGCCTGTCTTGAGCCAGTTGAGGGCACTTGGAACAGTCTTTTACATAGTTCTTGCACCCTGCAGAATAATGACAACCGCCGGTAAAGGCCCACTGATCATGTAAGGTCCAGACTATCGGTTTGCCCAGGGCAAAGAGCTTATGGAGGGTCAGGGGAGACTGGTATCGGGCAACCCAGTGGAGATTGAGGACATCCGCTGATCGCACTATTTCCAAGGTCGAAAGATCGTAACCGGGATAAGGGAGAGAAAATATACTGTTGCTGATGTCCGTCCGGTGGGAATCTATGTAATGTTCCTGTATAGCGACCTCCAGGAAGAATTTCTCATCGCTTCCTTCATCACTTCTTGGGGAGGTAATGCAATAAACTAAATTGTCAGTTAGTTTTTTATACCTGACCAGCATTTGGCAGTCTTGCCCGATCTTACGCAACCCCCGATGCAGACGGTATGCTGCGATCGCCGCACCACCCCTGATATCATAGGTTGATATCTGTAGGATCTTCATGGCATGCTTCGCTGTAGCCGGTTTCTGGATTCATGGTTTCGGGAGAACTACAGATACTTTCCCCATTTCGTCATTCCCGCCTGCCTGTGCGTGGCCGCACGCAGACAGGCAGAGGAGGGAATACATGACAAATCAAATACTTATGGACTCCCACACCCGCCCCAGATCCCGGATCCGAGACAGGCTTCCAACCCGGGGTTCGCGGGAATAACAATCGGGGAGAGTTTTTACAAATTCATCAACCTTGGGATTCGTCAGGTTAGTATCAATTTAGCTTTCTTCAAAATTTGAACTGAGACAGGGGAATGGGGGTTCCGTTTTGAAGGGTGTATCCCTGTCTGAGACCGTTAGAGAGCGTTGAGAAATC
>CAZXCQ010000018.1:0-37046 GCA_964639275.1 uncultured Desulfobacteraceae bacterium | reverse complement strand
CATAGCCAGTCCCACATGACCACGCCCATAGGGCGTGGGTTTCTACAATGAACTAGAGTGCTACCCCTTTTTCTACTCGCTTGGCAGGCAGCCTCACGGAGACCCTGGTTCCGCCTTCATCTTCGGAATTTACACTGATACTCCCTTCGTGCTGCTCCACGATTGAGTGACATATACTCAGCCCGAGGCCCGTACCCCCGTCCTTGGTGGTAAAAAACGGATCAAAGATCCGATGCCTATAATCATCCGGGATACCGGGTCCGTCGTCAATGATATTGACCTCCACCTGGCCCTCGGAGGCAACAAACCGGGTCTGGAGGATGATTTTCCCGCCTTCTGAGACCGCCTGGACAGCGTTCTGGGTAAGATTCAGGAAGAGTTGCACCAGCTTCCCCCTGTCCCCCATGACCTTTGGGAGCCATTTTCTCAGCATGGGCACAAAGGTGATACGAAAGGATTTTCGCTCGAGTCTGGCCATATCCAACATCCTGTGGATCACCTGGTTGATGTCCACCTCGGCCCACTCCAACTGCGAGGGCCGGGCAAAGTCTAACAGTTCGTTTATCAGGATGCTCGCCCTCTGAGAGCTCCGGTAAATCACCTGAAAATTTTCAATCACCTGACGTTCAAGCTTCATATTGTCCAGACAAAACTGAGAGCAGGTGCTGATCACGGCCAGGGGGTTTCTGAGTTCATGGGCAAGTCCTGCTGAAAGCTGCCCCAGCGATGAGAGCTTCTCCGTCCGGATAAGGGCCTCGTGGTGGCTCGTCTTCTGATCGCTCATGTCGATAAATGAGCCCATCAGACAGATCGGTTTCCCCAATTCATCCCTTACCATGCTGACCGAAACCTGGGCCTTAAACAATGAACCATCTTTCTTCCTGAGGGTCACTTCTCCTGCCCACCCACCCCTCTCGCGCACCGCCTGACTGATCTCCAGCCCCTCATCGGTTCTCCTGGCAAATTCCGAGATGGGTCTTCCCAGGACCTCCTTTTCCTTATTATATCCCCATAATCTGAGAAAAGACTTGTTCACGTATGTCACATTCCCTTCGAGGTTTGCAAAGGCGATGCCGCTAATGGAGGTAGCCAGGGCTGCATCCTTTATCCTCAATACCTCATCTTTCCTCCTGGCCTCTGTCACATCGCGGCCCAAGATAAGGGCAAAACCCTTGTCATTCAGGGAAATCACCTTGCTCCGCAACTCCATGTCCCGTATCTCTCCGTCCTTTGCCTGGTGTTTCGTTTCAAGTATCCCCTCCCCCTCATTTTTGAGCCTATCCATGTGGTCTCTGACTTCCCCCGGAGATTCAAGGACCTCGATATCAGCCAGCGTGAGTCGTTGAAATTCCTCTTTTGTGTAACCCAGGCTCCTGTGGGCCGTTTCGTTAAAATCCACCACCGCCCCCGTCTCAAGGTCCACAAGGAAAATCGAATCGGTTGCCTGATCAAATATACCGCGGTATTTTTCCTCGGACTCGCGCAATGCCTCCTGCGCCGCAATCCGGTCCGTTATGTCCCGCATAACACTCAAGGTGGCGGGGCTTTCTCCCCACATGGTCTTGACGGCGTGGCTTTCAACCCACAATGAGGACCCGTCCTTTCTTAAGACCCTAAAGGTATAGAGGAGTGGTTCGGACTCGCCACGTAATCGCTTCCTGTAAAATTCCTCCACCCCGACGCGATCATAAGGGTGAATCATCTCGGCAATTGGGGCATTCAGGAGCCCCTCCCCGGGGCGGCCCAATAGCTGCACGGCCGTGCGATTGGCAAACCGCAGGTACCCCTCCTGGATTACTATAATCGCGTCGTTGAGATTCTCCACGAGATCCTTGTACTTGATCTGGGATTCCCTTAATTGATAGGTCCTTTCTTTGAAATCCCTTTCCAGTTCATAAAACCGATCCCTCAGTTCCGTTGCGTCGGAGCCATTATCTGTGAGCAAACCTCGTTTTTTTAAGGCCTTATGAACCAAGTCCCTGATCGCGGATATACCTGTCGGTTTAATGAGATAATCAAAGACCCTGTCATGCCCCAGCGTCTGCCTCAGGCTCTCCAATTCGCCGTAGCCGGTATGGATGATGATCTGGATGTCCTCATCGATCTCCTTGATCCTTCTCAGGGCCTCAAGGCCATCCATCTCGGGCATCATAATGTCAAGTATGGCTACGTCTACAGGCATCCTTTTTGCAATATCCACTGCCTCTTTTCCATCGGCGGCCAGATAAATCCGATAGTTCTCATCCTTGAGCATTCCCACAAAGAGCTCCCGGATGCGCTGGTCGTCATCTGCGATCAAGATATTTCCCTCGGGCATTCTCTTTACCTCTGGTCATTGGGATGTTACTGCCGAGATTACCAAAACTTGTGCGGTGAAGTCAATTTGTGTTTCCGCGCGCTGATAAGAAATTGTCTGTATCCCACATGAGCCTTCTGAAAAAATTAGGTAAAAAAGACTTGACATCGCAGAATGGGGACTTAGTTTTGGGCATATGTGGATCATCATGCAACAGTCTGAAGCATTGAGCACCAAATTGAGAGGAAATGCAATGGATGACATGCTAAAATCGGTTACGCGGGAAAACTGCGGGCATATACTTAAGGAACTGCGGGAGAGGTTTGGCCGTATGTCTGTGGCCGAGCTGGCCGGGATCCTGGGGGTGTCGCGCAGTACGGTGATGCGGATCGAGGCGGGTCAGACTTATCCCTCTGATGATCTCTTGAACCGGTTAAAGGCGATCCAGGTTATCGGGATATCCAGGTTTAAGACCCTGTCCGAAAAAGACAGGGCCCGGTTCTCTGGGCTTATCAAGGAGATTGGGGAAGACCCTGAAGTATTCGCCGGGGTCGTCACCGATCGCATGGTCAAGGAACTGACCCCGGCCGGTATCCTTGCTGGACTCGGAACCATTGCGGCAGCCTCGCTCAATGCATCGACAGCGATAGTCAGTTCGATACCTGTCTTTTCGAGTCTGGCCGGATATGGTCTGGTCAAGGGACTAAAGGGGATCCTTGAGGCAAACCGTTTTGAATGCGCGGAGAAAAATGGGCGCTGGGAGATAACCAAAACAACGTCATCAGAGGACTCACGTCCTGCTGGGGAGGCAAAAAAAATGAGTGAAAAAAAAGGCAATGAAGAAAAAAACAGTGCTGCAGGCTTTGATTTTGGGCTTGGGGGCCTTTTTAAGGGGCTCGGAACGCTGATCGATTCGGCCACCAGGCTTGCAGAAAAAGGCGAAGAATTGTCCAAGACGGGGGAGATCGATTTCAGCGGTCTGGACAAGATCAAAGGCCTCAAGGACCTAAAGGGTGTCTATGGGGTCAGGATTCGCACGCTGGCAGACGGCAGGCCTTCGGTCCAGCCCTTTGGAAATATCAAGCGAACACCCAAAGGTCCGGTAGTCGAGGAGGTGCGGGAACCCATCGTGGATATTTTCGACGAGGCCGATGGTATCCACATCGTTGCGGAGATGCCGGGTGTCGAGAAAAAGGATATCAGTCTGGAAATAAATGGGGATATACTGAATATTACGGCAGAGGGGAAAAACAGGAAGTATCAAAAAGAGGTGCTCCTTTCCAGACAGGGCAAAAGCGACGATATGACGTGGTCATACAAGAATGGAATACTGGAAATCAAGATAGGTGTTGCCGGAGACTAATCTGTCAATAAGATATTCCTTATCAGTTCTGATCCCTGAAACTGGATGCTGGAAACTGGAATAATGCCTTATTTTCTCTGCATAGCCATCATCTCTGACCACGCCGATAAGACGTGGATTTCTGAGGAAAATTAGGTGACATTACATGAAAACACAACCTTTGAACCCGTGAACGGTTACACATGATTTCCGCAAACAGGTTGAGAACCACCATGTCCTTCACGATTCTATGGCATTCGTGCCATAAATGGGGTGGCGATGCCATACCAGCCGTTAGACAGTTTTGAAGTTCCCAATAAGTTCTGCTGGAGACGTCACTGGCCAAAAAGACCACTCCGCTTCGAACAAAAATATCGCCTAACTAATTGAAACGGTACAATTTTTTATATAGTTCAAGCCCAGCGTTTGATCAGTTTCATCTCAGATTTCGCCCTGCCATTCAACCGGAAAATGGGGGAATATTCGATGGCACAAATAGTGCATTTGAAAAACACGGATTGCTATGTCCAGACACGGCAATGCTGGATGCCGGTCAAAGCATCGCGGCCTCCCGTTTGGACTCTCTTTGAGGCTGTTGACAGGCCGGAGGCCTAGGCAGATAACAATCAACAATCAAAAATCGACAATCATTAATCAAGATGGGTGCCCATTTGACCCGCGAGAATCGAGGCCTCCGGCAGCTTCTGGAAAAGATATACCACGAACGGGGCTTTGACTTCAGGGAGTACCGGGAGACCACCCTAAGGCGGCGGATAGGCCGGCGGCTGCGATTCCGGGGTCAAGAGACGTATGAGGAGTATGCCAGGCTCCTGGACCAGGACCCTCAGGAATACAACCGGCTCTTTGACGACCTGACCATAAACGTCACCAGCTTTTTTCGTGATCAGATCGCATTCGAAGCACTGGCTGAAAGGGTTTTGCCGGTGATCGTCAGGGGTGATCGGCGAAAGAAGGGCCCCGTCAGGATCTGGAGTGCCGGGTGCGCCACGGGTGCCGAGCCTTACTCCATTGCCATTCTCTCAAGAGAGCTGGCGGGAGGGAGCAACTCGCTGGACAAAATCACCATCGTGGGCACGGACATCGACCCAAAGGCCCTGGACCGCGCGAGAGATGGGCACTTTGGTTCGAGGGAAGTAGAAGGGATTCAGGCCGCATGGATCAAGAAATACTTTCTAAAGGGTGGAAATGACTTTCGGATCAGGCCCATGATCCAAAATCTGGTGGATTTTCATGTCCATGACCTTACGAAGGACCCCCCCCTCAAAGACATGGATCTTGTGGTCTGCCGCAACACCCTGATCTACTTCACCCCTGCCCTTCAAATACGCGTGCTCAAAGCCCTCCATGCAGGTCTCAAACCGCGCGGATTTCTCCTCCTGGGCAAGGCCGAGGTGCCCACCGGCGAAACAAAACATCTTTTTGATTGTGTGGAATACAAGGCGAGACTTTATCGAAAGGCTTAATGGATTGCGGAATGCGGATTGCGGAATGAAGGACAAAATGAAACAGAAAGATCTAAAGCAACGAACGAGAGAGTTTGCGTTAAGAGTAATAAGACTGGTTGAGTCGCTGCCCGAGGGACAGACGGCGGATGTACTGGGCAGGCAATTGCTGCGATCCGGGACTTCAGTCGCAGCGAACTATCGGGCGGCATGTCGTGCCAAATCACCTGCAGATTTTATTTCCAAGATGGGCACTGTGGAAGAAGAGACCGATGAATCTCTATTCTGGATGGAGCTATTGGTTGAAGCCGGAATTATACCCTTGCAGAAGTTAGAATCCCTCATACAAGAGGCCAACGAACTCCTGGCGATTACGGTTGCCTCGATAAATACCGCAAGGAAGGGCCAGAACAAATGAATTCCGCAATCCGCATTCCGCAATCCGCAATCAAAGGCCTTGTCGTCATTGCTGCCTCTGCCGGGGGGATCGCCCCCCTGACTCGACTGGTCTCCAGGCTCCCGGGAGATCTGCCGGTGGCCGTGCTGGTGGTTCAACACCTGGGTGCGGACAGGCCCACCCGCCTGCCCGAGTACCTGAACAGCCACACAGCCCTTGCCGTATCTCTGGCCGCTTCGGGGATGAGTATTGAGGCGGGCCATGTTTACGTGGCCGAGCCGGGAAGCCACCTGCGTGTTGGAGATGGGCGACTAGTCCTCGATCAGGGAGACCGGTTACACCATGTACGCCCCGCTGCGGATCTGCTTTTCCAATCGGCCGCAAAATGGTTCGGTCGCGAGGTGATCGGGGTCGTGCTTTCCGGCACGGGCAGGGACGGCACTGAGGGGTGCCGGGAGATCAAGGCCAGAGGAGGTATCACCATGGCCCAGGACAAGGAGAGCGCCCGTTACTTTGCCATGCCAAAGAACGCCATCGATGCGGGCGTCATCGACCACGTGCTCCCGCCGGATGAAATCGCTGAGAAGATTGTGGAACTGGTTAGGTGGATTGAAGATTGAAGATTGAGGATTGAAGATTGAGGATTGAGGGTTTGGGATGAAGAATGGAAAGTGGTGAGTTAAAGGATAGGACAAAGCAATTTGCCCATCGGTGTGTCAAATTGACGGAGGCATTGCCAAAAACCTATCTGGGGAATCATATTCGGGGACAGCTAATCCGGTGTGCCACATCAGTTGCTTGCAATTATAGGGCAGCCTGTCTTGCTCAATCCAAGGCGAGCTTTATCTCAAAGTTGAGCATTGTTCTGGAAGAAACTGACGAATCATACTTTTGGTTAGAATTTATTATTGATGAAAAACTATTGAAAAGAGAACGTATTGAATTTTTGCTGAAAGAAGCAGACGAATTGACAGCAATTTTTATTTCATCAAGGAAAACGGCCAGGGGAAAAAATGACAATCTTCAATCGTCAATCGAAAATCGTCAATCGAAAATCGTCAATCCTATAGGGAGGTAAGCCATGAGAAAAGTAAAGGTAATCCGTCACACCCAATCGGCAAGGGATCTCAAGACCCGGCCCGGGACCCACGGCGACGCCTTTAGGCGGCGGGTGCCGTGTAAGGCGGCCCGGAACATCCGCCGCGGTCACCTCATCGGTAGTATGCGCGATATCAATCACATCGAGTGGGAACCCTGGGAGCAGAGTGTTACCCGCTTGCAGCGACAGGTGGAACAGAATCTCCTCAGACACAACAACCGTTTCTACAATGCCCTGGATACCTCGCACAGCGCGCTCCAGGTGGTCCAGAAGCGGGAACAGGAGCTCCAGGCCATAAATGAAGAAATGGAGGCCACCAACGAGGAACTCCAGACCACCAATGAGGAGATGGAGGCCACCAACGAAGAGCTTCAGGCCGCTACAGAGGAGCTGGAGCGGACAAACCGGTACCGTCAGACCCTGATGGACTCCATGCTCGACATCTTCATGACCACCGACCGAACGGGTATGATCACTGATGTCAACCGGGCCACCGAGAGGATCACCGGCTACAGCAGGGATGAGCTTCTGGGAAAACCGTTCAAAGGGTTTTTTACTGACCCCGACCGTGCCGAGGCCGGCATCAGCAAGGTCCTAGCTGACGAGTCTGTAACCGGCTATGAACTGACCCTGGTAGCCAGGAATGGAAGACAGGTCCCGGTGAATTATAATGCCACCGTGATCCGCGATGAGCGGGGTCGGGTCACCGGCATACTGGGGAGCGCCAGGGACATGTCAGAGATTTTCAAGATCCAGGAAGAGTTGCGCATTGCCAACCTGTACAACCGCAGCCTGATCGAGGCCAGCCTCGACCCCCTGGTCACCATCGACAGGAGGGGCAAGATAACCGACGTGAACCGCGAGACCGAGACCGTGACCGGCCGCACGCGCGACGAGCTTGTGGGTACCGTCTTTTCTGATTATTTTGTGGACCCTAAAAAGGCCCGGGCCGGTTATAAGCAAGTCTTTAAGGAGGGCACGGTAAAGGACTATCCCCTGGAGATTCGACACCAGGATGGACGGGTGACACCGGTCCTCTACAATGCCTCTGTCTATCGGGACGAGACAGGGGATGTGGAGGGGGTGTTTGCGGCTGCCAGGGACATATCGTCCATCAAGAGGGTGGAGGAGGAGCTGAGACAGAAATCCGAGGAACTGGCCCGTTCAAACAAGGAGCTGGAGCAATTTGCCTATGTGGCCTCCCACGACCTTCAGGAACCGCTGCGGATGATCACCAGCTACACCCAGCTTCTGGAGCGACGCTGTAAAGACAAACTCGACGCCGATGGCAAGGAATTTATGGGGTTTATCACGGATGGTGCAGTCCGCATGCAGGGACTTATCCAGGACCTGCTGGCCTACTCCCGGGCGGGGTCAAAGGCCTTCGAGCCCGAGCCGGCCGAATGCGACCATATCTTTGACCAGGTCATCAAAAACCTTGAACCGGTCATCCAGGAGAGCGGGGCCAAGGTGACCCACGATTCCCTGCCCACGGTCGTGGCCGATGGCACACAGATGGTCCAGCTTCTCCAGAATCTGATCGGAAACGCCATCAAGTTCCGGGGCAAACAGAAGCCGAAAGTCCATGTCTCGGCATCCAGGATGGCGGTCTCTGAGATCCCGATCCCGAAATCAGATGGGGCCGAAGAAAAGTCGCCGGGGTCCGGGGCCAAAACCGGCCACGCCTGGGTCTTCTCTGTCCGTGACAACGGAATCGGCATTGCGCCAAAGTTCAGAGAAAGGATCTTTATGGTCTTCCAGCGACTGCACGGCAAGCAGGAGTATCCGGGCACCGGTATCGGTCTTTCCATCTGCAAAAAGATCGTGGAGCGGCACGGGGGCCGCATATGGGTCGAGTCGGAATCGGGCAAGGGAAGCACGTTTTGGTTTACCATACCGGAGCGGGAAGTGTGAGTCTAGGCAACTTTTTCCAAGGGGAGATTCTCGATGGTTATGTTAACCATATCACTCAGGGATAATTTCCTGCTGGCATCCATGATCTCAATCCCTACGACATGCCTTTTTTCGTTCAGATCTATTGTAATTCCGTCTTCAATATCAATATTATCGTCCACGTATACCCCTCTTAATTGGACATACAGGGCATCGGACTCGTTATCATATTCAATTCTCAAATTGCATCACCCCCATCCCTTTTTCTTTCTTACTGCCGTCAAGACAAGCAGTTCTCCGTCTGACTCAACATATGTAACCCTCAAATACTTATCTGAAACTATGAAAACAAAATTCAATTGGGTCCGGTTGTTTGGAGTCAATTGTCATTGGCTGCCAGCCGCATCAGGTGTTCTGGTGAAGGAGCCGAGGTGTTGGCTTGGTGAAAGGATGGTTGTCATAGCGAACCTCCGAGAAAGTAATGCATTTGAGAGTCCAGCATTCATTTTTATGCAATATATGATCAGACAGGAGCCTCCATGGAAAGCCCTTTTTGTCCCACAGCAAGATCTACAGGGTTCTTCTTATATGTTGTGAAATCAATATGTTGACCCGAAAATATGTTTGTTAGCACCAGGACAGCTTTTCCCAAGTGTCACTTCAAAAGTATGATAAAGCATCGCATATTAGGCGCCCTAAGTGCTTGAAATCTATAAGCGCCAGCTGTATTTTGTTTTCATAGATCTGAAAGTCTTTTCCAGGCGTTGAATCGATTTCCAGAAGAAAATTCCTCAAAACCCGGAGAATTGATGGCCAATTCAACTTCGAATTCATTGCTCTTGTGCCAACGCATTCTGTTTCTTGCGTGTCTGGTATACCTGATAAGTTTCATGGAGCATAATCCTAGCAGATTTCATTATGCGCTGGCAACAAGGAATCAGCAACGAGTAACCGCCAACGAATCACGGAGCAAAAGATGAATGATCAAATGACCGGGCATCTCATCACCATCCTTTTGGTAGAGGACAACGCCGGCGACGTACGTTTGACAAAGGAGGCCTTTCAACAGGCCAACGTGCAAAACCGTCTTTTGGTGGTGGAAGACGGGGTGGCGGCCATGGACTTCCTCTACCGCAGAGGCGCGTATAAGGACGCGCCCCGGCCCGACCTGATCCTGCTGGACCTGAACCTGCCCAAAAAGGACGGCCGGGAGGTGCTTGAAGAGATGAAGAAAGATGAAAAGCTGAGGACCATCCCCGTGGTGATCCTCACCTCTTCAAAGGCCGAGGAGGATATTGTCAGGTCTTATAAGCTCCATGCAAATTGCTATATCACAAAACCGGTGGGTCTGGACCGCTTTGCCCAGGTTGTGAAATCCATTGACGACTTCTGGTTTTCCGTGGTCAAACTGGCAAGAAAATGAATCCTATCCGAGTACTATTGATTGAGGACAACCCGGGAGATGCCCGGCTTATCCGGGAGATGCTGGGTGAAATCAAAGGGACCGACTTTGACATCGAGTGCCTCGACCGCCTTTCAGCAGGATTGGAACGTCTGGGCAACGGGGAGATCGATGCGGTCCTGCTGGACCTTGGTCTTCCCAAAAGCCAGGGCCTTGACAGCTTTCGAAAGTTGCATTTCCCAGCCCCGGACGTGCCTGTCATCGTGCTCACCGGGTTAGGCGATGAGGAAGTAGCCATCCGAGCGCTTGCTGAGGGTGCCCAGGACTATCTGGTAAAAGGACAGGTCGATGGCAACCTCCTTGTACGGTCAATCCGCTATGCCATAGAGCGGCAGCGGTTACTGACGGAGGAGCGGGAGCGGCAAAAAAAGGAGGCCGCTTTACTGGCGCGGATCTCCGGTACCCCACAGGATGTTGTCAGGGGCCGATCCTTTGGATTGCTCCCCTTGCGGGAAGGCCATCAAGAAAGGTTCGATCAACTGGCAAGGCTTTATGGTGACATATTGGACCTGGCCCTGGAGCAGCAGACACACCGGGTGGAGCACAACATCTCGGAACGGCTTCGTTCAATGGCCGATGAGATAGGCTTTATGAAGGGCAGCCCCCGCGACGTGGTGGATATTTACAGCGAGGCCATGAGACGGAAGAGTAAAGGGGAAATGGTGAAGAAGATTCAGGCCTATATGGAAGAGGGCCGGATGATGCTCCTTGAACTCATGGGTTATCTCGCCTCATACTACCGCCGACGGGCGGGGTGATTGGATTGATGATCGGGGATTTATGATTGATGATTTGCGTTGGAAATTGGAACCCGATGGGGGGCAATAATACGCCCATATTATACACAAATCGTGCTAATATCTATCAAGCCCCAAGTACTGATAGACGGTTTAGGCTCCAATCTGGAATTGAATATTGAATAGCGCTTCGTGTCTGGCACAGTCAAAGGCCAGCTTCGTTGCAAAGATAAGCATTGTTCTCGAGGAAACTGACGAAGCCGCTTTTTGGCTCGAGTTCATTATCGATGAAAAGCCTTTGAAAAAACAACTTAGCCCTTTGAAACCAGAGGAATGGGAATTCCCTTTTTCGGGCGTATAACTCGCCCGTAAGAGAGCATAAAGAAATCACGTGCCAGGGGTGAAAACAGGGGGCAGTATTTGCTAGAAAGTCTCATAGCTTTTAGCGACCTCGATGTCGGTGATTTCTTAACGCTCTCTAACGTTCTCAGACAGGCCTGCCTGCCGCAGGCAGGGATACGCCTTTCAAAACGGAACCCCCATTCCCCTGTCCAAGTGTCATTTTGAAAAAAGCTAAGTTGATACGAATTCAGAAGTCCGAAGGGGTCTTCTCGTTCCGACGCTGAAGCAAGGGAACGAAAAGCAAAAATGACATCGCGAAGCGATATAACAAATATTCAATATTCAACCCAAATTTCGCAAGTATATTTGAAGAAGCCCTGCTACTTGCGGCTCCGGAGACAAAATCCCTTCACCGATTGGGTGAAGGAAAATCCTCGAGGTAGCCAGTACGCTCGCGCAGTTCGTAGAGACACTTGCGAAATACGGGTTCAATAAAAAAGGGGAAAACGACTATGGGAAATATCTTGTTGCGTTTGTACATCACAGACCAGACACCCAGGTCACAGGCGGCCATCGCCAATATACGACGCCTCTGTGATGATGAACTGAGTGGACAGGTAGAACTGGAGATCATCGACGTCCTGGAGCGGCCACAACTGGCCGAAGATGAGAAGATCCTTGCCACGCCCACCCTAATCAAGGAGCTGCCGCCCCCACTCCGGCGCCTCATCGGCGATCTGTCGGACAAAGAAAAGGTGCTAATTGGGCTGGATTTGAAGCACCTGTCAGAATCAAAGAAGGCCTAAAGGTCTGACCAACGGGATCTTCGATAAGTATCAAGCATCCAGTATCCAGTTTCAAGTTTCAAGTTTCAATCATCAAACCCGAGGGAGGTGTAAAGAGAGATGAACACAAGGAGTATCCTCGATAAGTTTGAGAAAGTGGAAACCGGTATCTCCGGTTTTGATCTGATTGCAGACGGGGGTCTGCCAAGGGATGGCACGACCCTTGTGGCAGGGACTTCGGGCAGTGCCAAAACGGTCTTTGCGGTCCAGTTTCTTGTCGAAGGGATCAGAAAACGGGATGAGCCGGCCGTGTTTGTCACCTTTGAAGAACCCCCCGCGGCGATCCGGAAGAACGTCCAGGGCTTTGGCTGGGACCTCGAAGCATATGAGCGCAAAGGCAAATGGGCCTTTGTGGATGCATCTCCCGATCCCGGAGAAGAGGCGCTCGAGGTGGGGGAGTACGATCTGGGGGGTCTTCTGGCCCGCATTGAGCACGCCATTCAAAAGGTCAATGCTCGGCGTCTTTCCATGGATGCCCTGGGGGCCGTTTTCACCCAGATTACCGACAGTACGATTGTACGCCGCGAGCTCTTCCGCATCGCCTCTGCTTTGAAGGATATGGGGGTGACGGCTGTTATAACAGCCGAGCGTACCCAGGAATATGGTGACATCGCCCGATTTGGTGTGGAAGAATTTGTCTCTGACAACGTGGTTATCCTGCGAAATGTCCTGGAGGAGGAGAAGCGCCGGCGAACCCTGGAGATCCTCAAGTTCAGGGGGACCTCCCACCTCAAGGGAGAATGGCCCTTTACCATCATACCCAATGAGGGCATCGTTGCAATCCCCCTGGCAGCCATTAAACTGGAGCAACAATCGTCGTATACCCGTGTCCCATCGGGAAATGCGGAACTCGATAGGATGTGCGGCGGCGGGTTTTTCCGCGATTCCATCATACTGGTCTCCGGTCCGACCGGTACGGGTAAGACCCTGATGGTGACCGAGTTTGTAAAAGGCGGGGCCTCTCAGGGTGAGCGGTGTCTTCTGTTCGCCTTTGAAGAGAGCCGGGAGCAGCTTTTCCGCAATGCTGCCGGCTGGGGCATCGACTTTGAAGGCCTGGAAAAGGCAGGAAGGCTCCGACTCATTTGCAGGTACCCGGAGGTAGCAGGCCTGGAAGATCATCTGCTGAGTATGAGGGAGACCATTGAAACCTTCAAACCCAATCGTGTGGCGGTGGACAGCCTGTCGGCCTTGGAGCGCGTCTCCACGGTCAAAAGCTTCCGTGAATTCGTGATCGCCCTGACATCCTTTATCAAGCAACAGGAGGTGGCCGGGCTTTTAACCACCACCACCGCCAGCCTGATGGGGGGCACCTCGGCCACCGAGGCGCACATCTCCACCATTACCGATTCCATCATCCTGCTCCGATACGTGGAGATGTTTGGTGAGATGCGGAGGGGAATAACCGTCCTGAAGATGCGGGGCTCCATGCACGACAAGGAGATTCGGGAATACACCATTGACGGGGATGGCTCGCACATCGGAAAGCCCTTCCGGAATGTGGTCGGTATCCTCTCGGGTCATCCCATCCACTCCTCCCCGGCAGAGGAAGAAAGGATCACGGGGTTATTTAAGGAGGAGTTGGCGTAAAACTTGAAACTTTTCGAAGATCGGGCCTTTAGCGGGGAAACTGGAAATTTGAAACTGGAAACTGGGGGGCAGGCCCATAGGGGCCGGAAGCCAAAATCCAAAATGAAGAGGGTATTGGCAGTAGACAACGATGAACTCATGTTGGAGTTCATGAAGGACTTCCTTTCAAAAGAGGGGTGCGAGGTGGTGACGGCCAAAGACGGCCTTTCCGCCCTGGATACCCTTAAACACTTCACCCCCGATTTCATCTTTGTTGACCTGGTAATGCCCAATATCGACGGAAAGACCCTTTGTAAGATTATCCGTGGGATGCCGGAATTTCAAAATACGTACATCATTATTCTTTCCGGAACCATTGCCGAGGAGAGGATAGACATGGCTGAATTGGGAGCCAACGCCTGTATTGCCAAGGGGCCCCTCTCCGAGATGGGCAAACATTTCCTTGGGGTTCTCGATCAGCCGGACCTTGCATCTTCGCGGTCTCTGTTCGGAGAGGTGATTGGGATTGAGAGTATTTATCCCAGAAAAATGACAAAAGAGTTGCTCTCGGTCAAGAGGCATTTTGATCTGGTCTTGGACCGAATGTCAGACGGGGTTCTGGAAATCACCTCCGGGGGAAGGGTTGTTTATGCCAACCCCGCGGCCATTTCTCTAACCGGTTCGACCCAAGGAGAACTGTTGGGTTCTCGCTTTGTCGATCTGTTTGCGGAAGCTGACCAAGCGCGGGTGGCGGATCGTTTGAAAGGGCAGGATACCAACCCGGTAAAGATAGCTTATGACTCTCCGGTAACCCTGAATCAGCATCTGGTTACGTTAGATATTCTACCTGTTCTCGATAACAGAACGACAATCATCATCGGTGACGTCAGTGCACTCAAACATGAAGTCGACAGACTGGGAGATAGCGAGGCCCGATTGCGCACCCTCATAGAAAAGAACACCGATGCCATGGTCATTATCAACGGCGAAGGGGTCGTGAAATTTGCCAACCCGGCAGCAGAGACCTTATTCGGCAGAAAGAGCGATGAAATCATTGGAACCCCCTTCGGGTTTCCAGTGACAGGGGGCGACACCACTGAACTTGATCTGGTTGATTCGTGTGGAGAATCTCTTGTCGCGGAAATCCGCACAGCGGATATGGAGTGGGAGGGCGAAAAAGCCTGTCTTGCATCACTTCGGGATATTACTCAGAGAAAGCGCATGGAGGAGGATTTAAGAAAGGCCAACCAGAAGATCCTGGAACAACAAGAGAAGGTTATTGAGGAGGAAAGGCTCAAGGTCCTGCTCCAGGTGGCCGGGGCCACGGCCCATGAAATAAACCAGCCCTTGACCGCTCTGCTGGGCAATATTGATTTGTTGAGGCTTGATAAAGACGATCCCGAACGACTGGCGAGCCACCTGGCCGAAATAGAGGCCGCAGGAAAAAGAATAGCAGACACTGTCAGAAAGATCCAGAGTATTCGCCACTGCGATACCAAACCCTATGCCGGATACACCACAATCATAGATATTGATCAGGGGGTAAACATCCTTTCAGTGGAACAATCAGATGATGATTTTGAAAAAATAGCGGCCGTCCTGAGGACTATTGTCGGGATAAACCTGACCCGGGCTGTGAATATTGGTGACGCCATCAAAAAGCTTGACCAAAACCCAATGGACCTCATCTTGTCGGCCTATCGGCTTCCCGATGGCAACGGCCTCGACCTCCTTGAGACACTGGATAGGAAAGGTATTGAAACCCCTGTTGTAATACTGACCGGTTACGGGAACGAGATGATCGCAACAGAGTTGATCCAGGCAGGGGCCTCTGATTACTTGACCATAGACAGGTTAAGCAAGGAGACCATTTCTCAATCCATAACCAGGGCCCTGGAAAAGGCCCGGCTCAATAAAGAAATAAAGATGGCCCAGGAGAAGATCGCCGAGATGGCGACCCGGGACGAATTGACCGGGCTTTACAACCGGCGATACTTCTTGGAGGCCCTGGAAAGGGAGCTGGCAAGGGCCAAAAGGCATGAGGCCGGGCTGGCCATTTGTATGATGGATCTGGATCACTTCAAGCGGGTTAATGATACCCATGGCCATGCTGGGGGTGACAAAGTACTCTCTGAGATCGGCAAGATGATCAAAGGATGGGCGCGGCAGAGCGACCTTTGCTGTCGTTACGGCGGAGAGGAGTTTGCCGTCATATTGCCTGACACCTCTCCAGAAGGCGGTAAAATAGCCTGCGAAAGGTTAAGATCGAGGGTGGCGCAACATGCATTTGAATATGAGGGGTCGCGTTTTCAGATTACCGTTAGCATAGGGATCGCGCAATACATTCCTGAGGAGGACGCATCACCCATGGATCTGCTAAAGAGGGCGGATGAGGCCCTTTACGAGGCAAAGAAGGAAGGGAGGAACAGGGTTATGGGATTTTAGAGTGCGGCCGCCTGCCTCGCCTGAGCCCGCCCGGCAAACGCCTGAGGCAAAGCCGATGGCGGACGGGCGAGAGCGATGGCGGGCAGGGATTGCGGATTGGGGAACGCGGCAGTTGTTCATCCCACAAAAGATTCGGTCCATCAAGCAGTAGTGATATTGAGTTGAGGATATTTCTACCTATGATGCCCCATTCTTGGTCGACTAGCAAGAACTGCCCGCGAAAGGCACGACGACAGAAAATAAGTTCTAAATGAACTACTGGAGCAAAACTTGTATTGCCATCAAAACCCATCAATTCGTAAAGTTTGTCGGGAACGATGGTTTTACCGAGTTCCTTCAGTGTGAAACTGGGAATCAGTGTTACATCGGCCCCGGAATCCAGCAGCATATTCACGTCTGGGACAAATGCTCCAGTATCAGGATTTCGCAGAGTCACTGCGGCAAGCGGTGCAGGTGGCTCAAACTGAATACCATTATAATGAGGCATTGAAGGGTTCCTCAGCCATGTCCATCTTGAAATCTGCTGCTTCTTGGGGATTTGCCAAACGAGGACTGATGATGCGGGCATACCTTTCAATCTGAATGCCAGGCACAACCACGTATACTTTTGTTTGTTCGGGCAAGTGGAAGTGGGTTTTGAGTCTTATCTGGCCCTGTTCCACGACCCCCTCAAGGGTTATAATAGTCATCTTTCTTCTCCTTTGCTTTTTTATGAACGATGCCGGAAGATTTGTGCAGAAAACTTGGCGTCTTTGCGTCTTTGCGAGAGACTCTTCTTTGGTTCCGGTTTAAGAATGCCTTGCATATTACCCCCGGGAAATGAATCAAGAGACCTGGTTTTTTGTGCAAATTATATGCATAGCGCCATTACATGTCAAGTTCATATTCCAGAACAAGAGATGAACCCAGTATCGAGTTTCAAATTTCAAGTTTCAAATTTCCAATAATCAGGTGCCGAATGAAACCGAACCCTTACCGCATTCTAGTCCTCGATGACGAAAAGACTATACTTGACCTGTTCAGGCGCGTTCTGTGCCCTGCTCAAGGCAACGATGCCTCGGCTTCCCGGCCTTCATTCGATCTGACCCTGACGGAACGTTCCCAGGAGGCAGTGGAGGCCGTCAGGGCATCAGTTGAGGAACGTAGACCCTTTGCCATGGCCTTTCTCGACATCCGTCTTCCACGCAGCCCGGACGGAATCTGGGTGGCCGAGCAGATCCGAGAGCTGGATTCCGACACGGTCATTGCCATGATGACAGGGTATCCGGAAATTGATATCACTGAACTGCAATTCCGTATTCGCCCCCTTGACAGGCTGATCTACCTGGAAAAGCCCCTCAGCCCAAGGGAGATATGGCAGTTTGCTGCTGCCTTCTGCACAAAATGGGGAGTTGAAAAAGGGCTTGGCACGGTCGGGGTTCAGACGGAAGCGGGGGTCCGGGAACAGGCTTCCAGCCTGGCCGAGCTGACCAGACAACTGGAACGGGAAGTGCAAGGCCGCCTCAGTGCAGAGGAGAGCTCAAAGGAAAGCGAAGAGAGGTTCCGAAAAGTGATCCATACGAGCCCCGATGGCATCATCGTTATTGACACAGAAGGAAAGATACGCCTGGTGAACCCCGCAGCAGAATCAATCTTCGGGAAAAAGGCGGACACTCTTATTGGGGAATCCTTTGGATATCCTGTGATCCATGGCGAGACAACTGAGATCGAGGTTCTCCGTGGAAAAAAAGGACCTTCTGTCGTAGAGATGCGTGTGGCCAGCACAGAGTGGGAAAAAAGGCCTGCTCACCTTGCGTCCTTTCGCGACATCACGGATCACGTACAGGCCAAGGAGGAGCTTCGAGCCAACCTTGAGGTCCTTCAAAAGACCATGAAGGGAACCATCCAGGCCATCGCCTTGACCGTTGAGAAGCGGGACCTTTACACGGCCGGCCACCAGGAGCGGGTGGCGGAACTTTCCAGCGCCATTGCGAAACAAATGGGTCTTTTGCCCGAACAGGTCGAGGGAATCTACCTCGCAGGCATGGTCCATGATATCGGCAAGATAGGTACGCCTGTGGAAATCCTGACAAACCCCGGGAAGCTGTCGGATATAGAAATCAAGCTGATAGAACCGCATCCGCAGATGGCCTACGACATATTGAAAAATATCGACTTTCCATGGCCCATTCCGGAGATGGCGTTGCAACACCACGAGAGAATGGATGGTTCAGGATATCCTCAGGGTCTGTCAGGTGAGGAAATCGTCATGGAAGCCAGAATCCTCGCTGTAGCTGACGTGATTGAGGCCATGGCCTCTCACCGACCCTATCGACCCGGTCTTGGCATTGAAGCGGCCATAAAAGAGATCTCGACCCACAGGGGCGTGCTGTATGATGCCGCGGTGGTCGATGCCTGTCTGCGGCTCTTTACTGAAAAGGGATTTGAATTTTCGTAAAGACTTTGCCGGGAGTATTACCCCCTATTTCTTTCTATGGCAGGTGATTTCTTTACGCTCTCTTACGGGCGAGTTATACCCCCGAAAAACGGAATTCCCATTGCCCGGGTTTCATAAAACTAAACTGTTACGAAATCTAAAACTTGAAACTTGTCGCAGATCCCGTCTTTGGCGGGGAAACTGCGGATTTGTTTCTGAAACACTACAGAAGCTTAACCAGGGTTGCTACGATTGCCGCCTGGGCAACTAACATGCCAGCCACCCATTTGATGATTTCTGCCTTTGTATTGACAAGGCCCAACTTGAGTTCCTGTTTCATGCGCAATTCAAGCTCTTTAAGGTCCTGTTTAAGCACAAGAATATCCTGTTTAGTGGTAATCCGGTCTTCGACTATTTCAGCGATAGTTTCCGCTCCAGAAAATGAGTGACCAGACCTCTATTTCTTATGTCCAGTATAAAGAACGTCGCATCAGGTGTCAAGTGTCAAGACCCTATTGCAGGCTTCGGCAGATAGTTCAGTGAAAAATGGCTGGAAACTGATTATTTTATTTGAAAAAGCAGGATGTTAGAATATGACGACAAGACATTTTCGTATTCTTGCCGTCGATGATGACAGACCGATTCTGGATTTGTACCAGAAGATCCTCTGCCCGCCGCGGCAAGGACCTGAATCATTCCATTCCACGACCTCACTTGACCTGACTCTTTGTGAGCAGGCCGACGAGGCAGTGGAGTTGGTGCGTGTGGCCGTCGCGGAAAACAGGCCTTTTGCCCTTGCGTTTATCGACGTGCACCTGCCCCCGGGCAAGGACGGCGTGTGGGCGGCAGAGGAGATCCGCAAGCTGGATCCGAACATCGGAATCGCTTTGGTGACAGGTCATCTTGACACCGATCTGGGAGAGGTGGGGCGACGTGTTCCTCCACCGGATAAACTCCTGTACCTCCAGAAGCCTTTTAATCCCAAAGAGATATGGCAGTTTGCCGCTTCTATGTGCACAAAATGGGAGACAGAGGGCGAACTCCGGCAGATACAGGTTGACCTGGAAGAGATGGTTGAGCAAAGAACCTCTGCGGTAATAGAGGCCAACAGGCAGCTGGAAGCGGAGATCAAAAACCGTCTGGAAGTCGAGAAGGCGCTCCGGGCCAGCATAGAGAATTTTCGTAACATGATCACCAGCAATGCCGACGGCATTATCATCTTTGACAAAAACCAGATCGTGAGGTTTGTGAATTCGGCCACGGAATCGCTCCTTGAAAAGAAGACCGACCAGCTCGTTGGCAAACCCCTGGGCTACCCTGCAATGGTCGGAAAAACCACGGAGCTTGATATTGTTCGCAGAACCAAAACCTCGGCGGTGGCGGAGATGCGCGTGGTTGAAACCCGATGGGAAGGAGAAACCGCCTACCTCGCATCTCTCAGAGATATCACGGAACGGGTGCGGGCCAAGGAACAACTCCAAAGAAGTCTCAATGCGCTGAGAGAAATCATAAGGGGGACCATCCGGGCCATGGCCGCGACGGTCGAGAAAAGAGACCCTTACACGGCCGGCCACCAACAACGGGTGGCCGACCTGAGCCGCGCCATTGCCACGCAAATGGGTCTGTCGTCTGAAACGATCGAGGCAGTCTACCTGGCCGCAATGATTCATGATATCGGCAAGGTGGGTACACCTACCGAGATCCTGGTCAAACCGGGGGAGTTGACTGAGACGGAATTCAATATGATCCAGCCCCACCCCCAGGTCGGTCACGACATATTAAAGACCATCAAATTCCCCTGGCCCATTGCCCACATCGTCCTTCAACATCACGAAAGGATGAATGGGTCGGGGTATCCCGAGGGCCTATCATGTGAAAAAATCCTTTTGGAGGCGAGAATTCTGGGAGTCGCCGACGTGGTGGAGGCCATGGCCTCCCACCGCCCATACAGACCGGCCGTGGGCATTAAAAAGGCGCTGGAAGAGATCTCAAAGAACAGGGGTGTACTTTATGACCCCAAGGTGGTAGATATCTGTCTCCGGCTCTTTACCGAAAAGGGATTTGAATTTTCGTAACCGTTCTTGGATTTTGGATTTTGGATTTTGGAATGAAAATTTAAAACTGGATGCTGGCCTCCGGCCCGTAGCGGGCCTACGCCCCGGAGGGATGCTTGTCGGAGATCCCGTCCTGGCGGCAAAACTGGGGGATTTGTTTCTGAAAAGCTATAGAAGCTTTACCAGGGTTGCTACGATTGCCGCCTGGGCAACCAACATGCCCTCCACCCATTTGATGATTTCTGATTTAATATTGGCAAGGTCATGTTTTAAAGCCAATTCAAGCTCTTTAAGGTCCTGTTTAGTGGCAATCCGCTCTTCTAGTATTTCAGCAAGGGCTTCCGCGTGGATTTCGGCCTGTTCCTCTGTGACCCCTGCTGACCTAAGCCTTTTCACGTAAGCCAGAGTATCAAATGTGAGAGTGCTTGGCATGTTACCGTCCCGAGAAATGAATCAAAAGACCTTGTTTTTTATGTAAATTATAGAGATAGCGACATTACATGTCAAGTTGATATTCCAGAACAAAAGATGGATCCAGTTTCCCCGACAAGGGCGAGAGCTTCGACAAGTATCCCTCCCCTCCGGCCTGGAGGCCCTACGGGCTGGAAGCGGGGGCGTAGGCCCGCTACGGGCCGGAGGCCAGTTTCCAGTTTCAAATCTCCAGTTTCAACTTTCAAGTATTGGAGGCTGCCATGGAACGGTTTTCCTTTTTTTCCACCCTGCGCGGACGAATTATCCTGCTCGTCCTTATCGCTATCCTTCCGGCCGCGGGGCTGCTCATCTATTATAGCCTTGAAGAGCGTGCGAAGGCCCGGGTTATGGCATCGGATGAAACTCTGCGGGTGGCCCGTGAGGAATTGGCCCTCTATGAGCATATCATTACGAATGCGCGAGAGACCCTTTTTACCCTTTCACAAATCCCCCAGGTCCTGCAGCATGAACCGGAGAGCTGCTCAACGATCTTTGCCAACCTGTTAAGACAAACCAAGGCCTATACCGGCCTTGCTGCTGCCCGGCCGGATGGTGAGGTATTTGCCAGCGCCCCTCCCGTTGGCAGGCCGACCAGTTTTGCCGATCGGCCGTGGTTCCGGCGGGTCATACAGACCCGCGGCTTTGTGATAGGAGAATATATGCTCGGCCGGATCAGCGGCAGTCCTCTCATTGTCCTGGCCTACCCTGTTCTGGACCATAAGGGTGAGATCACGACCGTGCTCTCTGTTGGGCTGGATTTGGCGTGGATGGGGAAGGCTCTGAGGAAGAGTAAGCTCCCCAAAGGAATGAGCCTGAACATGATTGACAGCAATGGAACGATTTTGGTCCACCTCCCTGATCCGGAGGATTTGATCGGCAAGGCCATGCCTGAACAACCTCTTATCAGGACCATGTTGACCAGAAGGGAGGGGGTGGCGAAGGGGATCGACCTGGACAGCAAGCCGTGCCTTTTTGGGTTTACATCAGTGGGGGCCGGGACTGAGGCCGTCCATATGGGCGTCACCATCCCGAAAGCCCTGGCCTTTGCCGACGTTAGACGGAAGACGATCCAGAGCCTTATCCTGTTGCTGCTGGTGGCGCTGATCGGACTTGTGGGAGGGTGGTTCATTTCGGGCCTTTTTGTCCTCTCCCCTGTGAGGCGGCTGCTCCATATGACCAAGCAGCTGGCGGCAGGGGATTTGGCCATCCGTAGCGGGCCACCCTACGTCCCTGGGGAGATCGGTCAACTGGCCTACCGCTTTGACATGATGGCCGAGTCTCTGGAACGCCGCGAGGCGGAACGAGACCGGGCAGTAAAGGCACTGAGAGAGAGTGAGGAGAGATTTCGTATCATATTTGAGCAGGCAGCTGTGGGCGTCGGTCAGGTTGAGACCGAAACCGGGCGATTTCTGAGGGTTAATCAAAAGTACTGTAATATTATCGGCTATGCGCAGGAAGAAATAGCTGAAATCACCCTGATGGAAATTACCCATCCGGATGATCTGCAGCCGTCTCTGGATAACATCCAAAGGCTAATAGGGGGTGAGATTAGGGAGTCCACGTTTGAGAAGCGATATATCCGAAAGGATGGTTCCATTATCTGGGTGAATCTTACCACATCCCCCATGTGGGATGTGGATGAAAAGCCGAATTGCCATATTGCCGTGGTCCAGGACATTACGGATCACAAGAGAGTACAGGAGGCACTCCGGGAGAGCGAGGAAAGATACCGAAGCATCCTGAGAGAAATAGAAGAGGGCTATTATGAGGTTGACCTAGCCGGCAATTTTCTATTTTTCAATGATTCCATACTCAAATTAGGTGGGTATTCCAGGGAGGAATTAATGGGCGTCAATTACAGGGTGTTTATGGATGAGGAGACCGCAAAGGAAGTGTATAACGTTTATAATCAAGTTTACACTACGGGAATGCCCGTTAAAGGTTTTGAATGGAAAATCAAAGGGAGGGATGGGGAAGAAATATATGTGGAGACCTCCACTGCCCTGATGAAGGATTCAAAGGGGAGAGCGGTGGGATTTCGGGGTATCGTGCGAGACGTTACCGAAAGAAAAAAGGCAGAGGAAGAGAAAAGGCGGCTTGAGGCCCAACTCCTTCACGGCCAAAAGATGGAGGCCGTTGGCAGGCTGGCAGGCGGGATCGCCCATGATTTTAACAACCTGCTCACAACCATCATTGGCTATTCGGATCTGGTGATGATGGCCATGGGAAGAAACAACCCCCTCTATGACGACATGGAGCAGATCAAGCGGGCAGGGGAGCAGGCCGCCGACTTGACCCGGCAGCTCCTGGCCTCCAGCCGCAGGCAGGTCATCCAGCCGGTGGTGCTGGACCTGAACAGGGTCTTAAGGGATACGGAAAAGATGCTCGGCCCTCTGATTGGCGAGGATATCCGATTGCTGAAGGCCCTGAGATCCGATCTGTGGAAGGTCAGGGTAGATCCCGGGCAGATCGCGCAGATAATTATGAACCTGGCCGTAAATGCCAGGGATGCCATGGCCCAGGGAGGAAAGCTCACCATCGAAACGACCAATGTGGACCTCGATGATGCGTATGCCCGCAACCATGGGGTAGAGCTCACCCCGGGGCCGTACGTGATGTTGGCCATAAGTGACACGGGAGAAGGGATGGACGAAGAGACCCGATCCCAGATCTTTGAGCCCTTCTTTACCACCAAAGAGAAAGGCAAGGGCACGGGGCTGGGGCTTTCCACGGTTTACGGCATTGTCAAACAAAGCAATGGCTTCATCTGGGTCTATAGCGAACCCGGGAAGGGAACGACCTTTAAGATCTATTTTCCCAGGGCCGAAGGGACTGAAACCCTGAGAAAAGAAGAGTCACCAAGGGAAACGGTTGGAGGTCCAGAAACGATCCTGGTGGTGGAAGACGACCAGTCCGTCAGGGAATTGGCTACGAGCGCCCTTTCGGCCTATGGATACACGGTCCTGAAGGCCGAGAGCGGGGAAGCGGCCCTGGAGGTCCTTACCGGGCACGAGGGGGAGGTCCATCTTCTTTTGACCGACATGGTCCTGCCGGGCATGAACGGCAGGGACCTGGCAGAGCGGATGACGTCACGCTATCCTCAGACAAAGGTCCTGTATATGTCGGGATATGCGCATAACGCTATTGTCAACCATGGCGTGTTCGAGAAAGGGATTGAATTTATCCAGAAGCCCTTCTCGCCCGACTCCTTGGCCCGGAAGGTAAGGAAAGTCCTGGCCCAGTCTCCCGCCTATAAGGATTATAACCGGGTGGGAGGACCACATTTTTTCTGTTAGAGTGAACATAGAGCGATTACCCGTTGTTACGATGGAAGAGTGAATGGATATGCAAAAACGCATCCTGATCGTGGACGATGAAGAGGGGATCCGCAAGCTCCTGACACGCATATTTGTGGAAGAGGGCTATGAGCCAGAGACCGCTGAAAATGGACGAGAAGCGCTTGAAAAGGCCAGCGAGAAATTTTTCAACCTCATCCTGCTGGATATCAAGCTACCCGACATTGAAGGGGTTGTATTCGCTCCTGACTCCTCCGGAATCATCCGCGACATTTCAAACCGCAAGAAGATGGAAGAGGAGTTCCTCAAGGCCGGAAAGCTTCAATCAAGTGCCATCCTTGCCGGTGGTCTGGCCCATGACTTTAACAATATCCTCAGCGTCATCAAGGGGAATATTTCTGTCGCGGAAATGCATGCCAAAAACGACGATCAGATGTGAGAGAAATTGGCCCGGGCCAACAACGCCACACTGGTTACCCACAACACGCAGGAGTTCGCGCGGATAAAGCACCTTCACATAGGGGACTGGTATTGAAGGGGATGGGGGTTTGCGGGCCTGTAGAATCTTTGCAGGAGGACGACGACGGCCAGCAAGACAAAGCCGATCACGTCGGTCTGCCACGTGGGCCAGAAGAGCCCTGCCCCAGCAAGGACAAACAACGCCGTTTCAGGCCAGGTGGCCTTGCGGAGTAAATAGCGCTCCAGGGCAGCGGCAAAGGCCAGCAGCCCGAAGGCAGTGGCAATCATCGGTTCAATCGTTTGCCAGGCAAAGAGGTCGTGATTTGCTCCGATGCCCAGTATGGGGCGGTAGGCCATGACGATCGGGATAATGTAAAGCCCCTTGGCCAGTTTCCATGAGACAAAGGCGGTCTGCATGGGATTGGCACTGGCGATTCCGGCCCCTGCGAAGCTTGCCAGGCTCACCGGCGGGGTTACATTGGCATCCTGGGAGTACCAGAAGACGATCATATGGGTCACCAGGAGCGGGACACCCATATCCAGGAGCGCCGGGCCTGAGAGGGTCGCCAGGACGATGTAGGAGGCGGTCACCGGAAGACCCATGCCGAGCACCAGGGAAGCCAGGCCAATGAGGACGATGGCGAGGAGCTCGATGCCAAAACTCAAATCGAGCACCAGGCTGCTGAATTTCAACCCCATACCCGTAAGGCTAACCATGCCAACGATGATTCCGGCGGCACCGCAGGCCACCGACACCATGATGGCGTTCTTGGCACCCTTTTCAAGTGCCTCCAGGAGTTTTCTGAGTCCCAACCGGCTGGATTTGCGCACCATTGCTGCCAGGTAGGTGCTCACCACTGCAACAAAGCCCGCCCTCATGGGCGAGAAATTTGCCATCAGCACATAGATCAGGACAGCCACCGGGATGATGAAGTGAAGACCGTTTTTGAGCACGGTCCACACGCGCGGGAGTGCCTCCTTTGCCTGGCCCTTGAGACCTTCCTTCTTGGCCTCAAAATGCACAAAAAGCAATACCGTCATGTAATACAGTACAGCGGGTATGAATGCCACCTTGATGATCGTCAGATAGCTGGTGTTGGTGAACTCGGCCATCAAGAAGGCACCGGCTCCCATGATGGGAGGCATGAGCTGTCCCCCGGTACTGGCCGCCGCCTCAATAGCGCCTGCCACGTGCGGCCGATACCCGATCCGCTTCATCATGGGGATGGTAAAAGACCCGGTGGCCACCACGTTGCCCACGGCAGACCCGGAGACCGAGCCCATAAAGCCGCTGGCGATAACAGCGGTTTTTGCCGGGCCGCCGCTGAAACGCCCGGTTAGGGCATAGGCCATGTTGATAAAGAAGTTGCCCCCGCCCGTTACATCCAGAAAGGCCCCAAAAAGTACAAAAACAAACACAAAGGTCGAGGCCACATACATGGGAACCCCAAAGATCCCCTCGGTGGTCAGAAACAACGTGGTGGATATCCGTTCCAGGCTGTACCCCTTGTGGGCGATCAGCTCCGGCATGTAGGGGCCGTACATGGCATACACAATGGCCGCCACGCAAATGCCGGCCATGGTCCACCCGATCACCCTGCGGCATGCCTCCAGCATGAGCAGGATCCCCAGCCCGCTGACCAGATAGTCGCTCAAGATCCAATCGCCCTGACGATCAAAGATGGCCTGGAGATTGTAGACGACGTAATAGGCACAATAAAGGGATGCCGCGGCCAGGGCCATGTCCAGAAAAAACCAGAAAGTGAGTTTGTCCTTCCGTGCCTTTGGAAAGGGGGGGCGCAAGATAAAGGTGAGGGCCAGAATTGCTGACAGATGCACCGAACGCTGCACCATGGCCGGAAGGGCGATCAGGCCGGCCGTCCAGAGCTGGTAAAGGCTCAGGGCAATGCCCAGGACGGCGACCACCTTTGCCATGATCGCCACCAGCCTTTGATTGCAGTCGGGGGCATGATCGTCCGCCGGCCAGGCCTCTTCTTTAACCATATGTTCTTCCTGCTTGTCTTCTATCGCCATGGCCAGCTCACCGGACCTCTGCTGCGTTACGATAGGGGAAAAGCCAGCACCATAAACGCCTCATGAGACCCACCTTGCGTACCGCCACCACCAGGGCCTGTCCGGGCACCAGCCGCGACAGGCTGGTTGACCTGCCTCTCCAGATAATCGTGTGATCAACGCCCGGGCCCCCCACCCTGAGAATAAACCTGCCGACCGGCCAGTGAATGTCTTCAATGACCTGGTGCTCTCCGCGCTTTACAAGACGTCCGTGCCCCTCCCAGTATCCCATACCCGCGCTAAAACTCACGAACCGTTCTTCTTCCACATAGATACGTCCCTCTGGGTCCACACTGTGCTCTTCCCAGATGGGTCGATGATTAACCGAGTGAATATAGTGGAGGGTAAAGCGCTCGCCAGGCCGGATAGGATACACCAGCAAAGGGGTTTTTCCCGCCACCGGTGTCAAGGTCAGTTCCAGCCCCGCCGGGACCCGCCAGGAGAGCACCACGAAAAGGAGAATCAGCCCGGCCAGGAACAGGAGGACGGGCCGGGCTGACCTTGACATGGTTTATTTCCCCGGGATGAGCTTGGCCGGGACCTCAATGCCGTTTTCCTTAAGGAACTTGATGGTGCCCGGATGCAAAGGAATGGGGCTCTTTTTCACTGCATTTTCCGGGGTGGTATAGCGGGCAAAGGGGTGGATTTTCTGCATATACGCATTTTGCTCAAAAAGGACCTTCGCCAGGTTGTAGACCAGGTCAACAGGAAGGCTTTTCTCGCAAATGATCACGTTCCAGACACTGATGGTGGGCGTGGGTTTGTCCACACCGCGGTAGACACCCCCATCCAGGTTCCAATCCGAGTAGAAACCATATGCCTCGGTAACCTTTTTCTGCTGTTCGGGGGTAAATGAGACAATTTCGATATCATGGGTGGTGGCGAGATCCATGATGGAACTGGTCCCCGGCGCCACGACCCAGAAACCGGCATCAATGGTCCCGTCCCGCAGGGCGTTGGCGTTTTCATTAAAGGAAAGCCTTCGCACCTTGAATGAATTCATATCTATGCCGAGCGCCTTGAGGACAAGATCCGCCATAAAAGCAGTGCCGCTTCCAGGCGCTCCGATACTGATGGTCTTGCCTTTGAAATCAGTGACATTCTTGATGCCCGAACCCTTGAGGGTCACAATCTGCAGGATATTCGGGTACATGGATGCCAGAGTAAGGATTCTCTGGGGTTTGCCTGCAAACTTGCCTTCGCCGTAGTAGGCCTGAAAGGCCACGTCGCCCATGATCTCACCGATCACGGTTTCTCCCTTGTCAGCGAGCTTGACGTTCTCCACGCTGGCCCCTGTCACCTCGGCAACGGCCTTGACCCCGGGGACGTACTTGGACCAGATCTCGGCAAGGCCGCCCCCATAAGGGTAGTAAACCCCGCCGGTACCGCCCGTTCCGATCGAAATGTAGGTCGTCTTGGCCAGAACAGGCAGGGCAATGGCCAGGGCCACACACACTATGACAACAAAGCTTATCCGTTTCATCCTTCTCCCTCCTTAATAATTTAACGTCTCGGAATTTGTACAACGCATTGTAATCATGCTAATAGCTTGCCGGCTTCACGAACAGGGTGACACCCCCGGGTTTTTCGTCCATGCCCTGGACCGGGTATTCAACAGTGGCCTTTTGACCGGGCTTGAGTACAGGGGGTTTTCCTTTCCGAGGGACCAGACCCCCAACGGCCTTGCCATTGTCAAGGAATATGTTGACCCGAAAACGCTGGGGTTTATCACTTGCGTTTTGAAGGGTCACCTTGAAGAAAAGAGAGTCCTGCTTTTTGTATTTGTCAAAGCGGCAATCAAATCCCAAAAGCTTTGCCTCGGTGATGATTTCGGTGACCAGTTCCCCTTCTTCCACACATGGGAAAGAGGCAGAAGCAGGGGGGGGCCCCGAGGCCGGTTTGGTTGAAGTGGTGACGCACCCACCCAGCGCAAGCCCTCCCAGGGCGATAAACACAAGCAGCCAGTAACCTGCAAATCTCAAATTTTTCATACCTTCTCCCTCCTTGCTATTTGATTGCACAGACGCGACCAGATGTTTACCCCGCCCTCAAAAGTTACCGCATTCTATAGGGAGAACCTTTTTGTTGTCAATTACAATATTGGCTCAGTCGTAAAAAGTCAAAATCTCACGGCAAAGCCGCCCCAGAGAAATAGGCCAACAGGGTCGGCATCGAGGTCTTCGGATATGCCCGGGAAGCGGTGGAAAACGGGATCGCCAGTCAACAATCCAAATTCGATTCCTTGGTGATCTCCAACCGGGGGGATGCCATTTTGATCCCTCCTTGATCAAACCTCGACTTAATCTCTTCGTTCAAGCCCCAGCGGCCGGTAAGGACATGCCTTCTCTCAACCCAGAACCGGGCCTTCATCTCCATATAACCCGGTGAAAATTTTTCGATAACAACCCTGGGGGCAGGCTTTTCCAGGACGATTTCATTCCGGTTCAGGATTTCACCCACAATGGCCTTCACCTTATCCACATCCTGATCATAGGGGATAAAGAAATCGACATCCAGGCGTCGGCTGGGTCTGACGCTGGAATTGGTCACCTGGTCGTTCAGGACCTTATGGTTGGGAATATAGATCACCTTGCCATCAAAGGTTCGAACCCTCGTGTGCATAACACTGATCAGGTCGACGGTTCCCATGGCCGCCCCCACCCGGATAACATCTCCTTTCTTGAAGGGAAGCCGGGGAATGTAGGGTTTGCCGATGACATAGGCCGCGACCCCCGCCATGACAATGACCATGATCACCCTGAAGAGGAGAGCCCCCGGAAATCCAATCAGATTCAAAATCACCAGGGCCCCTATCAAGAGCACCAGGATGTGCAGACCAGTGACTGAATAGGCGGCCTTTCGCTCGTGCATCCCGACTTTGACAAGGAGCACAGCCACAAACCGCCCCAGATATTTCACCAGGATCAGGACGATGACCAACAGGATCATGCCCTTCACCACCATGGGACCCAACTCTACCCCGATTTTGCTAATCTGGTCTACATAGTTGCTCACACCTGAAGAGACGGTATCCATATGAAGCCTCCTTTCCGAAATCAAAACATTTCACTCCCTTACCCCCTCCGGGTTTTTGAAAAGTCACAAAATATCCTTGATTTTCGTTCCAACAAAGAATATCAAAATTCTCCGACATTTTATATTTTTAAGTCAACCACCACCCCTGAAAAGGGTAGCTTGAACGGTCTTTATTGGGCAATGCTCTTGATTGCAATTGAACTGGAGACATAGAAGTATCATATGCCCCTATAATCCCGAATCCAAGCAGAGCTGAAACAATACCGTCCTGCGAGAAGGTTTGAGGAGGAATCTGATGACAGCGCTGACAGGCGATCAAAAGATCATGCGCGATACGATCAGGAAATTTATGCTCAAAGAAATCGCCCCTTTGAGCCATGAAATGGATGAGACTCAGCGTTTCAGGCTCGAACTAAAGGAGAAATTGGCCGGGTTGGGTCTCTATTCGGCGATCGTGCCGGCGGAATATGGCGGTATGGGGCTAGACTTAACCGGCTTTTGCCTGGTTATCGAAGAGATTTCCAGGGTGGATGCCTCCATCGGGGTTGTCATCCAGGACAATGCTACGGGGTTACGACCGATCCTGTTATGTCATGACCGGAGTCTCAAGAAAGAGGTTTTTTCCATGGTCGTGAATAATGGGTTCTCGATCGGTTTTGCCATAACAGAGCCCCAGGCAGGCTCCGATACAGCATCCATCAGCACGCGGGCTGTTCGAGAAGGGGAAGACTATGTGGTCAAGGGACGCAAGACATTTATAACCAATGCGGGTATCTCCAACTATTATGTTGTCTTTGCACTAACCGACCCTGAGGCGCGTCACAAAGGGATGAGTGCATTTCTGGTTAGCGCGGATTCCCCGGGGTTGGAAATAGGAAAAAAGGAAAACAAACTAGGACTGAGGGCCTCGCCAACAGCAGACCTCATATTGGAGGACGTTTCTGTCCCCGGGAGATACCGGATCGGTGAGGAAAACAGGGGTTTTCTGCTCCTGATGAAGACACTGGATGCATCACGGCCCACGATTGCGGCGCAAGGATTGGGAATCGCCGAAGCGGCGCTGGAATATGCCGTCAAGTACGCCGAGGGCCGCGAGCAGTTTGGAAAATCCATATTTGATTTTCAGGGACTCCAGTTCCTCATCGCCGATATGGCGACCCAGATTGAAGCGGCGAGGGCGCTACTTTACAAGACCACGAGGCTTTACGATGTGGGGTTTGAAAACATAACCCCATATTCGGCAATGAGCAAATTAATGTGTACGGACGTGGCCATGCGAGTGACGACTGACGCGGTCCAGATTCTGGGAGGATATGGCTGCATGAAAGACCATCCTGTGGAAAGAATGATGCGGGATGCCAAGGTAACACAGATATATGAGGGAACCAATCAGATACAACGCGTCGTTATCGGAAGATCCATCAAGAGAAAAGGATACCCGTTTCACCTGGGGGCAGAGATATAAGACCCCGATGTAACACTTTATCCCTTTGAAACCCGGAGAATGGGGATTCCGAATCCCCATTCTCCTGTACAAGTGTTCGGTTTGAAGAAGGCTAAATTGATGCAAACCCGATGATTCCTTGGAAGAGGGGGCACCATGAACACCGGGTGCGATGACAAGACGGGATTTGATGAATTTCTCGGACTGACCTTTGGGCAGATGATGGATAAACTGGCCAAGGATGTTCCGGATAAAGAGGCCCTGGTCTTAGAGAACCAGAGAATTACCTACGCCGGGTTCCGGGACAATATACACCAGATGGGGATGGCCCTTAAACGGCTGGGGATAAAAAAGGGTGATCGCGTGGGCGTCCTTTTTCCCAATTGTCCTGAGTTTTTTTATGTTCAGCAGGGGATACTCTATGTCGGGGGGGTTTTTGTATCGCTTTCCACCCGGTATCGAAAATTTGAAATCACCTATATGATGAAACATGCCGGTGCCCGGTTTTTGTTCTGCGTCGATGAATACAGGGGGACCCGCTTTGTTGAAATCCTCGAAGGCGTTCGAAAAGAACTGCCCGAGATGGAGACCATCATCATCAAAGGGAAAGATATTCCGGATTGGGCCAGATCGTTTGACGAGGTCGTTGAACTCGGCAAGGACATCGATAAAGACGCGCTTCTGGCCGACCTCCCCCGACCCGATGATGTCTGCTCCATTCTCTATACCTCGGGGAGCACAGGGACACCCAAGGGCGTCATGCATACGCACCATTCCATCATATGGGACTCCACACGGGTTTGTGAGCGGCTCCGCATCGGACCGGACGACGTTTACCTGATGATGCTTCCCTGTTCGCATATTTTTGCCTCTTTTGTGCTCTATACCAATGCGGTCATGGGCCGTTCAAAGATCGTGATTATGGAGAATTTCGAGGCACGAGAGGCCTTGAGGCTTCAGGAATCCGAAAAGGTGTCGGTCCTCTATGGCGTGCCAACCATGTTTACCCTGATGCTGACCCATCCGGAATTTGACAATTTTGATCTCACATCCAACCGGACCGGATATATGTCGGGGGCGTCATGTCCGGTTGAACTCGTCCGGGCGGTCATGCAAAAGATGCACTGCAATATTAGCGCCGCCTACGGGATGAGCGAGGCCGATTGTATTACAATCACCGATTATGAGGATGATGAATACATCAAATCACAGACCGCGGGCAGGCCGATCAGGGGATTGGACCTCAAAATCGTTGATCGTGATAGAAATGAAGTGGGTGTCGGAATTGTGGGAGAAATCGCCATCCGGGGCGAGAACCTATTCGCCGGGTACTACAAACAGGAAGAACTCACTAAGGCATCGTTTGACCCGGCAGGGTTTTTCTATACGAGTGATCTGGGAAAGCTCGATCAAGACGGTCGGTTGATTGTGGCCGGTCGGAAAAAGGAGATGATTATTCGGGGCGGATTTAATGTTTACCCGGCCGAGGTGGAGGAACAGATCGCATTACTGGATGGGATTCAGCATGTGGCGGTTGTGGGTGTCCCGGACCAGAGGCAGGGGGAAAAGATCTGCGCCTGTATTATGCCTGTCCCCGGGCAGCACCCTGACCCGGAAGAGATTATCCAGTTTTGCAGAGAAAACCTCGCCAATTACAAGGTGCCGGATTTTGTTGAGATCGTGGAATCCTTTCCAATGACCACAACAGAGAAGATCCAGAAATACCGGATCAAGGAATTGATGGTGGAGAAATACGGGGATGTGACATGTCAATAAGCAGGCATATAGCCGTCGTCAAGAATCCCTCCTTGATAAAAAGGTCAAAAAATGATAGGAGAAACCCAGGACCCCCGTCAAAAGATGCCCGAGATGCCCAGGGGATATAAAATGAAGCGACTTTTATCGATCATCCTCATCGCCTTTTTCTTACTGCAGGGGTGTTCAAGCGTTATCGTTTATAGGAGAAATAAGAGGATGAACGCCATTGATGCAAAGCTGCATCTAGGGGAATCACGGAAAGAATTGATAGAGGCAATCGGAGAGCCCATCAAAAGAGAGCATAAGTATATCGAGTCATTCTCCATATGTGTCCCAAAATACGATAACCTTGAATACAATCTATTGCTCGATGTCGTCACCGCCAGTCTCTGGGAACTCTGGGCCTTCCCCTATGAACTGGCAACGCTGTGCGACTACAGGAGGGAAATAGTTGTCGTATATGACAAGAAATACCGTATATCAAACATCCTGGAAAAGGGGCAATATGAGGAGATTAAGTCCAGATACGACACCCTAGTTCAAGCAGCAAACAAACTGGATTCAGACAACAAATTGTTTTGCATCAATTACGACAAGCAGTCGGGGTGGGTTTATGTCGATAAAAGCAATATTGAGTGCAGTTCTCAAAAGAAATACACAAAGGCAAATGTAATAAATGTCCTTTCCTATGATAAAGCGGTACAATACAAAAATTCATACCAAATAGAAACCCTCCCGGTGCTGCTGCGTGAGACAGTACTGCTGGATGCGGCCAATAATAGATACAGGATTTTGGCGAGTACGTTACTTGATGATCATAATCAACTTGTTACAGCCTCCTTTGATGAGGCATGGTCAGAGATATATCCCAATACGCCGATGAACAAGGTGAAGGACGTATTAACCGACTATTGTCACGATAAAGCGATTGATCAATACAAGAACAAAGAAGAGCCTACCATACTAGATTTCTTGGGCGATTGACATCCGTATTTTACCCCCATCCTAACCCTCCCCCCTCAAGGGCATAACCGCTAACCCAGACAAGTATCATTCCGGGGTTCACCCCGGAAGCCAGTCAGTCAAATGATCGTCTGATACAAATCCTCCCAATTGGGATTCTTGCTCTCAATCAACTCCAGTTTCCACTTTCGCTTCCACCCTTTTAATCGCCTCTCCCGCTCAATTGCCGACTCCATACTCTCGTGCAATTCATACCAAACCAGCTGATGAACACCGTAACGTTTGGTAAATCCTTTTACCATATTGCACTCATGCTCCCAAATCCTCTTAACGAGATCTGAAGTCACACCAATATAAAGGGGACCGTTTCTTTTGCTTGCCAGAATGTATACCGCAGGTTGCTTATTCATTGTGCCTTCCTGGATTCCGGCCCTTCGGCCAGGAGCTCGGAGCCGAATGGCTTTCGCCGGAATCCAGTATTATTTTCACGTCCACAGTGTTCCTGGATGCCCGCCGAACTCCTATCCCCCCAGGTACGCCCTCTTGACGATTTCATTCTCTTTGAATTCTTGCACATCCCCCTCCAGGACGATTTTGCCAACCTGCAGGGCATAGGCCCGCTCAGCCACCTGGAGGGCCAGGGGGACATTTTGTTCGACCAGGAGAACACCAACACCCCTTTGATGGATATTCTTGATTACAGGAACCAGTCCATTGACCATTATCGGGGCCAGTCCCAACGAAGGTTCATCCATCAACAGCAGTCTTGGCCTTGCCATCAAGCTGCGTGCAATGGCCAGCATCTGTTGTTCGCCGCCGCTCATGGTGCCGGCCTTTTGATCACGCCTTTTCATCAGGATGGGAAAATGATCAAACAGCTCTTCCATGTCCCTTTTTATGCCTTCCTTGTCCTTGCGTAGACTGGCGCCGAGTTTGAGATTGTTCAAGACGGTGAGATAGGGGAAAAGCCTTCGTCCTTCAGGGATCTGGACCAGCCCGAGACCCACAATATCAAAGGCCGGGGTTCGGTCTATCCTCCTCCTGCGAAACCATATCTCTCCGGAGGTCAACGGCACCAACCCGGACAGGGCCTTCAAAATGGTGCTTTTGCCGGCCCCGTTGGCACCGATGATGGTCGCCACGGCTCCATCAGCAACCGCCAGGGAGACCCTGTCTACGGCCATGGCTTTGCCGTAGTGGACCGTCAGGTCTCTTACCTCAAGCATACCCGCTCCCAAAGTAGGCCTGAATGACCTCCTGATTCTGCCTTACCTCATGGGGCAACCCTTCGGCAATCTTGTGCCCAAAATTCAGCACGATAATCCTGTCACACAGACCCATGATCTCCATGTTGTGTTCAACCAGCAGGATAGTCACCCCTTCTGAGCGCATCTTCTCAAAGGCCTCGAGTGAAAATTCAATTTCGTTATGCGTCATCCCGGCGATTGGCTCATCCAGCAACAACAGTTTTGGTTTGACTGCCAGTGCCCTGGCCACACCCAATATCTTCTGGTGGCCATGGGGGAGGTTTCTGGCAAGTTCATCCCCTACCCTGTCGAGGCCGACAAACCGCAGGATCTCCCTGGCCTGGTCCAGGATATGCTCCTCTTTTTTGCGGTATGTGGAGACATTGAACATGGCCTCCCAGAAGCCGGACTTCGGGTACAGATAAAACGACGCGACCACGTTTTCCAGTACAGTAAAATCACCAAAAAGAGAGGCCAGTTGAAAGGTGCGTCCAATCCCCATCCTGGCGATCGAATGGGGTTTTTTGCCGGTGATGTCCCTGCCTTCAAACAGGACCTTTCCCGCTGTCGGTCGGAAAAAGCCGGTCATGAGATTAAAAATGGTCGTTTTCCCGGCACCATTGGGACCGATCAGGCCGACTATCTCTCCCTGGTTGACGTGCATGTCCAGTTCCGAGACCGCGGTCAATCCACCAAAATGCTTTGTCAGGCGCCTGGTTTCAACCATCACTTGCGGGTTTACGGACTTATCCATACCTAGTCCTGATCTGATCGAGCAGACCGGCAATGCCCCGTGGCATCAGAAAGACCACAATCACCATGATGGCCCCCAGGATAAGCGGGGCAAACTCCTTGAGACCACGAAAGAGCTCGGGAACCATGACCAGAATCGCCGTCCCAATAATCGGCCCGCTAAATCTGTCGCGCCCACCGACCAGCATATACATGACCAGGAATATGCTGGGGAGGAAACCAAAGGTGCTGGGCGTCAACACCAGATTGTAATGGGCATAGCTGGCACCGGCTATCCCGGCAAAAAAACACCCGACAGCCAAGGCAAGAACCCGGGAACCGGCCTCATTGATACCGACACTCGATGCCACCAGATAGGACTGCGCAATGGCCTTCCAGGTCATGCCAATCCGGGAATGCTCAATCCTGTAAAGAATCAGAAGGCTGACCAGGGTCAGCAATAGCGAAAAATAATAGTATGTTACCTTTTGGCCAAGAAACGTTATGGTGAGCAGGCCGGGGATATGGATGGGGGTCAGGGGAGGGATACCGGCGAGGCCGGCGGCACCGGTCCATTTCTGCGCCACTCTAATCAGGTTGACTATGGCGATTCCCCCAAAAAGGCTTACCATAGAAAAATATATCGCCCGCACCCGGGTAAAGGGATAGCCAATCAAGACGGCAACCACCATTGCCGCCACACCCCCGAGCGGTATGGTGAGCCAGGGTGTCAGGCCCAGCTCTTTGGATAACACGCCGGAGAAGTAACCGCCAATACCCATAAAGGCAGCATGGGCCACAGACACCTGACCGGAAAGTGCGATCGTCCGCAGGCTGCTGACAATGATGATGTACAACAGGGTAATGATAAAGATGTGGAGATAATAAGGCTTTGTGACAAATAGCGGGACCAGGAACAGAAGGATTACAAAAATGGCATAACCCATCGGCCTGGTCAGTCTCGTGATTCGCGCCATCAGAAACATCCTTCAGATGCTTTACTCGTGGCCAAAGAGCCCCTGGGGTCTAAAGAGCAGGATAACGATAACGATACCCAGACCCACGACATCCGTGGCACTGCCGCTTATCAGAATGGGTAACGTGGCGTCTATCGTCCCCAGAATCAGCCCGGCGCACAGGACCCCCCCGATACTCCCTATCCCGGCCAGGATGACGATTTCAATTGCCTTTACCAGCATGTGGTCTCCCA
>CAZXCQ010000017.1:0-37099 GCA_964639275.1 uncultured Desulfobacteraceae bacterium | reverse complement strand
TCCCAAATGTCAAATTGCCATTTTTAGGGACAAAATTTATGAGACGCGGTACTAGCCTGAATGGGTTCACATCCGATGGAGTCCTACGATAGCATCAATTATCAATTATCTATTATCTATTATCTATTTTGTCCTTCTCTTGCCGCCATATTTCACGCCCCCAGGTGTATTTTAATGCAACATCGGGGTCAAGAACAATTTATGGGTGTCAATTTAGCTTTCTTCAAAATTGGAACTTAGACAGGGTAATCCCCATTCCCCGGGTTTCAAACGGCTAAAGTGTTACTCTATGGTCAAGAAATGCCACAATGTCTTGACAATCGGGTGATTCTGAAATAACGATTGATGCTTAGTGTCTCTTTCGGGGATGGTTGAAACCCCTGGCCTTTAGGCGGAGCAAGTTTGTGTGTATCTTCTGAATAATTGGCGGTAACCACGTTTATTCTCAGAAGGTCTGGATTCCGGGGCCTGCCCGGACTGAATCCGGGGTTCGCCGGAATCCAGGAAATTGGGAGCTCAGAAAACCTGGATGCTACCGTATCAGACCCTGTCCAGGACCGGACAAGTGGCAGGGCATTGTCCTGACAGCCGGAGGAGGGTCTTATGAGGGGTCTTTATCGGCGGTGGGATAATCAGAAAGTGACCGTGTTATCTCTGACCCCTGGTGACTCCATTGTGTGTCATATCAAAGTCATGGTACGAGGTGAACCCTATGGAAGAAAAAGAACTGATCACAAAGATCGAGAGCTATGGTGTCATCCCGGTAATTGCGATCGAATCCCAATCGTTGGCATTGCCTTTGGCCGATGCCCTTATTGAGGGGGGGCTCTCGGCCGCTGAGATCACTTTTCGCACACCGGCCGCAGGGGAAGTGATCAAAATGCTAAAGAAGGAGCGGCCACAGTTGCTGCTGGGGGCGGGTACCATATTGTCCATCGATAACCTTGTTCAGGCCAGGGAGTATGGAGCGGAATTTGGGGTCGCGCCGGGCCTGAACCCGAAAATCGTGACCAGGGCACAGGAAATCGGGTTCCCGTTTTTTCCCGGGGTTGTCACACCCTCAGAAATCGACAAGGGGCTTTCCATGGGCATCAAATTGCTAAAGTTTTTCCCATCTGAGGCCAGCGGTGGGATCAAGATGCTAAAGGCGGTATCCGGACCTTACGGGCATCTCGGGGTCAAGTTCATTCCCACGGGTGGAGTCAATATGGACAATCTTGGGGAATACCTCGAAAACAAATCCGTCCTGGCGGTCGGGGGGACCTGGATAGCGAGCAAAGAAATGATCTCGGCCCAGAAATGGGATCTGATCAGGGCGAATGCCCGGGCGGCAAAAGAAACAGTTGTCAAGATAAGAGGCGGAGCGGGTCAGTGATTGCTTGGTTACGGTTTCTTATGGTCTCTAGGCTCATACACGGAGGCAATAGACGATGATTACGGAAAGGATCAGAGAGTTTAAGAGAAAACTCAAAGACGGTTATGTCCTGGGGCCATTTTCAAAGACATCGGACCCCGGGTTTGTTGAAATCATGGGCCATGCCGGGTATGATTTTGTAATCATTGATCTTGAGCACGGCCCCAATAGCGTGGAGACGGCCCAGGATCTGATCCGGGCCGCCTATGTGGCGGACACCTTGCCCATCGTGCGGGTCAAGGAAAACATCCCCTCCATAATCGGAGAGGTCCTGGATATCGGTGCGGGCGGGATCCACGTCCCCCAGATCGTCACGCCAGAAGCGGCAAGAGGGGTTATGGAACGGGCGAAATTCGCACCGGAGGGCATGAGAGGCGTCTGCCGTTTTGTAAGGGCCGCCGGTTATTCATCAAAGGATCGGTTTCAGTACTTCAAGGAGGCCAATGAGGCGGTCATCGTACTGGGGCTGGAGGGGACAGAGGCCCTGGAGAATGTGGATGAGATCATCGCGGTTGAGGGAATCGACATCATCTTTGTGGGGCCCTACGACCTGTCACAGTCACTGGGTATAACCGGACAGATAGATGACCGTCGTGTGGAAGAGGAGATGAAAAAGATCATCGATAGATGCGTCGGGAAAGGGATTGCCGTCGGGACCTTTGTTGAGACAATCGAAAGCGCTATAAAATGGAGAGACCTGGGGGTCAAGTATCTGTGCTATGCGGTCGATACGGGGATCTTCTATGGTGCCTGTCAAGAAATCGTTCACCAGGTAGGATCAAAAGGCTAGGAGGACAGGATGCAGCGGTACATCACTTTTGGAGAGATTATGTTGCGCCTGAAGGCCCCGGGGGCTGAAAGGCTTTTGCAGAGTCCCGTTCTGGAGGCGACATTTGGAGGGGGTGAGGCCAACGTGGCGGTCGGGCTTGCCCGACTCGGGCTGGATGTGGCATTTGTGTCGGTGATTCCCCAAAACCCGATCGGGGCCGCCTGTATAGGGGAACTCAAAAGACAGGGAATCGATACCTCTGTCATTGTCAGGACCGGAGAGAGGCTGGGGATCTACTTCCTCGAACCGGGGGCAAACCAGCGGCCTTCAAAGGTGCTCTATGACAGATCCCACTCGGCCATTGCCGAGGCATCTCCTGGAGATATCGACTGGGACAGGGTGTTTGAGGGTGCCACATGGTTTCATATCACAGGAATTACCCCTGCCATTTCCCAATCGGCTGCGGATCTCTCTATTGAAGCAGCCAAAAAGGCAAAGGAGAAAGGGGTGACCGTCTCGTGTGATCTCAACTTCCGCAAGAAGCTGTGGAAGTATGGAAAGACGGCCCCCGATGTGATGGGAGACCTGGTGCAATATGTGGACATTGCGGTTGGAAACGAAGAGGACTGTCAAAAGTCGCTCGGGGTAAAGGCGGACCTGGATGTGGCGTCGGGAAGGCTTGAGGCAGACAAGTACAGGGAACTCACCCGCGCCGTGTTGGAGAGGTTCCCAACCCTCAAAAAGATCGCCGTCACCATGCGAGAGAGCTATTCGGCCGACCACAACGGCTGGTCCGCGGTGCTCAATAACCGCAGCGGGTTCCTCGTCTCCAAAAGGTACGATATTCACGATATCGTCGATAGGGTTGGGACCGGCGATACCTTTGCAGCCGGTCTTATCTACGGGATCAACAACCTTGGAGGTGATCAAGAGGCATTGGAGTTCGCGGTGGCAGCCTCCTGTCTAAAGCATTCGATCCCGGGTGATCTTCCCCTTGTATCTCTGGAGGAGGTAGAGAGGCTCGCCGGGGGTGAGGCCTCGGGGAGAGTCCAGAGGTAACCTGCGAGTTGAACATAGCCAGTTTGTATGAACGCATATCGAAGGAGGTTAAGACATGCCATACGGATACAATGGTAAGATTTTGAGAGTGGATCTGACCAACAGGAAAACGACAGTGGATGACCCACCAGAGTCCGTCTACCGCAGATACATGGGCGGATCAGCCCTGTCGCTCTACTTTCTGCTAAGGGAACAGAAACCGGGGGTGGATCCCCTTGGACCGGAAAACAGATTGATCTTTATGTCCAGCGTCCTGTCAGGGGCACCCATGCCCGGGTTGACCCGGTATACCGTGGCTGCCCGGTCGCCCCTGACCGGGGTCTTTGGGGAGGCCGAGGCCGGTGGCTTCTGGGGGCCGGAGCTGAAGTTTGCCGGCTATGATGGCGTGATCATTGAGGGGCGTTCGCCAGAACCTGTCTACCTTTGGATCAAGGACGGCCAGGTCGAGATCCGGGATGCCTCCAGGCTGTGGGGAAAAGATACAGGGGAAGTTCAGGAGCTGATCCGTGAGGAACTGGGGGACAAGCGGATCCGTGTGGCGCAATGCGGCCAGGCAGGGGAGAATCTGGTCCCTTATGCATGCGTGCTCAACGAGCTCAAACACGTAAATGGTCGCACAGGGATGGGGGCCGTCATGGGTTCCAAGAACCTCCGGGCCATTGCGGTGCGTGGCACCGGAGACGTCTCCCTGGCCGACCCGGAACGGGTCCAGCAGATCAGGAAGGAGTTTGTTAAACTCCTCCCCAAGTCTGCGCTGGGGCCCACATTCAAGAAGCTCGGGACCCCTGTATTTCTCATGGGGCTTCAGACCGCAGGGATCTTACCCACAAGGAATTTCCAGGTGGGCAAATTCGAGGGGGCCGAGGCCATCTCGGCAGAGACGTTGGAAAAGACGCTGCTCGCGGGTCCAAAGGGCTGTTACAGCTGCCCTGTCATGTGTAAAAGGACGGTGAAGGTCGAAGGAGAATATGCCGCGATACCCGAATACGGCGGACCAGAGTATGAGACCCTGGCTTCCCTGGGCTCCTTCTGCGGTGTGGATAGTCTCGAGGCGGTTTGTCATGCAAACGAGCTGTGTAACCGCTGGGGGTTAGATACCATTTCAACGGGAGTGAGCATAGCATTTGCCATGGAATGTAGCGAACGGGGGATCCTGACACAAAAGGACACAGACAACATCGACCTCAAATTTGGCAATACGGACGCAATGCTGGAGATGATCCGGAAGATCGCCTTCCGCGAAGGTTTTGGTGATGTCCTGGCAGATGGGGTCAGGCAGGCGTCGGAGAAGATTGGCAGGGGTGCTGAAAAATACGCGATGCATATCAAGGGCCTGGAAACTCCCCTCCACGACCCCAGGGGGAAGTATGGGGTGGGGCTGAGCTTCGCCCTCTCTCCCACCGGTGCGGATCATATCGAGGCCCCCCATGACACCTCCTTTGTGGCCGATAACGTGATGCTGGAGGCCATCAAACCCCTGGGCGTGTTTGAGCCCATGTCTGCCACCGAGATGGGTCCGGAGAAGGTCTTTCAATTTGCCCATACCCAGAAGCTCTTTAGTTTTAACAATTCATTGGGCGTCTGCAACTTCTCTGTTGTGCCGTATTCGGCCTATACCCTGGCCATGGTTGTCGAGGCGGTAACGGCAGTGACCGGCTGGAATAGCAGCCTAAGCGAGCTATTGGAACTGGGGGAAAGGGGGATCACCATGGCCCGCATGTTTAATGTCAGGGAAGGGCTCTCCAGCAAAGACGACTATCTCCCGGATCGGCTGTACGAGCCGCTGGAGGAAGGCACGGTTCAAGAAAAGCGGATCAGGCGGGAGGAGTTCGCCGAGGGGATCAGGCTCTATTACGAGGCCATGGGATGGGATTCAAAGACAGGTGTCCCCACCGACGGGAGGCTTGCCTATATGGGATTGGGATGGCTGATCGATCAGAAGTAAGGAACTTTTCATAAACATGGGGTTTTGAATGGTTTCAGGTGTTTAGGGCGGGGGGCTTTGGCCCCCTTTCTTTTGAATGCCACGGCTTTTCCCCTGTTTTTGAGATATTACAAAAAAAGCTTGACAAAAGAGCCAGAGAGTTTTACCGCTGGTCAGACCACCCTGCAATTTGTCCGGCTGATATCACACGGAGAGTTGACCAATTCAGGGAGATATCTGGCACGGTTTTCCCCGTAGCTTTTGAGGTGATACGAATCTTTCTTGAGGAGGAGCAAAATGAGTCTTGACAATCTATTCAGTCCTTTCTCCATCGGATCGTTAGAGATAAAAAACCGCATTGTAATGCCACCCATGGCCACGCACTATGCGACTTCCGAAGGCCTTGTGACCGACCGGCAGACCGCCTACTATATCGAACGTGCAAAGGGCGGTGTGGGATATATCACTGTCGAGCACACAGGCATCCTTCAAAATGGCAAGGCAAGTCCAAACATGTTGCTGATCACCACGGATGAACATGCCTCTGCAATCGAGGGACTGATCAAGGCAGTCCATGCCGCGGGAGGAAAGATCGTCGTCCAGATCAATCACGCGGGAAGACAAACCGCCAGTCAGGTGACGGGATTCCCCATTGTCGGGGCTTCTCCCATACGCTGTCCCACGCGAAACGAAGTCCCCCGGGAGCTCTCCGTCGGGGAAATCCAGGAGATCATCGAGGCATTCACGGTGGCAGCCGGGCGGGTCAAGACGGCCGGGGCCGATGGTGTTGAACTCCACATGGCCCACGGATACCTGATCTGTTCCTTTCTTTCTCCCTTCTCAAACCAGAGAAGAGACCAATATGGAGGCGACCTCCAGGGGCGGGCCAGGCTTGCGGTGGAGGTTCTGAGGTCGGTGCGGAGCAGGGTCGGGCGCGATTTTCCTGTCATCTGCAGGCTGAGCGGAGACGAGTACATTGACGGCGGAATAAAGATAGCGGAGACCAGACAGGTCGCCCGGCTCCTGGAAAAGGAGGGGGCCGACGCCCTCCACATATCCGCCTGCAGCGCCTCGTCGGGTTATCTCAACCACCCCTCCTATTATGTGGAAGAGGGGGTCTTTGTCCATCTTGCCCAGGCGGTCAAATCCGAGGTAGAGATCCCGGTCATTGCCGTCGGGAGGATAAGAAATCCGATCATGGCCGATCAGATAATCAGAGATGGGAAGGCGGATCTGGTCTCGATGGGCCGTGCCCTGATCGCAGATCCCCAACTGCCAAACAAGGTGGCAGCGGGGCGATTTAGAGATATCATTCCCTGTATCTCATGCAATCGTTGTATCCAGACCCTGAGACAAGGGGGGGTTCGATGCACTGTCAATCCAGAGGCGGGTAATGAACAGAAGTTTAGACCTGCCGGGGCTGATCAACCCAAGACCGTGTGGGTCGTGGGAGGTGGGCCTGGAGGCCTTAAGGCCGCTGAAATTGCGGCCCTCCGGGGACACCGGGTGACGGTCTTTGAAAGGGATGCCAGGCTGGGCGGACGGGTCAAGGTCGCGGCCCTACCGCCCAAAAAGGACGTCTTAAACGATTTTGTGGATTATCTTCGGAGACGGGTCAATGACCTGGGGGTGTCTGTAGAGACGGGCAGGGAATTTACAGGGGATGCATTGGACCCTGCCCGGCCGGATGTGGTTATCCTTGCCACAGGGGCGGTTCAAGGCCTTCCCGATTGGAAAGGGGTCAAAACGAGCGGGGCCTTATCCGTCGATGACGCCTTGTTGAACGAGGAGAAAATTGGGAAAAAGGTCCTCGTCGTCGGCGGGGGCGGCGTGGGCGCGGAGACGGCTGATTATCTCTCGGAGAGAGGCAGAGAGGTGACCCTCGTCGAAATGCTGGGTCAGATCGCCTCTGATCTGGTATTCCACATGCAACACTATCTCTCTGAGAGGCTTTTAAAAAAGGGGGTTACCATCCTGACCTCCACACGGGTAAAAGAGCTGGGAAAAGGATATGCCGTTGTCGAAGACGCATCGGGCGTCAGGAGGATCGATGGATTTGACACCATTGTCTTGGCAGTGGGTTCGATCCCGGACAACCGCTTGGCCAGGAGTCTTGAGGGAAAAGTACCCGAACTTTATGTGATTGGGGATGCCGCGCAGCCAAGACAGATCTTGGAGGCCGTTTATGAAGGAGAAGAAATAGCGGCGAAGATATAGTTCTAGTTCTCTTGAGGCCTTAGATGAAAGGGGGTGAGAGTGAGAAACTAGGGGTCCTCATTCCACGTGCCGGCCCGGGTCTTTTTTGCCGGTAGCGTCGTTTAGGGAGAAAGAACGATATTTTTCAATTGGGAAAGGAGGAAGCGGGATGAAGTCAAAGAAGAAATATATGGCGGCCATAGGACTCCTTTGTCTGTGCCTATGGGTCTTTGGCGGGACGGCCTTTGCAGAAAAAAAGGTCATACACGTATGGCATACAGAGACAAATCCAAAATCCAGAGAGGCGATCGCCAATATCGTGAAGCGGTTTGAGGCCCTGCATCCGGACATCAAGGTGGAGGCGGAGGCCCTTGCTTGGGGAGATCTGGAGGGAAAGATTATGGCCGCCCTGGCGGCAGGTTCACCCCCGGAGCTTTCCCATGGCCAGCCCATCACCTGTGCCGCGCTTCAGGCAAAGGGCCTGCTTTTGCCTCTGGATGAGGTGGTCGCGTCCATCGGAGAGGACAATATCTGGGACCAGATAAAAAAGGTCGGCAAGTTCGGGGACCACTACTATGGCCTAGTCCATGCCGCCGGGACCTCCCTCTTGATCTACCGCAAGGACCTGGCGGACAAAAAGGGCCTAAAACCCCCCAAGACATGGGATGATCTACTCATCAATGCCAGGGAACTCACGATGGATACCGACGGGGATGGAAAGATCGATATCTACGGACTGACCATACCGGGTGACAACCTTTTTATCAATATCCTGATGGGAGAGCTTGTCAAGGCCAACGGTGGCATCCTCTTTGATGATCAGAACCGGCCCCATTTTACCGACAAAGAGGTGATCGAGGCCTTGAAGTTCTTAAAGGAGCTGACAAAATATCTACCCCCCGGCTGGGAGGGTCATGGATACAGGGAGACCTTTGCCAATATGTATGGCAAAAAGGCGGCCATGATGTTCCAGGGCTACGGGAGGGGCGCATCTTTGATCGAACAATATGCACCCAAGGAAATGGCCAGTACAGAGTATTTTGATGTCTGGGTAAAGCCTCATGGGCCCAGTGGAACCAAACCGGCCGCCCAGGTGGATGAGGAGCCGTGGATGCTGTTTATGGGTTCCAAAAACCCAAAAGAGGCGATCGAATTCCTGAAGTTCTTCTACCAGGATGATAACTACCTCGAGTATATCCAGACGGTTCCGATTCACTTTTTCCCCATCACCAAGTCGTTGCGAAAGAGCAAGGCATACCAGGAGACGCCGATGATCAAGCGGTGGAAGGGTTGGCTCGATGTCCAGGAATACTATCTCGACAATGACCTGGTAAAGCCGACGCTTGTCATCGATTGGAAGGATATGGCAGGAAAGCCTTATCTGATGGAGATCCTTGGCTCCGGGATCCTCAAGGACATGGTGATGGAGGTCACCTTAGAGGGCGTACCGCCTGAAAAGGCCGCCGCAAAGGCCCAGAAGAGGGCAGAGGAGTTGATCAAGGACAAAGGCTACGCCAAGTGGTAGACTGTCATTTTGTGGTTGAAAAGAGTGCCGGGAGTATCCTTGGTCTTCCGGCACTTTTCATATCAAGAATATCAGGTAACTTCTCAAAAACCCGGGGATAAATCGATTGTGGTGTGGCATGTGGAAGAAAAAAAGACCCCCATGCCTCACCTTTCCCCCTGTTTTTTGAGATGTTACAATATCAGAACCGGATCAAGAGTGAAACTGAGCCCCCAGAAAGCTGGCATTATCCTGATCAGCCCTTCGATCTTTCTGATCTGTTCGCTGCTGGTCTATCCCGTCCTGTACGGGGTCTGGCTGAGTCTTTTCAAAAAGCACTCTTTTTTCCCGGAGCAGAGGTTTGTGGGTCTTGAAAATTATGTCTATTTGCTGAAAAACCCCGAATTCTGGATGAGCGTCTGGTACGGGACAGTCTACTCCGTCAGCACCATCTGCCTACAAATTGTCATTGGTATCATCGCAGCGCTGATTGTGAACGAGACCTTCCGGGGGAGAAATTTTGTCCGCGGGGTCATCCTCTTTCCCTACATGATTCCCACGGTCGTGGCCATCATCCTGTGGAAATGGCTGCTTAACAATCAGTTCGGTCTGATCAATTACCTGTCACTGGCCATCGGGATCATAGACGACCCCGTCAGCTGGATGGGGAAAGACCACATCATGACCTCCCTGATCATGATCAGTGTGTGGGAGTTTTTCCCCTTTGTTGTCTTGAGTGTCCTGGCCCGGTTGCAATCGATCCCTCCCGTGCTCTACGAAGCGGCCAAAGTGGATGGGGCCGGTGCCGTGAGTCGATTTATCCATGTGACCCTTCCGCAGTTGAGAAATGTCCTTTTTGTCGTCATCCTGTTGAGAAGTATCTGGATGTTCACCAAGTTTGATACGGTCTGGCTTCTCACCCAAGGGGGGGGAGCGGAAAAATATATCAGGACCTTGCCGGTATACGCCTACATGAGGACCTTTATGTACTATCAGGCAGGGCTGGGATCGAGCCTCGCGGTTATTATGTTTGGGATCTTGATCATCTCCACCCTGATCTATTTCAGGATGTTTAGAAGGGAAGAAGAGCTGTGAGACAGAAGAACCCCTTTTTTTCACCACGGGGACAGGCGCTTTACTGGAGTGCGGCCATCTTGCTAGTCGTGACGGCCTTTCCCTTTTTCTGGATGATCTCCACCTCCTTTAAGCCGTTGAGGGAGATATTTGTCTTTCCCCCCTATCTTTTTCCCAGAGATTTCACCTTCGCCAACTTTCATCGCCTCTTTGAACAGACCCGTTTTCTGACCTATTTCAAAAACAGCATCTTTGTCTCGACATCGGCTGTCGTCCTGACCATGACCTTCGCAACCGCCGGGGCTTACAGCCTGACCCGTTTCAAATTCTATGGTCGGGAAAAGTTGGCGAGTCTCATCCTCTTTACCTACATGTTTGCCCCGATCATGATCGTCATCCCATTTTACGTGCTGGTCAAGAAGGTTGGGCTTGCCAATACCCACCTTGCCCTGATATTGGCCTATACTGCCTTTTGTCTTCCCTTTAGCCTGTGGCTGCTCAGGGCCTTTTTTCAGAGTATCCCCATGGCGTTGGAAGAAGCCGCCCTGACCGACGGGGCCGGAAGAATCCGCGCGGTCGCCTACGTGATTTTCCCCCTCGCATTGCCCGGCATCATTGCAACCGGGATTTTTACCTTTATATTGGCATGGAATGACTATATCTTTGTCAGGATCCTGATCACCTCAGACGAACTCAAGACCCTCTCTGTCGGGATCGCAGATCTCTACAACGCCACAGTGATCGATTGGGGGATGATTATGTCGGGGGGAATGTTGATCACCGTCCCGGTCCTGATATTTTTTGTCTTTATCCAAAGGTATCTGATTGCCGGATGGGGGGCGGGTGCAATGAAAGGCTGAAACACGGGAAAAGTCGAAAGGAGGCCCCTTTGAAAGGTAATCAAAGCAAAGGAGGGGTATTTTTTCCCATCAAGACAAGGAAGAAACCCGATAAGGTCTATGAGCAGATCGTCTCTATGATCAGTACGGGACGGCTCAAACCCGCTGAAAAACTCCCCTCCGAGCGGGAAATGGCCTCGGATCTCGGGGTCAGCAGACAGTCCATCCGGGAGGCGCTTTACCGGGCGGAGACGATGGGCCTGATCGAGGTGCGTCAGGGGGAGGGGAGTTTTGTCCTGTCATCTGTTCGGGGGCCCCTGAAGGCCCCCCTGACGGTGATACTGGAGGAGGAGGCAGAGAGGATATTTGATTTTCTGGAGATTCGAAAATTGATCGAGGGATGGTGTGCCGAAAAGGCATCAGCCAAGGCCACCCCTGAGAACCTGGAAAAGATGAAAGAGATATTGAACAGAATGAAGGTGGTGGTGCCGACAGAAAAGGGATGGGAAAGGGTGGATCGTGAGTTTCACATCGCTGTTGTGGCTGCCACGCAAAATGTTATCGCGATGCATGTTATGGAGGCACTCAAAGATAGTTTTAGCAGCTTTTTTCGACTTCGGAGAATCACCACTCAACCCGAGCTAAAAGGTCTTCTCTGTCAGCAACACGAACAGATTTACGCGGCGATCTGCCAAAGGGATCCCTTACTGGCCAGAGAGAAGGCCGTCGCACACCTGGATTTTATTGAAGAGAGAATCAGGGAAGATCTAAAGAAGATGCAAGAGTAGCATAGAATTGTAATCGGGAGGACAAGGCCATGAGACTCAAAGACAAGGCAGCCCTTATCACGGGCGGGGGAAGGGGTATCGGTGCGGCAACAGCCTTCCTGTTTGCAGAGGAAGGGGCCAGGGTCGGAATCGTGGATCTGCGAGACGAGGCCCTAAAAGAGACGGCATCCCGGGCCAGAGAAAGGGGCTTTGAGTTCAACACGATACAGGGGGATATCTCCAAAAAGGATCAGGTCGAGGCGGTGACAGACGAGTTTGTTCGGGAGTTTGGCCGGATCGATGTCCTGGTGAATAACGCCGGCATCGCCATCTCCAGACCTTTTATGGAAAAGACGGTGGAGGACTGGGTAAAGACCCTGGAGGTCAATCTGATCGGGGTATTTCTCTGTTCCCAGGCAGCGGCAAAATACATGCTCGAGCAGAAATCGGGAAAGATTGTCAACATCTCTTCGATCAGGGGGATCGATCACTGCGGACGTGAAGGGATCATGGACTATAGTGCCTCCAAGACGGCGGTGATCAGTTTGACAAAGACCATGGCCAAGGAGCTGGCGCCGCATATCAATGTCAATACCGTTGCCCCGGGACACACAAAGACCGAAATGACCCGGTCGCTCCCCGAAGAAGTCAGACAAGACATGATCGAGGGGTCGTACCTAAAACGAATGGCCGAGCCGGAGGATATCGCAAAGGCCATCCTGTTTCTGGCCTCAAATCATGCCGACTTTATCACCGGTCAGGTCCTTCTGGTTGACGGAGGATTTAGCCTCAAGTAGATTTGGGTGGGTATATCAGGGAGTGAGAGGGTAGTATTGCAGCAAAAATGTGGACGGGTTTTTGGGGGTCTTGAGGGTGGCCAGGATTAGTCTCGAGAATTTGACCAAGGCGTTTGGAAAGATCACCGCCGTCAAGGGGATAACCCTGGACGTTGAAGACGGGGAGTTCCTGGTGCTGGTCGGTCCGTCGGGCTGCGGAAAATCGACCACATTGCGAATGATAGCGGGTCTGGAGGAGATCACCTCGGGGAAGATCTACATCGGAGAACGGGTGGTCAATAACCTGGCTCCCAAGGAGAGAGATATCGCCATGGTCTTTCAGGAATATGCCCTCTACCCCCATATGAGTGTCTACAAAAACCTGGCCTTTGGTTTAAAGATGAGGGGTTTTCCAAAGACGGAAATCGACCGGAGGGTCAGAGAGGCGGCTGAGATCCTGGGAATCAGCGACCTCCTGAATCGAAAGCCCAGGGCGCTCTCGGGCGGGCAGAGACAGCGGGTTGCCCTGGGGAGGACGATTGTCAGAAAGCCGGAGGCATTTCTCTTTGATGAACCCCTCAGCAACCTCGACGCGAAACTTCGGGTGCAAATGCGCGCCGAACTCAGCAAGCTTCATAACACCCTGAAGACAACGATCATCTATGTCACCCATGATCAGGTGGAAGCAATGACCATGGGGTCCAAAATCGTTATCATGAAGGACGGCGATATCCAGCAAATCGGGAGACCCATGGAGATCTACAGGCGGCCGCTGACGCAGTTTGTCGCGGGTTTTATTGGCAGCCCGTCAATGAATTTTTTCCCGGCCCGGATCGTGTCGGCAAATTCGAGGATCTTTGTTGAAACCGATTCCTTCCGCGTGCCGGTCCCCCTGGCCGAACAGCAACACTACCACGATCTTAGAGATAAAAAAGTGATTTTCGGGATTCGTCCCGATGATATCCACAGCCCTGATTTTACGAAGGAGTACAGCCAGGAGGCCTTTATTAGAGGGAGAGTGGAGGTGATTGAACCGCTGGGTCCCGAGATCCTTTTGAATGTCAAGTGCGGTCAAGAAAATCTTGTCGCGCGTGTGGACCCGCGGGTCGAGACCGCGCTGGGCCAGGAAATCGCGCTGATCCTGAACATGGAAAAAATGCACCTCTTTGATGTCAACCCCCCTCATCGTCGGATAGGAAACTGATGAAGAGGTCCAGACCGCAGACCCGGAGGGAATAAAGAAAATGGTATCAATCTAGCCATTTTCAAAACCGACAATTGGACAGGGGAATGGGGGTTCGGAATCCCCATTCCCCGGGTTTCAGAGGGCTAAAGTGTTACAAAAAATGAAATCCAGCCACAAGGTCCTCCTTTATGAGCCGATGCACGCCGAAGGGACGCGGATCCTTGAAGAACGCTGCAACCTGGTGTATGCTGAATCTTTGAATGAAGACGATCTGATCAATCAGGTCCATGATGTGGATGCCATTGTTATCCGTGCCAACGGTTCGGTGACCCGATCCATCATCGAGGCGGCCCCCCTTCTCAAGGTCATCGGGAGACACGGGGTCGGGTTGGACACGATCGATCTGGACGCCGCCAGGGCGAGGGGCGTCAAGGTTGTTTATACACCCGATGCAAACAAAGAGAGTGTTGCCGAGCATTTTGTGGCCCTGGCCCTGATGCTTGCCAAAAAGATCCGGCTTGCGGATATGGCACTGCGAAGCGGCAATTTTGGGGCACGGTATGCACTCATTGGGGCGGAGCTCTATGGCAAGGTCCTGGGGGTCCTGGGATTCGGAAGGATCGGAAAAAACACGGCCGCGATCTGTCGGCGTGGCTTTGACATGCCGGTTCTTTATTATGACGTGGCAGGGTATCCCCAGGCCGAAAAAGAGCTTGGGGCCAAGCGGGTCGATCTAAAGACAATCTTTATCGAGTCGGACCTTGTCTCTGTTAACCTCCCCCTCCTGCCCCAGACACGGGGGCTGATCAACAGAGACCTTCTAAGACTGATGAAGCCAACGGCATTCTTGATCAATATGGCAAGGGGGCCTGTGTGGAATGAGGCGGATATCGTGACGGCCTTAAAAGAGAACTGGATTGCAGGGGTGGGTTCGGATGTCTATGAGGTCGAGCCTCCTTCTGCTGACAACCCGCTGTTTAAAATGGATAATTTTGTGGGTACCCCACACATGTCGGCGCACACCGAAGAGGGCATGATCAGGATGAGTCTGGTGGCCAATGACGTCATAGCGGTCCTGGAGGGAGGCGAGCCTCAATTCCCGGTCCCCCAAGAGGCCTATAAATAGTTCCCCATGATATGGAGGTCTTGAATGCACAAGGTGGCTCTATTACACCAGTCCTGCAAAGGTGTTGAGGATTGCGGCATCTGCATATTCGTATGTCCAAAAAAGATCTTTGCGGCCTCAGAAGTGGCCAATGATGCGGGCTATCTGATTCCTCAGAGAAAAGACGAGGAGCAATGTACGGCTTGCGAGAATTGCATGGTCTTTTGTCCTGACTTTGCCATTGTCGTGGAAAAAGACCCGGCAATGACCCCGGCCAAAAGGAAGGTTCAAGATGAATAACAAGAAAAGGTTAATGACAGGCACCCATTTCCTGATGGGAAATCTGGCCTGTGCAGAGGGGGCGATTGCTGCGGGTTGTGGATTTGTCTCCGGATACCCCATTACTCCTGCCAGCGAGGTCGTCAACCGTCTGGCCCAGCGGATCCCGCAGTTAGGGGGGATCTTCCTCCAGACAGAGGATGAAATCAGCGCCATTTGTACCGCCATCGGTGCCTCGTGGACCGGGCGAAAGGCCATGACAGCCACTTCTGGTCCAGGGATCAGCCTGATGCAGGAAAACATCGGTTTTGCCCTCGCAACCGAGACGCCCCTGGTTATCGTGGACGTCCAGCGCCTGGGGCCGTCCACCGGGGTCCCGGCGATCGGTGTGTCCGGGGATATGGTCCAGGTGGCACGGGGATCTCATGGGGATTATCAGATCATCGCCCTTTCGCCCGACAGCCCCCAGGAGATGTTTGACCTCACCATCCGGGCCTTTAATCTGGCCGAGAGATACCGGGTCCCCGTGTTTCTCATGGCCGATGCCTTTGTCGGTCACATGCGGGAGCAGGTGATCATACCCGATGGAGACCAGCTGGAGATTGTGGACCGCAAGACCCTGCGGAGGGATGTCGATCCGAGGGATCCCCTGAAACGACAGGACTTCCTGGATGTGGATGTGGCGCCCATGCCCATATTCGGGCGTGGTTTTAAGGCCCACGTGACAAGCTCTTGCCACGATGAGCACGGCATGCGCAATCTGAGCGAACCCGAGATTATGCACAGATACGTATTGAACCCGATCCATAAGATCCTCAAACAGCGACACGAAATCGTCCAAGTAGAGGCCGACTATTTCGGGGCAGAGATCACCCTGGTCTCCTATGGGACCGTCTCTCGTGCGGCCGAGGCCGCAGCCCAACTGGCAAGGCAAGAAGGGCTCAAGGTCGGAACCATGCGGTTGGTTACCTGCTGGCCGTTTCCGGATGCGGAAATCAGGCAGATGGCCGAGGGTGTGGAACTCGTGCTGGTCCTGGAAAACAATACGGGCCAGATCTATCCCTATGTCAAGTCTGAGGCCGCCCACGCCTGTCGTGTGGAATTTCTGGGCCCCAAGATCCTCGGGCAGATCCATGAGCCCGAATATATCGTCTCACATATCAAGGAGATGGTCCGATGAGTGTCTCGATGCACCCGATGAGAAGATACATGCGACCCCATGTGACCGCGACGACCACGTGCCCGGGGTGCGGCAACGGGATTGTGACCCAGGCTATCCTGAGAGCCATTGAGGAACTGGCCCTGGATATGGAGGATTTTGTCTTTGTCTCCGGGATTGGTTGTTCTGCCTGGATTCCAAGCCCGCTCTTTGCTGCCGACACCCTTCATACGACACATGGCAGGCCCATCGCATTTGCGACCGGCATCAAGCTCTGTCTTCCGGAGAAAAACGTCTTTGTGGCGAGCGGCGATGGAGACCTGACGGCGATCGGTGGAAACCACCTGATCCATGCCTGCAGGCGGAACATCGATGTGACCGTCGTGCTGGTAAATAATGGGATCTACGGGATGACCGGGGGGCAGACCGCGCCCACGACCCCGCGGGGTGTCACGACCATTTCCAATCCCTACGGGACCCTGGAGCACACCTTTGATATCTGTGCCATGGCCGGTGCGGCCGGGGCCTCCTATGTGGCGCGGTGGACCACCTATCATCCCCGTCAATTGAAACGCTCCATAAAAAGGGGGATCGAAAAAAAAGGGTTTGCCCTGATTGAGGCCGTCAGCCAGTGCCCTGTCCAGTTCGGAAAGGTCACCAGGATGGGGAAGGCCGTGGATATCCTTAAACACTTCAAGGAAAACAGCATCAGGGTTGAGAAGGCCAGAGACCAGAAGGCGGACGACCTGGAAGGTAAGATTGTCGTCGGAGAGTTTGTAGATGTTGACAAGCCCGAGTTGTCAGCGGAATGGGTTCGTCTTAATCGCCAATTGACAGAGGACCGATCATGACCCAAAGAGAATTTACCATTGCAGGAGTCGGGGGGCAGGGGTCCATCCTGGCCGGCGTTATCCTGGGGACAGCCGCGGTTACCTATGGAGGAAAATATGCCGTACAGACCCAGGCATATTCCTCGCAACAGCGGGGCGGGTTTGCCGCCACGTGGGTGATCATCTCGGATCAACCGGTCATATACCCCCGGGTGACGCGTCCGGACGTCCTCGTGGCGCAGGCCCAGGATTCCATCAATCGTTTTGCTCGCACCCTCAAGGCCGATGGGGTTTTGATTCTGGACAGTGATATGATCCCAACCCCTCCGGAGAATATCGCGCGTGTCTTTAAGGTTCCGGCCACATCCATTGCCCGCACGCGTCTCAAGGCCCCCGTTACCATGAACATGGTTATGCTCGGCGCCCTGTGCAAGGTCACAGCGGTGTTGGGCCGCGAGGCACTGGAGAAGGCCATCAGGGGCGCCGTTCCCGAGGACAAGACCCAGTTGAATCTGGATGCCTTTAATTTGGGGTTTGAATCCGTATAGGACACAAGAGACCTGTGATAGACAAAACCTCTTTTTTCGTAACACTCTGGCTTTGGAAAAGCCGGGCAATGGGGATTCGGAACCCCCATTGCCCTCTCCATGTGCCGATAAAAAAAAAGCGTAACTTCTCAAAAACCCGGGGATAGATCGATTGTGGTGTGGCATGTGGAAGAAAAAAAGACCCCCATGCCACACCTTTCCCCCTGTTCTTTGAGATGTTACAAAAAAGCTAAATTGATACCTTTTTTTCAAAGGAAGGGAAGACCATTATGGCACTCAAAACAAAAAGTGAATATATCGAGTCTTTGAGACAGATGCACCCCACCGCATATATGTTTGGTGAGCGGATTGAAAGCGTGGTAGATAACCCCCGTCTAAAGGCAGCCGTTGAGGCCACCGGGGCGACTTACGAGCTGGCCGAGATGGAGGAGTATCGGGACCTCATCGTCACGGAAAGCCCCTTGATTCATGAGCCGGTCAATCGCTTTACCCTTCCACCTTCTTCGATTGAGGACCTGGTGGCACGGGTCAAGGTCAATCGAACTCTGGCCAATCGGGTTGGTACGTGTCATCAGCGGTGTACGGGTCTGGACTGCCTGTCGGCCCTGGCCATTGTGACCTATGACATCGACAGCAAACACGGAACAAGCTACTATAATCGTTTTATGGAATTCCTCAAATACGTCCAGAAGAACGATCTGACCGCTAATGCGGGTGTGACCGATGTCAAGGGCGATCGATCCCTCAGCCCCCATGAACAGCTGGATAAGGACATGTATCTGCACGTGGTCAAACGTCAAGACGATGGCATCCTTGTGAGGGGGGCCAAGGCTCACCAGACCGGATCGCTTTCCTCGCATGAGATCATCGTCTTGCCCACCAGGGCATTGAGAAAGGGGGATGAGGATTATGCAGTGGCCTTCGCCGTGCCGACCGATACCCCGGGTCTTATCCATGTGGTGGGACGGTCGAGTCTCGACACCCGCGAACTGGATGGATGCGATATCGGGAATGTCAGATATTCCAAGTACTGCCCCACGGTCATATTTAATGACGTCTTTGTACCGTGGGAGCGGGTCTTTATGTGCGGCGAGGTCGAGTTTGCCGCGGATATGGTGGGCCGCTTTTCGGCCTTTCACCGTCAGAGTCACGGCGGATGTAAGTCCGGCAGGATTGACTGCATGATCGGGGCTGCCTTGACCATGATGGACTACAGTGGTACTGCCAAGGCCGGCCATCTCAAGCAAAAGATCATCGATATGATCCACCGTGCCGAAACCCTTTACGGTTGCAGCCTTGCCGCATCTTACGAGGGCAAAAAGGAACCCTCGGGTGCCTTCTTTATCGATCCGGTCCTGGCCAATGCCTCCAAGATCCATGAGGGAAAGGAGTTGAGTGAAGCGGCCCGTCTTCTGGTGGACATCTCAGGGGGCTTTGTCAGCGACCTGCCGTCTGACAGGGATGTTCAAAACCCGGAGATCGGCCACCTGGTGAAGAAGTACCTGAAGGGTGTGGACGATGTGCCGGTGGAAAACCGGATCAAGATGTACCGGCTCATCGAAAAGATGGTGATGGAGAGTGCCGATACCATTTCGGATATCCACGGTGGGGGCTCTCCCGAGGCCCACCGGATTACGATCCTTCGCGAGAGCAATCTGGACTCCAGGAAAAGGGCGGCCCGGAGGTTGGCCGGGATCAAAGACTAGGTCTTCGCTCTCTTCTAACATAAGAGCCTATATCAAGAGGATTCACCAGTAAGCGGAACGAGCACAAGGTTCATAGAAGAAAGGAGGGACCTATGAAATAAGGAAGGGATCACTGCGGATGACAAGCCATTCCCAGATCCCTCCCTTCAACGGCTAGCTTGGAAAAATGCAGCTGTTCAATACCTCCTGGACTTCGTCCTCGGTCAGCCGAACGTAGTTTTCGTTCATAACCTCGGCCAGCATATCCGAAGTCCAGACATCGTAACCGGGATTGGCTTCAAAGATCCATGTCTCCATGGCCGGCTCAATCACCACGTTGGGAATGAACTGCCACCCGATGTCAAAGACCACTTCCGGCTCTTGTCCCATAAACACAAGTTTGCCCCTGTACTTCCCCTCCACCAGATACACATTCGGACAGGTGTAATAGATCTTCATGCCTTCCGATTCCAGTGCCTTTTCAGCGTATTTCTGAATATAGTCGGGGTGGACGCTGGAGTGAACATTAATATGCAGGTGATTGGTGGTGGGCAATACCGGTAATTCCAAGCCCTTAAGGAAATGATCGGATTTAAAGTATCCTTCCAAGGCCTTTTCCGCTTCAGGACCGACCTCCCGGAAAGGAAACTGGCTGTAGAATTGGTTGATATACCACCCGTTCCAGACAAGCAGATTGCACCCCGACTCTCCACCGTCACAGGCCCTCATGCCTATGTCCTCGCGGAAAAACCACTGAAAATCAAAGTGCGGTTTTCCCTTCGGCTCAACGCCATGGAGGCTGCCCATTCCCGCCTTTGGCGCCATATGGTCGATCTTTCTGCTGGAGGGCCAACCCATGCGTTGAAAGTATCCTGTCATGATAGCCTCCAGGGAGTCGGGATGCACCGAGGTCTCCACATAGGCATGGACATGAGAGCCCTCCGGGTCAGGATCGCCGTGCAGTGCCGCGCACAGCCGGCGCCAGTGATCCGACCCGGCAAAATATTGTCTTACCTCTTCCAACAACATCTCCCTTTTCATTATATGACCTCCTGATTCTGGATGAATTGTCAAAAAACCTTTTATTGCTTTTTATCATAAGATCCTGGTTTTACAGGGGGGCTGAAGACACTGATCAGCACCAGGGGTTCGTCCCCCAGGGTCTTGACACCGTGTTCCACTCCAGGCTCGGTGAATACCATCACGCCCGGTTCCAGAGGATAAACCCCGTTACCAACACGGGTTTCACCCTGCCCGGAGATCACGTAGACGATTTCTTCCTCGCGCTCGTGGCTGTGGGTTCCCGGATCGCTCCCCGGCGGGAAGGTGACCACCCCGAAAATCATGTTCCGGCAGTCACAATTGTCAGGTCCGGCGAGCCTTTTCCAGAGTCTTCCCGGCAGTTGAAGGCCTTCAACATCCTGTTCCCTAATATAATGCATAACACCCCTCCTCCATGTTTAGATCGCATACAATTGTAACACTTTGGCTTTGTGAAACCCGGGCAATGGGGATTCCGAACCCCCATTCGCCTGTTTCGGTTCTAATTTTGAAGAAGGCTAAATTGATACATCCCGTATTCCGCAAAATTGCCTTCTGAGCTTGTAAGTGTCTGGAATCATTGTGTGCTGTTCGCTCATATTTATGGGCTACAATTTTCAGTAGATTGGAAACATATTGCTATTTCAATATGTTACAAATCGACTTTCCGGAATACGGGATACATACAATTTCGGTGAAAAATTGAAAGAACTCGTTATTCATCTCCTTCTTCACTCAACCAGGCTCGGGATAAAAAGTGACAGTTGCGGAACAACATTTAGGAGCAACAGGATTCCCAGCATGGTCAGAATCACCGGGATCGCCCTCAGGGCGGTGCGCTCGACAGGAACATCAGCAATGGCCGAGGAAACAAAAAGGCAGTATCCGACAGGCGGTGTCAGAAGCCCGATGGACATATTCAGGACAAAAATCATGGCCATTTGGAGGGGATCCATCCCCAGAGCTTCGCCCAGCGGGATCAAGACCGGCACAATAATAACCGTCGCCACCAGGATATCGATGATCAGTCCGGTGAAAAGCAAAATCAGATTCAGGACAATCAAGATAACGTACTTGTTCTCGGAGATCCCAAACATAAAATCCTTGAACATATCGGGGATTCCTTCATTAATGGAAATATACGAAAAGACCGATGCGGCCGCAATTATGATGACAAGCTTGGCCGTTGTCTTGGCAGAATCCAATAGCACCAAGGGCAACCCACGCCAGGTAAGCTCCCTGTAAACGTGGATGGACACGATCAAGGAATAGACCACGCCAATCATGGCCGATTCAGTGGGGGTGAACACCCCGCTAACAATACCGCCCACGATGATCAGGGGCGTCAGGATAGCCAAAATAGACCGTTTGAATGTTATCTTCACGTTACTCAGTGAGAATTTGTAACCGGACGGCGGGCCGTAGTTCTTCCTCTTTGAAATGAAATAACAAAGACCCATCAGGCTAAACCCGATCATCATCCCCGGAATATAGCCGGCCAGAAAAAGGTCGAGGACCGAGAGCCCCGCCGTCATCGAGTAGACAATCATGGGAATGGACGGTGGGATGATATTTCCGAGGGGACCGGCCGTGCCGACCACTGCCGATGAGAAATCTTTTGGGTAATTCTCTTCCTCCATGGATGGAACAAGGACGGAGGCCACAGCCGCGGTATCAGCCACTGCAGAACCCGAGATACCGCCCATTATCATCCCGGTCAGGACCGCCACCATGGAAAGTCCACCCCTCAAATGTCCTATGAGCGAATTGGAAAAATCTACGGCCCGTCTGGAAATTCCTCCCTGACACATGATTTCGCCAACCAGCACGAATCCCGGAATGGCCAGCAGGGCAAAGGAGTCCATCCCGATCATCAGACGCTGCGCTATGATCTGCAAGGGGAGGTCTCCGGCGATACAGGCAAAGCCCGCAGCCACACCGAAAGAGAAGAATAGGGGCATCCCCGTGAGGGCACAGAACAGGAATACGATTACCAAAAATAGCATCAGCATGTCGAACCCTCTCCAGGAGCGCCCTTCTCCAGGTGTTCAATGATTGATTTAATGATGCACTCTAGGATGTACACCCCCATCAACGTCCCCCCCACCGGGACAGATAGGTACAACCAGCCCATCGATATCCCGAGGCTGGGAGAGGAGGCCTCCGCCACCGTGGGATATATCACCAGCCCCTGGTAAATCATCACCCAGCAGAACCCTATCATCAACAAACGGACAAGGTTTAGCCAGACAAACCGGATTCTATCGGGGAGCATGTCTACAAGAAACTTGATCTGGATGTGGCTCTCTTCTCGCGTTACGACAACAGCGGCCAGCATAACCATCCAAAGGAAGAGGTAGCGACCCAACTCCATGGACCAGGAAGGCGGGCGGTGAAGCACATACCGCATAACGACCGCATAAAAAAGAACGGCCACAATAATGCTCAGAACCACACAACAGATGATCTTGAGAGCCGACTCGATTCTATCCAAGACTTTCCTGATCATGAGAACCCGTCTTTGGCCCTGGGACGGGCGCAATGTCCCGTCCCTGAGCATTTGGTGATTTAACCTTATTTCTTCCTGTTGGATTCAATGAATAAGAGGGCTTCATCCATAAACTCGGCGCCGATTTGAGGTCTGAACTGCTTATAGGCAGGCCGGGTCAGTTTCCTGAATTGCTCGAAGGCCTCGGGAGAGAGCGAATTCACCTTCACCCCTTTTGCCTCCAGCAGCTCTTTTGACTTGTCATCGAGTTTGGCCTGTTCCATTCTGGCCCAGAGCAGGGCCTCAGCCGCCGATTCCTTGATCAGTTTCTGCTCCTCCGGGCTGAACTTGTCATAGAGCTTTTTGCTCATAATCAGGGGGGCAGTCTCGTAATAGTGCTTTGTTCGTGTGGCATATTTTGCAATGTCGTAGAGTTTCAGGGGGTAACCGAGGCCGTAGGTGGTGGAAATTCCGTCTACGGTTCCCTGACGCATCCCAAGGAGACACTCACTCCAGGCCATGGGAGTGGCAACGGCGCCCATGTTATTCATGGTGGACATGTCAAGGGGTGTTTCCACGGTTCGGATCTTGAGACCTTTGAGGTCTTCTGGCTTGGTGATGGGTCTGACATTGTTCCAGATCCCACGGAACGACCAAGTGGCCCAGCCAAGACCCACAAGATCTTTATCTTCCAGCAACTTGAATAGTTTCTTGCCCATCGGTCCGTCGAGGAATGCATTGACCTCATCATGATTATCAAACAGATAAGGCAGGGGAACCAGAAAGAATTGCGGAACAATATTCGCGAGAACGGACCCACTGACAATAGCAGTATCAAGTGTGCCCAGCCGGCAGCCCTCGATCATTTCCCGGTCACCGCCCATGACCCCCCTTCCGAGGATCTTGACCTCCAATTGGCCGCCCGATTTCTCGGCCAGAACGTCCTTCCACTTAACTAGGCTCTGGTAGATGGTGGTCTCAGGGAGCGCAACCGTAGCGACCTTTATTTTCTTGGCCGCCACTGCCCCTGAGATTGAAAAAGTGACCATACAGATCAGACACAAACTCACCCACAACAGCTTTATAAATGTTCTTCGCAAGTCCATTCTCAAACCTCCTTTTTTATGATTAACGGTTAGATGTTTCTTGGCCAGGGAAATAGACATTTCCCCGCCCGTGACCACAAAATCGCTTAAAACCCGTATTCCGCAAAATTGCCTCCTGAGCTTGTAAGTGTCTGGAATCATTGTGTGCTGTTCGCTCATATTTATGGGCTACAATTTCCAGTAGATTGGAAACATATTGCTATTTCAATATGTTACAAATCTCCTTTCCGGAATACGGGTTAAAACAAAAAAGGGTTGAACTTTGTGAATGCCCTTGAGACTCATCCGTTTCTTGTTAAATCGTATCAATCCAAATATTTTCAAAATTGGCACTTGGAGAAGGCAATGGGGATTCGGAATCCCCATTGCCCAGCTCTCAAACGGCTAAAGTGTTATGTTAAATCTTTAAGGCCAATTCAAATGCCTGCTCAATGGCCTCGAGGGCGTTACCCGGGCTCTGACAATCACCCACCCGATACCACTTCCCTTGGGCCTGTGTTTCAAGGCGGGCCGGCCCAATTTCCGGTCTCATCCCGATAGATAGAACCACTTTCTTGCAGGGGAGCCGTCTTTCCATGCCTCCACCGACGAGCGGGCGGTCCGAGACCAACACCCCATCTTCCAGGATGGCCACAACCCGATGACCGGTGAGAAGAGCCACGTTCTTTGAAACCAACCTGGCGAGCAAGGACTCCCGGACCCCAATCCCCTCGATCATGTCCCGACCCATACGATCCAACATTTCGATCACCGTCACACTGATGTCTTTGTCGGACAGATAATCCGCTGTTTCCAGCCCTGTGGCGCCACCCCCAATGACAATAACCGGGCCTTCTCCGATGTCCTCTGTTCCGTCCAGGATATGATGTCCGCTGATGACGTGGGTCTGGTCTATCCCGGGGATCGGCGGTCTGTCCGGGGTTGATCCGGTGGCAAGCACGAAGACATCTGCAGACAGTGACCCTAACAGATCGGGCGTTCCCTCCGATCTCAGACGCACATCAACTCCGAGCCTCTTGAGCTCGTGCCGGTAGAAATCAACGAGTTTCTTGAACTCCCCCTTTCCTGGCGGCACCGCGGCCAGATTGAACTGCCCTCCCAATCGATCCGTCTTTTCTAACAAAATGACGTCATGCCCCCTGAGCCTTCCTATCCTCGCCACTTCGCACCCGGCGGGTCCTCCGCCTATCACGACCACCGACCGTCGTGATCGGGCCTCGGTCACGGAACATTCATATTCACGTCCGGCAAGTCGGTTGTAAATACAACTTATCCCGTTTCCTCTCGTATCTTTCAGGCCTCCGAAACAGCCCTGGTTGCAGCGGATGCAATGTCGGATTTCCTTCAGACGGCCCTGTTCAACCTTCTTTGGCCAGTCAGGATCGGCGATCAGGGTCCGACCCAGGCCTACCAGGTCTGTTTGACCAGCTTCGACGGCCTCCTCTGCCAGCTGTGGTGTCATGGAATTTCCGACAATAACAGGGACTTTGACAGCCTCCTTGATCTCCTTTCCTATGGGTAACAGCAGACCTCTCGGGACATAACTGGGGGGAATGGCGATGTGATTGATGTGACCAAGTCCTCCGGATACGCTGATGGCCGTAACGCCTTCATCTTCGAGTGCCGTTGAAAATGCTATCGCATCCTCTGGCGTGAAAGCATTTGGGGTAAATTCGCTTCCGGATATCCTGAAGAGCACCGGATAATCAGGGCCGAGACGCCTCCTGATTTGAGCAAGGACCTCCAGCGGAAAACGGAAACGCCCGGTCCGGCTGCGGCCATATTCATCGGGGCGGTGGTTCCAGTATGGGGAGAGAAATTCCGAGAGCAGGCACCCGTGGCAGGCATGTATTTCTACGGCATCGAACCCGGCCTCTCGGGATCGTATTGCGGCATCCGCGAATAGATCCCTGAGATATCTTATTTCCTCTCCGGTTAGCTCATGGCACCCTGGGTCACAATCTGGGGCCTGGGCTGAGGCAGCATAACGCGGAAACCCATTTACCGCTTGTCGAAAATAGACGCCAAGCTGGATGGAGGCCATACTGCCCTCCTCATGAATTCGTCGGGCGAGGTTTTGCAGGCCTCGAATCAAGTGGTCATTAGATATTCCCAGGGCGTTTCTTATGTGGAGGAGTTGAGGATGAATAAAAGACTCCTCAACGGTTATAAGGCCTACACCGCCAGTAGCTCGGGTGGCATAGTATTCGATCAATCTTTCGGTTACCTGACCCCTTGGCCCTGCAAACCCTGTGGACATAGCGGTCATGACCAGGCGGTTTTTGAGCAGGACCGGACCCAAAAGAACGGGTTCAAAAAGCCTCTTCATCATCTTCCTTTTCCCTCGGGTTCCGTCCCATCGCGCCTGTAAGGTCTTTTTGTTCGGGCACTTCCAAGGCAGTATTCCGGTTCATTTCAATCCTCGACCAGTCTCTGGAGGGAATTTACGCAGAGTTCTGGACTGGCCAGGACGGGGACCGATAGGACCTTGTTCAATTCAGGCGCCAGGCGGGCCATTGAGGCCTGGGCCAGAACAACCACGTCGTTCTCCTTGCTCAACCTGGCGGCAGCTTCCCTGACCCTTCTGTCATGCTCGGCCCTGTCGCCGGCCATGATGGCATCAAGGGCGTTCGAATCCAGTTTCATGGTCACCTCGACCTCTTTGCCTTGTCTGGCGGCGTGCTCCCGGATGATCCCTTCGCTGGGAACCAGGGTAGTGCTGGCGGTGCAGACCACTCCGATCCGCTTTCCCGTTGCCACGGCCTTTTCGGCCATGGGATCATCGATTTTTAGAATGGGGACATCTACCATGGCACGGGCCGTGTCTACTGCGGGGGATGTGGAGGTACAGGTAAACAGAATCAGCTCGGCCCCGGCGTCGCTGGCCTGGCAGGCATGGCCAGAGACCCGACGAACAATGTTTGGTGTGAGGCCTTTGTGGCGCAGCAGATCCTGGAGCAGGCTTTCATCCACCACATGGAAGCTTTCAAGCCCGGGGAGACGTTCAGCCAGCAGCTTCTTAAACAGATCAGCCAGGAAGAGCACCGTGTGCAAAACCGCCAAGCGTTTCATGATATTCATATCTCCTGATGGGGTGATAAGAACGGGATCAGGCAAGATCGCGCCAGGTCCCGGCGAAGGGTGTTAAGTCCTTGGGACCTTGCGCAGGAGCTGGCCGTAACCCTCGATCACGTCGTCAATCCCCAGGAGTTTCATAAGGTGCCAGGCTGTGGCCTGATTTGACGTCACCACCGGCTTGCCCGAATCGTTCTCAATCTGCTCGATCACATCGCTGCATCGGAAGTTGGTGCAGGTGATAAAGATACCGTCTGCCCCGGGGACCACAGCTTCCATGGCCGCCTGGTAGGCCTGAGAGGGTTTGGTCGCTCCCATTTCATAGAGGTCTTCAATCCCCAGCCCGGTCACCTTCAGGACCTCAAACCCGGAGTCTTCGTAGAATACCCGGAACCTTTCGCTGATCTCGTCGATATACGGCCCTGAGATTACGATCTTTTTGAAGCCCATAAAACGCATGGCCTCTTCTGCCGCTGTGGCGGTAGTGGTACACGGAATACCCGAACTCTGGGCCTCCATGGCCGGGATTGCCCTTTTGCAGGCAAAGTCGGCAGTGGCATCTTCCATCATCTCTATCTCTTTCTTATCCCAGCCCGGCCCGCCAACCAGCGATCCGGCCGTACAGGCAAAGGCGATGGCCGAGCGGTTACCCAAGATCGCTGAGGAGAGGCCCTCGGCCAGGAGTCCTGCGGCATTGCCCAGGGGTTCGCTCAACTTGGAACACTCTTCCACATTGACCACCGGGTCCATGTGAATCCGCGTTTCACGAACCTGCACATAGTCAGGGATCATCCGGCAGATCTCCGGGGTCGGATTGAGGTTGGGACCCACGACAATAAGGCCAATCTTGGCCCGATAGCCGTATGGCACATCATAAGACTCTTGTTTTTTCAGCATAATTGATTTCTCCTTTCATCATTCCATCAATGTCAATAACCAAAAAGCCTCGGCAGCCAGGTCGTCACCCCCGGCCAGAAGGCCACAAGAAGGATTACCCCAAAGACAAGCAATAGGAAGGGCCAGATGCCCCCGGCAGCCTCCTCAATGGTACATTCCGCAATGGGGCAGACGATAAAAAGACCGAGTGCCACCGGTGGCGTGATGAGGGCTACCTGGACGGTCATGACCACGAGCAACCCGAAGAGGTGCGGCTCGATCCCAAAGGCCTGGGCCACCGGTGCAAACACAGGGATCAGCATGATCATGGTCGCCACAGCCTCCAACACGAATCCCAGGAGGAGAAGAAAGACGATGGTCATCACCAGAAAGACGTGCGGAGAAGAGGTATAGTGCAGAAAGGATCTGGCGACCATCTGAGGGACCTGATGCGTGGTCAATATCCAGGAGATCACCTTGGCCGTTGCCAGCAACATGAACACCACTGCGCTGGTCTTGCAGCTTGCCAGAAAGCAGGCGGCGATATCTCTGGCTTTGAGTGTGCGGGTCAGGAAAACACCGATAACGATGGCATAGCTCACCGCAACCGCACCCGCTTCGGTCGGGGTGAAGACCCCGCCAATTATCCCCCCGAGGATAATGATCGGGACGATCAGGCCCGGTACCGCTGCCACCGTCCGTCTTGACAGGGTCTTGAGACTAAATCTGACGGCACTGACGGGGAAGTCATGTCTGAAAGACATGGCGTAGACCAGGCCCATCATCCCGAAACCAATGATGCAGCCCGGTACCGCGCCAAGGAGGAAGAGCCTGCCCACCGAGATTCCGCCACCATAGACATAGGCATAGATCAGCATCGCCACGCTGGGTGGAATGATGGGTCCCATGATGGATGAGGCTGCGGTCACCACGGCGGAAAAACTTTTCGTATAGCCCTGTTTGATCATGCTGGGAACCAGCATCGACCCCACGGCGGCCGTGTCGGCAACAGCCACGCCGGTCACACCGGCAAAAAACATGCTTGCCAGGATATTGACATATGCCAGGCCGCCCTTGAGATGACCGACCAGACTATCGGCCAGATCCACCAGCCTGGGCAGAACACCACTCCGGCCCATCAGATCACCGGCCATGATAAAGAAGGGAATGGCCATCAATGGGAAGGAGTCGATACCGCCAAATATCAGGGTCGGAAGGATGTTAAAAGGGAGCTCTTTGGTCACAATGATAAAGGCAACACCGGCCAGGCCAAGACAGAATGCAACCGGAACACCAAGGAGGATGGTGACCACGAATACGATACATAAGCTCAGCACGCCTGGTCCCGCCTTTCCTCTGCCGGCTCACCCCACCGGGATTTTCGGGCAATAGCATCCCTTATCTGTGGCAACAGGAAGATGATCATCAAAACAGAGCCTACCGGGATGGCCAGATAGAAGTAGAAGAGGCTAATATCCATCGTGATGCACATCTGATACAACTGCTCCGGCAGAATCTTTAGACCCTCGACCGTTAGCACCACGAGGAACCCCATGGTCAGCAGGAGCGCAGTCACCTGCACCAGGCGGTGCAGCGAGGGGGTCAGGTGTTTGACCAGCACATTGATTTTGATGTGTGCACCGTCTCGAACGGCTATGGCAGCTCCCAGAAAGACGATCCAGACCATCAGGTAGCGGCACAGCTCTTCGGTGAAGATCAACGAATGTCCAAAGATGTACCGCAGCACGACCTCAATCGTCACGATGGTCACGATTATGGTCGCGCTTAGTATGATGAGGGTCTCCACCAATCGAGAGAGCAGACGGAAAAACACCCCTATCCCCTCGCAATCAAGGTTCGCCACTATCATGGGCCTCTCCTGGATAATCAAGGAAAGGGCCACGGCTCACGCCAGGGTCTATTTGTTAAAGAAGACCACCAGGTCTACGATCTCCTTGCCCATGGGGCCAAAGCTCTTGACCACCTGAGGATAGATACCCTGGGCAATCTTTCTGAACTCTGCGATGGTCGCCGGTGGGACCTCGTTGATCTTCATCCCGGCCGCTACGAGTTTTTTCATAACCGCCTCATTGTCCGCTGCGTTGGCAGCCCGTTGCCAAATGGAAGCCTTCTGGGCGGCTACCTTGATGGCCAGCTGGAGATCCTTGGGCAACTTCTGCAGCGTGACCTTACTCATCAGGACGTTACCCGGCTCGTTTACATGGCTAGTGAGTGAATAGTATTTTTGCACCTCATGGAGTTTTCCGAGGTAGACCATGGCAGGCGGGTTTTCCTGGGCATCAACCACGCCCTGCTGGAGGGCCTGATAGAGTTCGGTCCAACCCATAGGGGTTGGAGAAGCCCCCAGGGCCTTGAAGAAGGCGACATGGACCTTTGCCGGTAGACAGCGGATCTTAAGGCCCTTCATGTCCTCCACCTTGATGATCGGTCTTGCGTTGTTGGAGACATGCCTGAAGCCGTTATCCCACCATCCCACGACCACGAAGCCCTTGGCAGAAAGCCTTTCTCCCAGGTACTGTCCAATGGGGCCGTCAAGGGCCTCAAACATGGTCTTCGTGTCCCTCCACAGGTAGGGAAGAACCGTTATGCCCAACTCGGGGACATATCCGGTCACATGGCCGGTCCCGGAGAGGACGAAGTCAACCGTACCGGCCTTGGCCATCTCCAGGGCCTCCCGGATCTTACCCAGGGCGCCCGCGTGAAAGACCCGGACCTCCACCTGCCCGTTGGTTGCCTCGTCCACCATGTTTTTGAACTTCTCAGCCGCCCGACCCCAGGAATGGTCCTTTGGGACCGGGTTGGCAAATTTTAGAATGTACTTGGGGGCACCATAGGCAGTCAGCCCAAAGGCCAATACGACGCAAAAGACCACAGTCAAAAGAAACGCCTTCTTTTTCATAATTGCCTCCTTTCTTGATGTTACCGGTTTTCCATCTTCCTTACCTACCTTTCTTGGCCGCTTCGACGATGGTCTTTGCCTACCCTGTTGGGTTTCGCCGAGGCCAAACCGGCCAAGATATCAACCTCAGGGCCGTCAGGCCCTGCGTTTCTGGATAGATATCGGCCCTTCCCCATCGAGTCCATGGCTGGTTTCGCCGTGAGGGCCGCCAAGAGGTCCTTGATAACATCCCTGCATATTGTGCCACACGTAAGAAGGGCCTTTCTTATCAAGCGTCACAGCGTGAAATCCTCCTGGCCTGAGTATCCCATGGAAAAGAGGTGTTCAAAGTAGTGCAACACCCTTTTTCCAAAGACCGTATTGTGATCCATGACGGCCTTTTCAACAGAACCCCATTCCCTTTTCCTCAGTTCTTTCAAGAGCTTGAAGTGCATTTCTACAGATTCATCAAGTTGTTCATAGTGAGAAATAAACCATATTCTGAGGCATTCGTTATAGATAAGCGACATGAGCTTTTCGAGCTGTTTGTTCCCTGTACTCTTGACCAAAAGAGAGTGAAATTCCATATCCTTCATGACAAGATCGTACTCTCCGTCCTCCTCAGCCATCTGCTTCATCTCGGCAGCGATTTCCTCCAGTTCGTCGATCTCCCTGTCGGTGATGCGCCTCACTGCCAGAAAGGCGACATATCTCTCCAGAAACATCCGGTTTTCGAGCAGATCCTTTATGGAATGGAAATTCAAATCCTTCACGTGGAAACCCTTGTTGGAAATAGTGACAACCAGGTCTTCCGCCTCCAGCTGGAGTAAGGCCTCTCGCACCGGCGTTAATCCGACCTTCAACCGTTTTTGGATCTTTTCTTTTTCCAGATAAGAACCAGGCGAAAGCTTTAGGGTCACGATTTCCTGTTTGATCGTGTTGTAGGCCTTCAGTCTCAGATTTTCCTTTTTTTTTGATGCCATGGCTTCTTCCGCGATGAGATGATCTATTTGTTAAAATCCAATAAAAGGTCCAGATGATGATACCAGGGGAGGATTTAAAAAATATTTAAAATATATTTTGAATATATTTTCAATCCCGTCAAGTTTTTTTTGTATCCGCGACCCGAAATTCATTCATTGGCCCCCTTCGCTCCTGAAGGCCTTCTCGCAGGACTTGCACAAAAGTCTTGATAAAGGTGATAGGATAGACTAAGAAAACCTTTGAAAGATGGCGTAGCATTGGCCGGGCTCTATTGCGCCGAAAGAGATGGACAGATGGGCTGTCCGGTGTGCCGGCCGGTTGTGATTCCACGGATGCTGCGGTGCCTGCTTCGGGTATCAAATCACGCCAGATGGAAGGCCCCCTTAAGGAGGGGCAAGTATGGCGGGGCCTTGGTTCAATCTCCCCTGCGGGGTGGTTGGATTGCCCTGTCGGTGAGATGACCGGTTTTTAAAATCAAACTGAGACATCCTGCATGGACAAAGGAGGGGCGTATGAAATATCGATATCATCATCTGCATCTGCTCTGCAGCGATCTAAACGAAATGATTGGGTTCTTCACCGACATCCTAGGTGCCGAGCTGGTTGAGCGGCGGAAATTCGGCACGGCCGATGGGGCCAAACTCGATCTCGAAGGGACTACCGTCAATCTCCGGGTGGCGAACGAGAATGAAAAGATCGTCAATGATGCCTCAGAGCCGCGGTTCGGGTATCACCATCTCGGTCTCGAGGTCGAGGACGTGGATGCGGCCTACAACCAACTCACGGACAAGGGGTTTACCTTCACCATCAAGCCCAATGATGCCGGCAATGTAAGGATAGCCTTCTTTTTGGGGCCAGACAACATCGTTATCGAACTGGTTCAGCCGTTGGGTTGATTCGGGTTATTGCAGGAAGGGGCCGTCCGACCTGGTGGGGGGCGCTTGTGTTTGCTTTGAGCGGGCCCTTTGCTGCACGACTCTCCTGCCACGCCACAATCCAGAAGCCGGCCCCCGGACTATTGAAAAGTCATCAAATCTCTGTGATTTCGGGGAGCCATAAGAGCAAAAGGGTACCGGGAGGTCAACGGGTTTATGGATAAAGAAAAGACACAATTTCCAACGTTTTATCGGGTTAGACAGCGTTTTGACGTCACCTCTATAAAAGATGTGGAGGCGATGGTTGGCCGGCAGTTTGAGGGCCTTCGCCCTGGGGACAAAATCAAGCCAGGGCAGACGGTTGCTATTGGGGTTGCATCGAGGGGAACGCATGATCTCAAGAGCCTCGTCGCAGCGGTGGTTGAGCGCCTTCGGGCCATGGGACTCAAACCGTTTGTCATACCGGCCATGGGGTCCCATGGCGGGGCCACCGGAGAGGGACAGGCCCAGGTGCTGGCAGAACTCGGGATTTCTGAGGCCGAAATGGGTGTGCCGGTCGTTTCAAATATGGATGTTGTTTCACTGGGACGTCTGGATTCGGGTGCCGAGGTCTTTTTCTCAAAAGACGCGCTTGAAGCGGACCATATCGTTGTTATCAATCGGGTAAAACCGCACACGGCCTTTAGGGGGGAGGTTGAATCGGGTCTTTGCAAGATCCTGGCCGTTGGCTGCGGAAAGCAAAAGGGCGCCTCCAATATGCATAAGTTTAACCTGGGCGATACGATTGTGCCTGCTGCCCGAATGATCATCGAAAAGGCCCCTATCCTGTGCGGTATTGCCGTGACGGAAAACGCAAAAGGCGGAACACACAGCATAAGGCTGGCCCGGCCCGAAGAATTTATCGACCTGGACAGGGAATTGCTGCAGGAGGCCTGGACGCTTTTTCCCAGGTTGCCCGTGAATGATCTCGATATCCTTGTGGTGGATGAGATGGGAAAGGATATCAGCGGTGCCGGAATCGATCCCAATGTGATCGGATTCTGGCGCAGAGAGGGCGGGCCCAGGGAACCGGACTACCGGACGCTGGTGGTTCTGGATCTGACACCAAAGTCCCACGGCAACGCAACAGGCATAGGCATGGCCGACCTGACGACCCAGAGGGTAATGAATAAAATCGATTTCCATGCGACGCAAATGAATGCCCTGACATCGGGAATACTGAGAAGCACCCGGTTGCCCATCGCCCTTGAGAATGACCGGGTCGCCCTGCAAACCGCCCTGAACGGTGTTCCTGATCCCCTGGATGTCCGGATGGCCCGGATCTCCAATACCGGTTCTCTGGAGACCTTTTGGGCCACAGACAGGGTGGTCTCCGAGCTCCGTTCCAGAGAAGGGATCACGGTGGATGACAGGCCGCTCCAGCTCCGGTTTACAGATGAGGGAAGGCTCTTTTCGTTTGAAGGGTAGCCCGCTTCAACCCCTCACCCCGGGTTTTGCCCGAACATCCGGCGATTGAACCAGCCGTAAACCATACAAATGGAAGATACCAGAAAAGGAGAGATTTCTTATGAGGTTTATCCGTGAGCGTGTATTGAGTGGTGAGGTCATGTTTGGGGTTGGGGCCAATCTCGGCTCCAGCCTGACGGTGGAGATGATCAGCACTGGAGGATTTGACTGGACATGGATCGACTGTGAACATGGGACCGGCGATTACAGCGAATTGATCACCCAGATGCAGGCAGCCAGCATCGGCAATGCCCCGCCGGTGGTGCGTATCGCCTGGAACGAGGTCCCCCGGTTTAAGCGGGTTTTGGACCTGGGTGCCGTCGGTGTCATGGTCCCCTATGTAAATACGGCCGCGGAGGCCAAACAGGCCGCAGAGGCGATGAGGTACCCGCCTGAAGGGATACGCGGGGTGGCAAAATTCAATCGTGCCTGTGGATTTGGCCAGGACTTTGACGAGTATTTTCAAAAGGCCAACAGCAATCTCCTGACCATCGTGCAGATAGAGAGCGAGGAAGGGGTCAACAACGCACCTCAAATTGCCGCCGTCGATGGCATCGACGTCCTGTTTATCGGGCCACTGGATCTGAGTGTCAACCTGGGGATTGCCCAGCAGTTTGAACACCCCCGCTTTCTGGATGCAATGGATAATGTCTCCACGGCCTGCAAGAAAAACGGCAAGGCCGCCGGGATATTGGTGCCCAATCTGGACCATCTTGAAAAATGGATCGCCAATGGATTTACCTTTCTTGTTGTTGGATCGGACGGGGGGATGGTTGCAAGCGGTTTGAGGAATTTGGCTTCCACGTGTGCGAAGTTTAAGGCATAGGAGGAGTCTCCATGAAAAGGCCCAGGATTGCGGGCAGCGGACCAATCGACAAAGTTGCCGTGGATATATTGGCGCCCTTTGGAGAAATTGTCATTGCCAGAGACAACTCAGAAGAGGCGCTGCTAGAGATTATCGATGGTGCTGTGGGGCTGGTCTTGCGGGGAGATGGGATCGGAAACTCGCGAATCATCGACGCGGCGAAGGCCCTCAAGGTGATCGGCCGATCCGGCGTGGGTTATGATAACGTGGATATTAAGGCTGCAACCGCCAGAAAGATACCGGTCATCATAACCCCGGGTGCCAATTCTCAGGCCGTGGCCGAAGCCGCCATTACCTTTATGTTGGCCTTATGCAAGAAGGTGATCCACTGGGACGCGCAGCTCAAGAAAGGGGACTGGATGTGCCGGTTCGCCCAGAGCGGCGGTGATCTTGACGGCGCAACGCTGGGGATTGTAGGCCTTGGAAATACCGGCCAAAGACTGGCTGAATTGATGCGGCCCTTTAACATGACCGTTATCGCCTATGATCCCTATGTGGCGGAAGAGACGGCAGAGGGCCTGGGCGTTGAGCGGGTTGAACTCAACGAACTCTTAAGGCGATCCGATTTTGTCTCTCTGCATGCCTCGCTAAATGAGTCCAGTCGGGGGCTTATAAACACCCGCCGCCTAAAGCTTATGAAGCCCGGGGCCTACCTGATCAATCTTGCGCGGGGAGGACTGATTGAAAACCTCGATATCCTCTATAAGGCCTTGAGGGACGGCCCACTCGCCGGGGTGGGATTGGACGTATTTGACCCTGAACCGCCCGACATCAATCATCCCATATTCAAGATGCCCAACTGCCTCACCTCCCCGCATGCCATGGCCATGACCAAAAGGGCCTTATACCGGTCCTTCAAATCCATGGCCATTGACATGGCGGCGGTCCTGGAAGGCCGAAAACCCCGGTTTGTCGTAAATCCGGAAGCACTCCAGCAGCTTCCCTTACCCAAAACCGCCTTGGGCCGAAATGGGTAAAGGGCCCCCTTCAGCCTCCCAGCGCCCCAGCTTCCCAGCTTTTGAGCCGTTGTCTCAGGTTTTTTTGCCGCGAGTTTCCCATTCCCCCCGAAAGCTGATCCAGAAAGACAGCGCGATCAGGCGCAGATCCAGCCATAACGACTGTTTGCGCATATGGAGGAGGTCATAGCGGGACTTCCGCTCCGGCATGCAATACTCCTGATCGGGGGATGCAAAACCGGGGAAAAGCGGTTTTAGGAGCGGATGGTTCCACTGGCCGACAAACTCCTGGATGAGCATTTGCAGGGACTTCAAAACAAAGGAGAAATTTGATGCCGCGCAATTTTAAAAAATTGGAGGCACAAATGGCCCCGGAACGCCAAGCCCGGGCCGAGATCAAAGCCAAGAAAATCATGGCGGATATGCTATTGGCGGAGATCCGTAAACAGGTAGGGTTCACACAAAAAGAATTGGCCGCAGCGCTGAAAATCAAGCAACCCACCCTGTCAAAGATAGAAAGTCAGGATGATATGCAAATAGGCACGCTCAGCCGCATCATAGAGGCGCTTGGCGGCGAACTTGAATTGATTGCCCATCTGCCCGGGGGGGATGTTCGCCTCAGCCAATTTCGTCGAAGCGTCCAGCAAGGTGCCCCTGAGTCGGGATAGCTCCCCTTTTAAAACACTAATGCCGAAACTTCATTCGTCAGTCTTGCGTCATCCTTGCCCCGTCCCCCACCTCACTCTTTCTTTCCTCCTGCCTTCTTGTTTTGCAGCTTTCCGGCCTCACCGCCTCCTAGCTTCCCAGCCTTTTCGCCTCCCAACCTGTATTACCCAAAAGTGCCTAAGGCTAAAATGGGTAAAGGTAGACCTCCGTGTTCTGAGCGGGTTCTGCCCGCCCCGGGTGTCGTAGCGGGGTGGAGATCCCGCTATCGGGGCCCCGTTTACCCTGTAGCTCCGGGAGATGGTACTGGGGTTAAACCAGGCCTCTTTAGGGTATTCAACCAGGGTCGAATTCTTTCGCCATTGTCCACAAACAGCATCTCCGCCATATCTCTTGACACCGCCCAGAGGACTTTTCTGTAATTTCTCAAATAGATATTCAAAAAATGGGTTTCCGGAATCTGGAAGGATTTTATGCCAAATGATCAAAAGATCATTATATTTGGATACGACCGTTCCTAGTTATTATTATGATCAGAGAAAAGACCTTGATATAAGATACCGACGAAAAGAAACGAAAGAATGGTGGACGAATAAAACCCCCATTCCGGAAAAAAATTGATCAAAACGGCGGAGAGGCCCATCCTGACTG
>CAZXCQ010000016.1:0-37368 GCA_964639275.1 uncultured Desulfobacteraceae bacterium | reverse complement strand
ACTCTGCACTGGCCGGGGCAAAATCCTCGGCTGACCGTATCTGGTTTAGCGGGGACTGCTGTACAATGATCCCGCCGTCAATCAGGCTCTTAAAATCCACAAACCTCTTTTCAGCATACTCTGAGAGCCGCTCCATCCGGCTGATCTGGATAATCCGGAGATTGGGTCGTCTGGAAAGGATGTCAACGGTCCCCGCTTCAAACCCGGGGGCCGCCACCACTTCCAGATAGTTTTCCGAGATCATTTCAGCGGTTGACAGATCCATGGGGCGGTTAAAGAGCGCGCAACCACCAAATGCAGCGATCCGGTCCGCCATGTTGGCCTTGTCGTAGGCCTCTGCCAGGGTCAAGCCGTAGGCCACACCACAGGGGTTGTTGTGTTTGACGATCACCGCGGCGGGCCCCGCACTGAGGTATTTCATGATATTGAGGGCATTATCCACGTCTGTCAGATTGATCTTTCCGGGATGTTTTCCACTCTGGAGCATGTCTTCTTCTCTTATGGCCGAGACAAGCCCCTCACCTGGCCCAACAAACCGGCATTGCCCCAGAACCAGGTTGCCATTTACGAGTTCATAAAGAGCGGCCTCCTGGCCCGGGTTTTCACCGTATCGAAGCCCCTTTTCAATCAGTTCACCCGTCTTCTCTTCGGGGATCTTCCAGGATCTCTTTCGGTAGACCAGGGTCTGATCGCCAAAAGAGATGGTTATCTCTGGAGGGAAGTGGTCGTCCATCACGGTCCGATACATCTTTTTTAGGTCATTGCCCATCCTTTTCTCCCCATGGCTCTGGTTTCGTAGCGCAAAGGTGTCATCAGTCGAGCACGGTTACTCATGCAAGATTGGCCTCAGGCGTTGTTTTCCTTTTTGTCCTTCTCTATGAGGGCGTATGCATTGTGATTGTGGATTGATTCAAAGTTTTCGGCCTCTATGGCAAACCAGGTAATGTTGGGATCGGTGTTTAGCTTGAGTGCTATCTCCCTGACAATGTCCTCAACAAACATGGGATTCTCGTAGGCCTTTTCGGTCACGTATTTTTCATCGTCACGCTTGAGTACCGAATAGACATCACTCGATGCGGACTGCTCAACAAGCTTTATAAGATCTTCGATCCATACAAACCGTCTGAAACGGACCTGGAGGTGGACCTCTCCCCGCTGATTATGTGCACCAAAAGCGCTTATCTCCTTGGAGCAAGGGCAGAGCGTCGAGATGGGGACGCGGATCATGACCATCAGGTCACTCCCCTTGCTCAGGGCACCCTTAAGGGTACACTCATATTCCATGAGCCCTTCAACGCCTGTCACCGGTGCCCTCTTGCTGATAAAATAGGGAAAAGTGACCTCCATATGGGCACTCTCGGCATTTAGCCGCTCTTTCATCTCCTCGAGGATTTCAGAGAAGCTCTGAAGTGATATCCGCCGGCTATGCTCATTGAGGATCTCCACAAAGCGACTCATATGGGTCCCCTTGTAATAACGGGGCAGGTTTACGTACATATTGATCTTGGCGACCGTCTGCTGCTCCCCCATGTCTTTATCAAGCACTGTGATGGGGTAGCGGATGCCTTTTACTCCTACCTGATTGATATCGATGTTTCTGTGGTCCTTATGGTTCTGAATATCTTTCATGCGCTGTCTCTTTCAAAATCACATATCACCACCGACTATATTATCTGAGTTCCAATGTCAATCCAAAGGTAACATCTCAATAAGCAGGGGTAAAGGCGTGGCATTTCGTCCCTTGACCAGACCCGTACCACTCAGATATGGATTTCCACCACATCCCCATCCTGGAGGACATGATCGCGCTGGATCATCTGGCCGTCATACACCGACTCGCCCCATATGCGGGCAAACTTGAGGTTTGTGACAAAGTCTTTATGGATCTTGGCCGCAAGCTCCCCCAATGTGCTCTCCCTTGGAAGGACAAACGGGCTGTTCAAATCGGGCTTCTTCCCCGGTGCCTTGGTAAAGACCCGAATAATCCCGGAGAGATCATAAATCATCTCCACAAAACGCCTCAGATTTCGTCCCGTTTGGGTTGAGATGTCAATGCATGGCAGCCTTGTCTCCCAGAGCTCCAGGAATATCTCATAATCTTCTTCCTCTTCTCCACCATCCACCTTGTTTACAACGACGATCATCTTTTTGATAAATGGCGTTTTCTCCGGGCCATGGGCGACGGGAAATCCTTGCGGGAAGACACGGAGGTCCTGGAGCAGAGAGAATGTCTCTTCGAATTGCCCCAATGGACCGTTGTGGATGTCTAAAACCATGGCAACAATGTCGCAGCGTCGGATCAGATCCGCCATCCAGGGGTCCATATACTCATGGGTGATGGGTGGGGTGTCCAGGAGTTGAAACTGGATATTCTCATAAGAGACCATCCCCGGCGTTGGTTTCCAGGTGGAATGGGGAAACTCGGCCACCTCCGGCGTTGCGTTGGTCAATTTGCCCAAAAGCGAGGACTTGCCCGAATTGGGTGGCCCCAATATCGCAACCTGGGCCGCCCCTTCCTTGTCAATGAAATAACCCGTCTCCCGTCTCGAGGCCCCCTTTTTCTGCAGCGATTGCGCCTTAAATTTTGAGATCTTGCGACGAACGTCCGCCCGCAGTTTATCCGTGCCCTTGTGCTTCGGCATGATTGTCAGCATTTCTTCCAGGGCCTCGACCTTTTCGGCCGGTGTCCTGGCCTCCCGGTAACGTCTTTCTGCTTCAAGGTATGCGGGCGGTAGATTGGCTGGCATTCACTCTTATTCCTCTCCAGGTTCGTCCACCAGATACCCCGCCAGTTTGTCCTGAAGCGAGTCAGGCCAGACCTCCTCAAAGAGAAAGGCGTTGACTTCTGCCTTGGTTAGCCGCTCCATAACCTCTTTTGGCAGGCTCTTTAGGGCCAGCAATCTGTCGGGATCTGGCTTTCTATTTGAGGGCTTTTTCTCTTCCATCATCGTTTCTCCGTAGCTGGTTTACTCTCCTTTCCCTTCCGTGGCCATAAAACCTGACGTCGTCACGTAGATCTCAAAGCTCCTGGTTGGCGAAGGAAAATTGAATACCGTGTTGCCATATACGGCCTGTACGAAAGGCAAGAACTCTCCATACTCATAGAGCCAGCGCCATTTCGGGTCTTCCTGGTTTGAGATCAGGCTGTATGCAGAGGCAGGCCGGCTCACCTCGTCTTCGGCACGAACATAGCGCCCCGTCACCCGCGTGAGCTTATACATCGTGCGGAGGCCTAAAAAATTGAGCCAGTCTTCCCATTTCAAGATGTGGCCTTCAATGGCCCACTGTTGGCCAAAGAGCCTGAATTGACGGAGGCGGCCGCCGGTGGATGAATCGATTGTCACCAGCTTGAGCAGCATTTCCTCCTCTTTTCCTGGCACGGCCGTGCAATAGACTTTGGCAATCCGGTCGCGATGTGTAAAGGCGGTATAGGACTGGATAAAGGCCAGCAGCATCAAGGTGGCTGTGGTGGCAGTGATCAAGAGGAGAACCGCAAGGAGCCGGAATGTACTGCCAACGATCCCCACACGGGGCACGGGTTTGCCCCGCAGCCGACAGAAGAGACGGTACACCCGCCTGCATATGAACACGACGAGCCATACGGTGGCTGCGATCAGCAGCCCCAACAGGATATAGATCAAGATAGAGCCCGAAAACGGAAGGGTGTGCACGGCCTTCCCCCTGTTGTTTGGGATATCATATCATAGCAAAGCCAGGCTCCCTTTGGGAAGCTCAAAGGCAACATCTCAATAAGCAGGGGGAAAGGACGAAAGCTAAATTGATACAAAAAAAAGCCACATTGATACGGAACGGGCACGAAAGATGAAAGCAAATGAGTTGACAGGCGCTCTTAACCGCACTTTGTAAAACCGCAGAAGTGGCAGGTCATACAGCCTTCTTCAAAGCTGATGGTTTGGCCGCACTCGGGACAGGTTTCTCCAAGGAGGCCTTTTTCATACTTGCCCCGTCCCTGACCGGGTTTGTCTTTGAGATATCTGTTCTCAAGAACCCTGCTGATAGCATCCGGGATAGAGAGCACCAGCCCGTCCTTTTGAAAGACAGGGTGCTCTCCGCCAATGCCTTTTAGCTGCTCTACGATATTTTCCACTTTTACTCCCGACCTGAGGGCAAGTGATACAAGTCGCCCAATGGCCTCGGTCTTGGCGGTTGTGGACCTCCCCGATTTCCCGATGGTCGCAAATACCTCAAAGGGCCTGCCCTCATACTCGGTCACCGTGACATAGAGGTTGCCGTAACCGGTGGCCATTTTGGTCGTAAAACCATTGAGTGTCTCAGGCCGCTCTTTGACCGCGGCCATAAAGACATCTTCCCTCTTTTGCCGGTCGGCAAAAGAGAGGACCTGGTTTTCTTTGCTCCCGTCCCGGTATATGGTCACCCCTTTACATTGTAGTTCATAGGCCAGGTTGTAGACCTTGAGAACATCATCCACAGTGCAATCACGTGGCAGGTTGACCGTCTTTGAAACCGCATTGTCGGTATGCTTTTGAAAGGCTGCCTGCATCCGGACGTGCCATTCAGGGGTCACGTCATGGGCTGTCACAAAGACCTCCCTGACATCCTGGGGGATCTCCGCGATATCCCTGACCCCCCCTTTTCGGGCAATGGTATCCATCAATTCGGGGCTATAGAACCCCCTCGCCCTGGCCACCTTCTCAAAATACGGGTTTACCTCAAGGAGCGTATCATTATCCATAACGTTGCGGACAAAGCTGAGGGCAAACAACGGCTCGATACCGCTCGAACACCCGGCGATGATACTCAATGTGCCGGTCGGGGCGATGGTGGTTGTGGTGGCATTTCTGTAAGTGCACCCGTCTGTGTCTTTAAAGATGCTCTTTTCAAAACTCCCAAAGACGCCTCTTTCTCCCGCCAAATCCTTTGAGGCCTCGTGGGATTCTGTCTGGATAAAACCCATGACCTCCTCGGCCGTCTCGAGCGCCCTCTCACTATTGTAGGGGACTCCCAACTGGTAGAGCATATCAGAAAAACCCATAACCCCGAGACCAATTTTCCGATTGGCCTTCACCATTTTGTCGATCTCTGGCAGGGGATATTTGGACACGTCAATGGTATCATCCAAAAAGCGCACCGCCCACCAGACCACTTCCTTTAACGCCTCGTAATCGATAGCGGGACCCTCATCGCCTTCTGTCACAAACTTGGCCAGATTAATAGACCCGAGGTTACAGGCCTCCAGGGGAAGCAAGGGCTGCTCGCCGCATGGATTGGTACTCTCTATCTCACCCAATGCCGGGGTAGGATTATCCCTGTTTATTCTGTCCAAAAAGATAATTCCCGGATCACCGTTTTCCCAGGCCTGTTTTACCAAGGCCTGATAGACCTCAACGGCATTGATCTCGCCGGTCTTTCTCTTGTCCCTGGGGTCCCACAGCGAATAGGGGGTATTGTCTTTTACGCTCTCCATAAAGACATCGGTCACGGCGACCGAAATATTGAAGTTATTGAGTTCCCGATTATTCTTCTTGCAGTAGATAAATTCCATGATGTCTGGATGATCGACCCTCAGGATAGACATGTTGGCCCCGCGTCGGGTCCCCCCCTGTTTGACCTGTTCGGTGGCTGTATTAAATATCTTCATAAAGGAGACCGGGCCTGATGCCACACCCCCGGTTGTGCCCACCCTGCTCTTTGCCGGTCTCAGACGGGAGAAGGAGAATCCGGTCCCGCCCCCGGACTTGTGGATCAGCGCCGCATTCTTTAAGGCCTCAAAAATCCCCTCCATGCTATCTTCGACAGGCAGGACAAAACAGGCAGCCAGCTGACCCAGCCTGCGCCCCGCATTCATCAGGGTGGGGGAATTTGGCAGGAACTTGAACTCGGTCATCATCCCGTAAAAGATTTCCTCGATCTTCTTTACATGGGTGACGTCCCCATACTTGTTCTCAGCACCGGCGATATGTTTGGCCACCCTTCTAAACATTGCTTCAGGGGTTTCAACTATCCTGCCCCGGCTGTCCTTCTTGAGATACCTCCTCTCCAATACCCTCCTTGCGTTTTCCGAAAGAATCAGTTGATTTCTTACAAAGATAGACTTGTCCAGCCGAACCGGGCAGGCCTTGGAAAGCCCGTATTCCAGCAATTTTGTCTCAATGATCTTCTCGACAACCGGCATGGTGATGGTATTGAGCTCCATCTTGGAGATCTGTTCTCGGAGAAACCGGCTGATGTCCATGGCCTGGTTGGTGTCAATCGGGTTTTCTTTGACCAGGAGATCAGAAAACCGATGATCGTCCCATCTGTAAGCAGAAAGATCAAAACTCCCCTCGTCTGTGATCAAGATTTTCCCTTCCTGACCCATGGACCTCCTCCTATAAGACTTGGCGTTTGCAGGGCCTGTATCGATTGTGACATCACCCCAGGCCTTGAAAGGCCCTGTCAATCGGCGTCATTCTCCTTGCAAAACGTGCCGGTAAAGCCTCTACACAAAAACTGTTGATGGACTTTTTTATTTTAGTTATTAGTCTTTATACCAGAATACACCCCATAGCTCAACAATTGATAAAGGACATGCCGTCGAATGGACACTACCGTGGCGGATGGCCTTCTGGATCTCGTATATCGGCTTATCATTGGGTTAGCGAACCCGGAAAGATCGGCCATGGGGGATCGCATCAAACGGCCTTCCTACAGCCAGAATACGGGAACACAGGAATTCTGTCTACTATACAATATATAGTATGTCAAGAAAAAACTAACACAACATCTGACCCACTTTTAAAAAAGGAGGTAGAATCCTTTGAAAGACACAGCGCCTCGTCTCAAAAAACCGCCTTGTCGCCTGATTGTCGCCCTTATGATTGCCTTGGCCCTCCTGGCCGCGCCTCTTTTTGCCGAGCCCCACCCAACCTCTGTGACCGGCGGGGCGCACAGATTTATCCTGGATAACGGTTTTACCGTAATCCTCAAGGAGGACCACAGTGCACCTGTGGCGGCGATACAGTTGTGGGTCAGGACAGGGAGTGCCAATGAGACAGAGGAAGAGGCGGGCATCACCCACCTGATCGAGCATATGATCTTCAAGGGTACCCCCACCAGAAAGACCGGAGAAATTGCCGCGACCATCGAGGGCTCGGGGGGGCACATCAACGCCTATACCTCCCTTGACCGGACAGTCTATTATGTTGAAATTCCCTCCTCCCATCTTGCCACAGGCCTTGATGTCCTTCTGGACGCAGTGCAGCATTCCCTCTTTGACCCCGTGGAGTTAGAGAGGGAAAAAGAGGTGGTATTAGAGGAATACCGCCGCTCCCTTGACATACCCCGTACCCGTCTCAACTGGGCTGTCATGGACCTCTGTTATCAGAAACACCCGTACAGAAGGCCCGTTATCGGGTATGAGTCAACCATCCGCTCCTTTGACCGGAAGGCGATCCTTGATTACATGGGCAAATGGTACACCCCGGATAACATGGTCTTGGTAGCGGTAGGGGACTTTGAGACCAACCAGGCACTCAAGACCATCAAAGGGCTTGTCAGGGATTTTCCCGAGAGGATGGGCCAGAGACCGACCCGGCCTCAGGAACCAGAACAGACCGCCCTGAGGAGGTTCACCAAAAAGGAGAAGGTTCAGCAGGTCTATCTGGATATGTCATGGCATATACCCTCTCTGAATCATCCGGACATGTACCCCCTGGATCTCCTTGAGACCATCCTCTCACACGGAAAGAGTTCCAGGCTTTACGCACGTCTAAAAATGGAGACCAACCTCGTTTACAGCGTCAGTGCCGGGGCATATGCCCTTTCAGATCCCGGTCTCTTCTCCGTTGATGCCGAGCTCGGCCCGGAGAATCTGGATAAGGCCCTTGAGGCCATAGCGGGGGTAATCACCGAGATCATCCGGGAGCCTGTTTCTGCTTCCGAACTGCAAAAGGCCAAGGGAATTGCCGAGGCCGCCTTTGTCTTTGATATGGAGACCATGGAAGGCCAGGCGCGCACACTGGCCTTTTTCCAGACCATGACCGGTGACATGGATAATGCTGATCACTATCTGGAACGTCTCAAGCGGGTTTCCCCTAAGGAGATCTCGCGGGTAGCAAGGACATATTTCAGACCGGAAAACCTCTCAATTGGTATTATGGCACCCATGACTGCTGACATAGCCCTTTCGACTCAAGTCGTCGCAAGGCTTTTTGCTGTCTCCGGTCCCGTCCCCCCTTCAAAGGCGAACCCGGTCCGGAGAGAGGACAAAAAGACGTCCATGATAACCCTTTCCAACGGCATGAGACTGGTCGTCAAAGAAAACCACAGGCTACCAGAGGTATCGTTCACCGGGGCCTTTCTTGGGGGAAGCCGGCTCGAGGGCCCCAAAGAGTGGGGAATTTCCAACTTTGTGGCCAAAATGCTCACCCGGGGGAGCACCAAGAGGACCGCCTCCCAGATCGCATCAACCGTGGAGTCCTGGGCAGGGCATCTTGATGGGTTTTCAGGCAGAAACAGCCTTGGGGTCTCAGGAAAGTTCTTGGCCAGGGACATCTATCCCGCCCTCGAACTACTCGCCGATGTGCTCCTCCACTCAAGCTTTCCGGGAACCGAGATAAAAAAGGCGCGGGAGGACATCCTCGCCGCTATCAGGGCAAAGAAGGACAGCCCCACGGTCCAGCTCTTTGACCTCTTTTACAGGACCCTCTTCCGGCACTACCCTTACGGTCACCCCCTCACAGGGACAGAAGAGACTATCCGCTCGATCACACGGACAGACCTGATAAAATGGTACACGGGCATCGCCATGCCATCCAACTTTGTCCTGGTCGTTGTGGGGGATGTGGATAAGGACAACTTCATCCCCTATGTCAAGACCCTCTTCGGTGGCTTTGCGCCCTCTTCTCACAGATTGCCGCGCATACCGCCTGAGCCCCCCTTGGAGGGGCCCAGAGAGGCCCACCTGGAAAGGCCGATGGCCCAGACCCATCTGGTCGTCGGGTATCTGGGGGCATCGCTCAAGAGCAAGGATAACGCCCCGATGGCCCTCGTCAAGACGGCACTCTCGGGGCAGGGGGGAAGACTCTTCTCCCGCCTCCGGGACAATCAAAGCCTGGCCTATGCAATCGCCGCCTTCAGACGTCCGGGGCTCGATACGGGCGCCTTTGGTGTCTACCTGGCCTGTGATCCCGCAAAGCTGCCAATGGCAAAAAAGGCGGTTTTTGGGGAATTGGACAGGGTAAGAATCGAGGGGTTGACCCAGGATGAGCTCGATGCAGCCAAAAAATATCTCCTGGGGAACCTTCAGATCGGGCTTCAGACCAATGGAAGCCAGGCAATGCAGATGGCACTTGACGAACTTTATGGCCTGGGCTACGACGACATCGGACGGTTTATCCGGGAGATAGAGGGGGTCACCCAGAAGGATGTCACTGAGGCCGCCCGCAAAGTCATCCTCCCCGACAGATTTGTCTTTGTGACAGTGGGGCCAAAGCAAGACCAATCCGGCCCCAATTGAATTAGTCCGCGACCTTTTACCCTTCTGGCCGGGTAACCGCCCATTTACAATCTTTCGGTTTATCCGGACCAGGGTTCAGCGGCAGGGGCCGCGGCAGGTTGTTCAATCACCCGCATATCTTTCCATTTGCCGCCAAGGAAGCGAAAATAAAAGACAAATCCAAGTATAATCACATAGGCCGAAGCGATAACCCAGGCGGACATCAGGCCCCAGTTGAGGATGATGATCGTAAGGTAGGTTGGGACAACAAGCACAAGCGAAGATACGATGGCAACCATGATCATCACGTAGCGGGTATCCCCGGCGCCCTTCACCCCCGCGGCGAATACCATGTTCATGGTGTCAAAGATGGAGTAGACCGCCACGAATCTTAACAGGATCACGGTGAGCCTGTAGATCTCAGAAAAACGCCCGGGGTCTGCCTGGACCGCAAAGGGGGCCACAAAGATATCCGGGATCAACATGTATGCCAGGGCCACGCTGGCCATATAGACAAAGGTCAGATGGAATGCGGAATAGACACTCTTTTGCGCCACTGCGGGTCTGCCCTTTCCCAGATACTGACCCACAAGCACGGATACGGCGATGCCCGAGCCGATCATGGGCATAAAGACAAGGGTGCTGATATTGAATGCGATGTTTGTGGCGGCAAGGCTGGTGACCCCCAGACGTCCGACCAGAAGGATAAATATGGTAAAGCCCGCCATGTCCAGAAAGAACTGGACCCCGACAGGAAAACCAAAACGCACAAGCCGCAAGAAAAGCTCCCTTTCGAACCTCCAGCCCGAAATGGCCCTGTATGTCTGGTTATAGGCCTTTCTAGATATGAGTGCGATATAGATGAGAAATGAAAAGACGCCGGCGAGAACCGTTGCGATGCCCGCTCCTCTTATCCCCATCTCCGGAAATCCCCAGTTGCCGAATATCAGGGCGTAGTCCATGATGAGGTTAAAGGCCGTTGAGGAGATATTGACCCACATAACGGGCCAGGTCCTCCCCCTGCCCGAAAAGAACCCTGAGATGGCACAGGCGCCAATAACGGGTACCCCTCCAAGACACAGGATCTGAAAGTAGGCTACTTCATGGCCCTGCACCACCGGCTCATGACCCACCAGTTCAAATATCGGGCCGGCCAGGGGGATGAGACAGATCAACACCAGCCCCCCAAGCACCGAAACATAAACCCCCTGCCACATGGCCGGCCCGATCCGATGGGGTCGGCCCGCACCGTAGTACTGGGCGACAAAGGTGCTCACATAAGTCGCCGCCCCGATAAAGATACTCATGATGGAGAAGTTGAGGATGCCCGCGGGCATGGCAGCGGCGATGGTCTCAGGGGAGTACCAGGCCAGAAACATCCTGTCCACAAAGTGCTGGACCGACCACGCCCCCGTGCTCAGGATAAGGGGAAAGGCGATGACAAGAAATTCCCTGTACCCTCCCTCCCTTGCCCAACGTTTGCTAAGATATTCCACGGTGATTCAAGGCCTGACTCGCTTCTTCAATACGCATCCATAATCCTCTGATATGTCCCGTCCTTTTTGATCCTGGCCAGTCCTTTATCCAGCTGATCCGCATAGTATTGGCCCTTGGGATTCTTTCTTGAAAAGGCCAAAAAGATGGGCGTGGTCTCGTTTTGAAAGGCCATTTCTATCCGGTCTTCAAGACCCAATTCCTTCAGTAAAACAGAGGCGGTCTTATCATAGATGATCGTCGCATCAATTCGTCCGGCGGCCAATTTCTTGAGATTGATCTTTTCGGACCGGGAAGTATCCTTGATGATATCTCCCCTTTCCACCGCCTTTAAGAAATGGTCCCCATAACCGTAGCCCAACACAACGCCGATCCGTTCCTTATTCACCAATCCATCCCTATTTTTGGCCTTTAGCGGTCTTTTTTTGCTCTGGTAGTAGGCCGACACCGCATCATAAAGGGGGGTATTGCCCAAAATATATTTCTTTTTGCTCTCTTCATCCAAGGGGACATTGAATCCGCCGAGCAGGTCACCCCATTCGACCAGCTTTAAGATCCGGTTATAGGGCATTACCTTGAACTTCACATCTATCCCCACACTCTTAAAGGCGGCCACGACTATGTCGTTTGCCAGACCGGTGCCATCTGCCCTTGAATAAGGGATCCAGTCGTCTTCGGCCCCCAGTGTAATCGTCTCACCGTATGAGGGCGATCCAGACAGACAGATCACCATAACCATTCCAATGAGTAGCTTGTTAACCACCTCTTCCCCCTTTCTAAATGTCCCGCTTCATGACACAAATATTCAAAAGGCCAGCTAAAGAGGACCTTGTCCGGAGCCATACCATTTATGTCCGTTTCACCGGGTGAGGTCAAGCTGGAATCTGACACCATGCAAATTCTGTTCACTGCACTGCAGAAAGATGATGCCATTATCACTGAAAAGCGCTTCAGCGGCAATAAGGCGATCGCACAAGCAGGCAAGGTAGGGGTGTGAAGCCCAAGGGTCCAGGTATCACCCTTGCATTCTTTCACCATTTCTGGCTCACGGGTGAGATTCTTTTATCTGTCCATCACATTCCGCTTACCAACTGGGGCTGGAAATTGGTAGAAAACTTGATTCTATAGGGAGACGGGGATTATAAAGGTACGTCTGTCCAGCCTCCTTTCGAGGCCGACGACGGGCAGGGAATCCTGCAAATCGACATGGAATTCAAAAGAAATCAATGAATTCTCCAGCCTACAGGGCAAGGGAATTCACTTCCTTCTCGCAATTCATAAAAACACTTTTTCTATCTCTTCAAAACCCATCTCTATAGTCTTAACTATGACGGTCTTGTCTTCAAATTTCCTTTTTATGATCTGCATATCACCCAAGATCCATCGTCTGCGGAACAAGATATTATTTAAAACAATTCTTGGTATTATCGGGATGTTAGAAAAGGCATAGCGCCTATTAACACCTTTAGGGGCAGATAAATCAACTATTCCACCGGAAAACCATGCCCATGCTCTTCGCACCCATAATAAAGTATGATTTCGTGGTGGCATAAGATACACTATCTTATCATATTGTTCAGGATTTCTCTCCAGCCCGTGTACGTCCTCAACCAAAACGAGTTTTTCCATCGACTCAGGAGTATCTTCTTGCTCATGATAGTCCATGTCAATTTGGATAACCTTGCCAGGAAACTTGTATCCCGCCATTTCTCTGAGGGTGCTTTTACCTATATTGCCTATGCCCGTTATAAGAATTTTCATGACAGAGCTTATCTTCTAAATTCCATTATATATCTCGAAATTTGCGGCTATATACCTATTGAAGTTGTATTTCAATTTGTTGTTGTACCGATCTGGCCCTTTCCAGCCTCTTATCATCTCACCGATTTTGGATCGTGTCGCTCCAACGTCATCTATGTGTAAATTGACGATCTGATCTTCATCAGCCAGCTCTATATACTGCTTATAGATGCCCAAATCCATTGTCTCATCCGTTAGCACCCGGACTCCCGACCACAGGGCCTCGCAAAGAATATTCGAAAAATCCTGAATAGGGTTATCCTTGGCGAAGCAAACAAGAAAATCTATCCCATTGAGTAAACGCGGCATATTTGCTGGATGGACAAACTTTCGAAACTCCCATTTTTCCCGATCGTATCTGGCAACGAATCCCGAAAAGTCTTCGAAGCCCTTGCCTTGACCAACAAAAATCAAACGGTAGTCCTCCTTAAGTCCAGAAAAGATTTCCAAAATCCTGTGGAGGCTCTTGTATCTCCAATAATAGTTGATCTTCCCTATGTAACCGAAGACTGCTGTTCCATGCGGTGACATGGATGGCTTGAAGAATCTCTCGTCGGGTATATACCTGGGGACTATGTAGAGTCTCGAATTAAGACTTTGAAAAAGCTCCTTGTTTTGACTGTCGGTGATGATGGTCGCGGCGTTTTGTACCACCTTTTTCAGAAGATCGTTAAATACACCCTGCCTAAGGAACTTTTCGAGGTCACTGCCTCCATGCCGCAAGACATAAGGGATTCCCGTTATCTCAGAAAGGAGGTACCCGACGATTCCGTAAGGGATGAGGTAGCCCGCATCTAGGAGGTCGATTTGGTTTCCGCGAATGACTTGCAGGCCCTTGTCCAGAAGCCTTGGCATGTATAGTTCAGAATAGGGAATATGCCACGGGAGGTCAGCGGCGATGAAATGAATGTGCACATGGGGGGGAGGTTCAGGGGAGGGGTCCTCGATCAGGTATTCTGACTCAACGCAGTTTGCATTTGTAACAATGTGGACTTCAATGCCCCGCTCGGCAAGCCCCTGTGCCATCCAGTAGGTTCTGGAGGCAATTCCACCCTGGATAGGAGGATATTTGCTGATAAGGCATATTCGCATCTTATGGTAGAAAATTTCCCACGATTTTATCTTTTTCCCGCGCCATTTGCTGAGCCCAACCGTAGTCCTTTGTGCAGGCTATCCAGCACAGATTGCACCGAACAAGGCCCGGGGTCACATGGGTTAACTGCCTATGAGCGATGCACTTTTCCTCCTCAATAAGCTTATAATTTTGGAGAATACCAACCGGGCAGGCCAATTCGCACAAACAACACTCTTCACAGCGAGGATTCAAAGCACGTGCATAGACTCCATCTCCTGTCGGCCGTATGTCCAAGAATGTCTCTATAGCCTTAAATCTCAGTCTGCTTTGGAATCTATTGTCAACTATGAGAGTATTCCTTGCCTGCACCCCTATTCCGGACTTGACAGCCTTTTCTTTTAGTCTAATAGAATTGGCATCGCCCGGAATCGGTTTTGCGTCTCTATCCGCATCTTCTATATCAATAAGGACCTCGTTGATTCTCGGAGAAAAATGTTTTTCGAAACCAGAATAACACCAGCTTACCCCCCCGATAAACTCGTCCAGATCTCTATCAGGCCTTGTTTCTAGACCTAAGATGATAATGCTCTTACCCTCTTCCTTCACAATGCCGACCGCGTCAAACCCATATTTCTCTCTTATGTTGTCTGCATTCCATTCCACTGGCTACCCTCAGTTAAGATCGAAAAAAACACCTTGACACAATATCACTGTATTCACAATTCAGTCTGCATACATGCGCTCATTTGTGGAGGATTCATAGAAATCCGAAATGGAAAAGCTGGGATCATATTTGCCCCTTTGATCTATGATCAAGTAATAAAAAAGGTCAAACATCAGGACGTCAGTGGGTGACCTCAGATATTGGCGGAAAGGATGCGACGATATTGCCTTTGGGGGAACAATGCTGTCAATTCTCTCTTGGACTTTTGGCCTAATATGATCAAGAGCAGTCGGCATCCCGTATTTCTTTCTGCTGATAACCGGCGTCAATCCATACTTTTTGAAGAAAGACAAAGCAGCGTCCTTCAGTATCCTTTTGGTCGTTGCACAGTCGGGCACCTTGAATTCAATCGGTAACGAGAGAGCAAGGTCGGCGAGGTCGTCATAGAGATAGGGAGGCCTTGCTTCGAACCCGAAAGCAGAACAGGATCTGTCCACACTCCAGAGGTGATAGTTTGACAGGCCTGATTTCATGAGAATGTCGAAGAGGTTCTTGCGGTACAGCTTTTCGTCTTCAGGCTGGGGAAAGATCCCATTGACTATCGACCTTACTCCGGAGCCGGGTGAGACCAAGGAGGTCCTTCCTCGGATGCGGTCGGAAAAACCCAGCGGGTGGGTGTAGATCCAGTAGTAGCCTCCAAACAGCTCATCCGCTCCCTCGCCCGTGAAGGCCACCCTGTGGTATTCTGAGATGTGCCTGGACAGGATCTGAAATGCCATCCCGCCCTGGATGTCAAATACACCCCCAGCCACCAGGTTTTCATAATGGTACACAAAATGGGGTAGCTCCCTCAAATAGTCTTCTTGCTCAACAAGTATCTCCGTATGCTCTGATCCAATCGCCCTCGCCACTTCTCTGGCAGAGATCAGGTCGGGGGCATCCGGCGAATCATAAAGCGTGTATGTCTTTACGGGGACGCCATCGACTTCCGTGCCTAGAACGGCCATGAGCGTGGAATCCAGACCACCGGAAAGATAAATCCCCTTCGGATGGGCATCATGGTTTTGAAAGACGCCAAGGGTCTTGACTAAAGCAGCACGGAGTAACTCCACGGCATCTAGGTATTTCAACCCCCTGCCATTTGCATAAAACGGTTGCGGGATATGGCAGTAAGAGTGCGTCGTGATCCTGTGTCCATCAAAGGTCAGTACCACTCCCGGTGGAACCTGCCGAACATGTTTAAGAGGAGTTTTTTCGGGGGAGAAGATGTAGCCGAAGACCAGGATTTCATCTAAGGCGTCCAAATCAAGATCTGCCGGGACGTCGGGATGTCGTAGTAAGGCCTTTATTTCGGAGCCGAAAATGAGTCTATCTCCGCGCCAGCAGTAGTAAAGAGGTTTGATGCCGAACTTGTCTCGCGCCAGCACGATTCTGTCGTGATCCACAATCGCAGTGGCGAACATACCTTTCAGATATCGGGCAAAGCCCTCTCCATATCTTGTGTAGAGAGGCAAGATCACATCAGAATCAGCCATTGGGGCTGGTACATCCTCCCCATTAAGGATGTCCCTTTGGATATCTTTGTAATTGTATATCTCTCCGTTAAAGAGCAGGGCGATGTCAGCCTTTCCGTCCACATGGGGGTAAACATCGGGACGTGTGCTCACAATGTTCAGGCCACATTCGCCCATGGAATGGTTGGCAAAAATAAGGGTTTTGAAGGAGTCCGGTCCACGATGGCGGATGGCATCCAGCATTTCAACAACCAAGCCTTCATTCCTTTCGTTATAGATGCCACAGATCCCGCACATCAGGGTGACGCCTTGGACAGGAATTTTAACGCTTCAACCAGGCCCCAGTACGCATAGGCGGAGCCTTCCTCAATGTAATGATAGGCCCAAAGGCCGTTGGATAACTGGGTTCTTTCCAGCCATTCGACAGCCCTTTCCACCACATCCTTCTTGACCAACTCGGGATAAGAGAGGAGGCCCAGGAGCACAATCCCTGTGGACCAGGGTTCGCTGCCAATCGGGTGGTTCTTCCATGGGCCAAACCCGCCATCCTCATTCTGTTCATCGGATAGAAAGCGATAGGTCTCACCAATAAGAGGATAACTATCGGAACGCACCCCTGACACAGAAAGTCCCATCAAGAAGAACGCCCCTTTGTATGTCAGCCGCGTTTCCTGGTGCATATCCTTTCCCCATTCGCCCACAAGCCATGCAGCGGCGGCATCGTCGGCGAGTTCGGGCAGAAGATAAAGGACTAAGCCCGTGACAAGAATGCGTGAAATGTCACGCTCCGTTTTTCCCCAACCTCCGTCCGCATTCCTAGACTTTAAAATCCATGAGAGGCCAGCAGAATGGCACTTCTTCAATGCATGTCTTGCCTTACATATTGCCGTTAGCAGAGCAGTTTCAATGATGTCGGTCCAACCACCGTCCGCATGTTGTTCTGCCCTGATTCTTTCCTCAGAGAATAGCGATGCAGCAGTACCATACCGACTAAGAACATAGGTCGGGAGGCAAACCCTCCCCAAATCGGAAGAGGCCTTGCATGCTCTCCCTAACGCACTCGCGATAATCGATAGGTCAATTGAGTTGTAATCGGCGATCTCTTTCCGAATTATGTCTTTTTGGGACGAACTTCTCAATTTCACGCCCTTTCTCGTGATACTTCTGATAGACTGAGTGCCTTACATCAACAGATTTAGAGCGAAGACATGTTCCGCAGACGTAAAAGATGGCCTCCTCGTGACTGTAGACTTCATAGTCGATCTTGTCGGGGTCTACAAACTCCTCACAGATGACACAATGGACTCTCCCCGGAAGATCATTCTCAGAGACCGCGCCGCTATTCCTCCCTAAAGGCATGCTGATACGAAGACCCACATCAACGGGAATTGTATAGATGTTCTCAGCTCCCTTTTTGCAGTCATCTAGTCTACCACAATCCTTCTTGCATATCGCCGAAATGAAGTGGGGGAAAACCCCACATTTTGAGAGCATACCGCCTCCCAAGTCGCTCCAACAACCAGACCCTTTTCTAGGGACATTCAGTCTCTTGGCAAGATCACTTCGGATCTGGCCCTTCATTTCTTCTCCAAACTCAGAGATCAAAATCAAAGCCTTTTTGCCTGCCTTCCACATAAGGTTCTTCCAGTCTTGCAAGAACAGAATTTCTCCAAAAAGATAAGGGTGATTCTTCTTTCTCATAAGCCTTTCAGCTTTGCCCACAAAGTCGTAATCCTTGAGGAACTTTCCCGGCTTCGGTTCTGCGATAGAGCCGATATGCGAACATATGAGATCACATTCTGTGAAATCCTTAGCATATTCAGGAAACCACTTTGAATCACCAGTAAATCCGATGGACACTTTGCCGCAATTCTCCGGAGCCCTAAGAGTTAAGATATATCCATAGCTGTCCGACTGACTATGATCGTCATGCAAAGCCTTAAAAGACTTAACCTCCAGGACTGGCTCCTTGCTGTTCTCGCACTCGTGGTCTGGAGGGATTAGCTTTACACCCCTGCGGTTTTTCTCATCCCAGATGAACCGAAACGGAGGCTCAGGTCCGGAATCAAAACCCTCGTCGGGATCTACAATGATTGTATCATAGAACAACTCCTTGAATGGGGGGCGTGCGATATGATCCTCAAGCCTTTTATAACACCCAAGACTCATGATAGCATATATAAGGGGCTTATCCTTCTTTCTCGGCCTGTTACGTGCTCTGTTTTCGTTTAGCAATTCGACAATTGCAGGGAAGTCCCTTATGTGATCAGGATGGCCGTGAGTAAGAAGAACAATATCAATGTCGGTCAGCGTGAAACCTTGACGAAAGAAATTTCGAATGAAATCAAACCCAGGATCCACAGCCACGCCCATATGGACTGGACTCCTATCTAATCCATTCTCTTGGAGCTTAGATACAAACACAAAATGTCCGCCACCGACTGAAAACGAAAGTGCTGGGGTGTAAGAATTCCACCTCCGAAGCCCAACATAATTGAAAAACAGGGCATCGTTGTTTGTGTTTCCAGACAGATTACGAGGCAAAGGCTGCATACTACGATCTGTCTTATGTTTATCAAATCTCTGCGATTCCACCTTCAAAATTTCATCGTAGTCGGCAAACTCCAAAATTCCTTTGGTATTGTGTCCCCCTGAGCGAATAGAATCTATGACATGCTGAAGGCAATCACTCGCCGTCTCACAAGTGGCGGTCCGAGCATTCTCGCAACTTTCCTCGTCATGGGAAATGCAGACCACGCTGTCCCTTAGCGACTGTAAATTGGAAAAATGATACTGACCGTCATCCCCGAGGATGTGATCTAAGAGCTTCTTACGTACATTGACCGACCTCTTGTCAAATTTCCTTCGCACGTAGTCAAGCCTATAACCATCCTGCAGTTGACTCAGTAAGCCTCTTTCGAAATCAAAAGGTATTCTGTACTCCTCGGGGAGGTTACCCCTAGGGGGGGAGATAGGCTTTGTCTTGCACTTTGCCTTGAACCAATATTCGAGTACCGTTTCGTTTATGTCCTCAAAAACCCTTACAGTTTTGCGCACAGAATCCAGTTCCAGTACCGAAATCTCGTCTTTGATGAAGTTAGGGCCGTCATTGAGCAGACCTATCAATTCGTTTGCGATTGACATAGACTTTGGTAAAGAAGACAAAGGCTCTCTGTCTTTCAGTTCTTCCTCGATAAGAGGCGCCAACGCCTCAAGAAAGTCGAGGATGGTCTCTTTGATGGTCAATCTGTCAAACTTGTTCTCGTGGCACATGGCAAGATATTGCCTGATGAACTCAATAAGGTCCAGTTCATCAAACGGGACGGACTTTGGTTGTTTATTCTTAGCGCATAGGTAATCTGAGATCCGCTCCTTCAGCTCATGCTTCTTTGCGTCAAGAACGAGGGAATTGTAAGAAGAAGTGAGGAGCCAGGGTCTGGCCACCTTATCCTTATCCTGCGCCTTTCTTGCCTTCAAGAAATTTCCTTCTCCTGCGACAAGCGCTTTTCGCTGGAAATACTTCACACCTCCTTTCTCGCATTCGTTAACATCGTGCTTAAAATGCTGATAGAAACTGTCCCAGTCATCGAGTTCAATGTAACATGCTGCCTGCAGCAAATTCCTTCGGGCCATCTGGAACGGTAAAGGGTTCGACTGGTCCTCAATTTTGATTAGGGTATTCAAAGCGTTATATGAAAACTGCATCTTGATGAGGACTTCAGCCTTTTGAAGCACTGAGGGGTAGTATACGTATGTTGACCAAATTGGATCACAGCCATCTTCTTTAGCTTCTTTGTATTCTTTGATGGCTTCGTTGAATTCCTTCAATGCGTCGGAAAGAAAATGCATGTGGAACTTTGCAATACCCTGATTGTAATGTATGAGAGACTTATACGCATGAGGTTTCCACTTAGGGAAGGAGGGAGCTTCGATAATGTCAACTATTCCCTTTGCTTTTTCAGAGAACCCTAATGATTGCTCGCCAACCGTACACGCCGATAGCTCTATCATTAGGATAAGATATTGGAAAGTCTCATTGCTCGGGATTAGGGCTGCGGCCTTAGTCACGAGGAGGTCAACAAGCCAATCCAGTTTCTTGGTTTGATCGTCACAGTTTTCGCTTTGAAGCTCCGCTCGAAGCCTTTTGGCTAGAAATAAGGCAGACCAGAAGGGACTTGGCGGGCCTTGATTGAGGACTTCGGCCTGGATCGTAATGCGGCCTTCATCGTCCAAAAGCAGTTTCCAGAATGTGTTCCTGTCTCCGGGCGTATTAAGTCGCAGGATGTCTTTAACAAGATCGTCGTTGGGAAGTTGAACGATTTTCTTGAAGCTTTCCTGGTCTTGCTCGTCTATCGCGATGTCTAGTTTTATTGATGCCCTTTCGCAGCGTTCATCTTCGGATAGAGGTCCTTTTGAAAGGCTCATGGGAATTCCCCCTTGCTTTAGCGGCCTTCGCCCCATTGTGAAATCAAAATCTGTCTTTCATTTCCCTTTTGCAGTAGCGAATGTGGTAAGCATCCCAAAATTGTGGGTGTTGATTTCGAATCCCACCGCGTCCATATCGGACTCTATTGCTGCCAGTATGTCCGTTCCTGAACCGGCGAACAGGCTGAGTAGTCTTCCTCCTGGCGAACTTGTCGCGTTCAGGAGGTGCTTAATCACTTGTAGAGGCTTTGCGCCGTCTTTAAAGGAATTGAACTCATTCTTGTTTATTGGATGCGAGAGAACATCGGGGACGCCAGCCGCTTTGAAGATGAAGCCGTCGGATTGTTTTGTGTAGTAAAGGATTGCCTCGTGGGAGCATCGGAAATTGGTACCCCTGTCAAAGTCAAAATGGTTGTTGTAGATCCAGGTGATCCAGCGTCTGAAGTGAAGGGAGAACTCCTCGTCCAGGAGTGTCTTTATAATGGCCGCTCCTTCCGGGTAGTTGAATATGAAAAGAGAGCCGGTGGGCCTCAGATGCCTGAGTGCGGCGTCAAAAAGAGCCCTGTAATACTGGCGGAACCGTTCGCGGCCATCCTTTGTTTGAAGGTCATAGTCGTCCCACTCACAGTGGGGTTCCAGTATCCCATAAGGGCCATCGCATATGATGATGTCGAAGGGTTCCAGGGAGATGTCTTTCAGTTTCAGATTGTCCGTCGCAAAGAGCCAGACATTGCAGGCGCGATTGGACCCCTGGAGCTGGAAATGGAGGCATTCTTCCATCTCAAAAGAGTCCTGGTTTGAGGTATGCGAAACTGGGGATCACCTGCACCCATGACATCCGGAACACTGCCTGCAGACGACCTTTTTCCCGTCGGAGTTGATGATCTCCATTGGAAACTTCATCGTTTCCTCTTTCTTCAGAACGGGCTTCTCATAGGCCTTCTTCTTTGTATCCTTCATCACGCTCCCTCCTTTCAATGATCCTCTCTTTGAGGAAAAGGGTTAGAATTTCCCTGAAATCCTTCTGCCCTTGGTCGCCCTCAACATCATACCTTGCCAGAAAAGCCATCAAGATTTCCCCGGCCTTCAGACCGTCCCCGATCTGTTCAAGGACCCAGTATGACGTCTCGTTCAGGGTGTAATGCTCACCACCCTCCGTGTTGAAGACCCAGTATTTTCCAAGCTCGGGAATCTTCTGGAGGAAGATGTGCTCGCACAAGGCAAAGGATTCGGAATCTATCACTTCCAGCATTGAGGGTCCTCAGCAAGGTAATCGCCAGTTAGGGCATAGGCCATCGCACGGCAGCCCCGGCATACCGGTATAAGGTCACAGTCGGCGCATTTTCCCTTTATATTTCCTATGTTTCTAATATCCCATAGAACTTGAGACGTATACCATACCTTATAAAAGCTATCAGAAAGGGCATTTCCAATCGGAATAGGTAACCGGCGGCATGGATAAATGGTGCCATCATGCATTATAGTCAAAGCATTATTTCCTGCCGAGCATAAAGCTCCTACAGTTGGATCGTTGCCATTAAGAAGTGCAAGCAGTGGTCGATATAACAAAATCCTGACTTTATTCTCTTTCATTGCCAGAGAATAAATTTTTTGAAATACTCCTTTCACTTCATCAGGGGTAAGAAACTCATCTTTAAGATCAGCTCCAGCCCCTTCGGGGATAAATCGTTCGGCAGAAAATGTGTCGACTCTCTCTTGTTTAAGGACCTCAATAAGGGGCTCAACCTCTTCCTTATTGATACGGCTGATGGTCATCATGACGGCCACTTGAAAGCCATTCTCTTTTAACAGCCTAATTGCCGATAATGTTCTTTCAAAACTGCCATTACCCCTTATTTGATCGTTCAGCGAGGGGTTCCCTGCTTCCAAAGAAAGTTGAACCCGTCTCAGCTTACTAAACGTCCTCAGCTCAGATAGGCCAGCGTCATCCAGCAAAAACCCATTGGTCAAGAGATCGAAGTGGTTGATCGTTTCAAGGGCATTAACATGTTTCAAGAGAGGAAAAAGCTTGTTTTTGACGACAAAGGGTTCTCCCCCGGTGATGGAGAGCGTTCCGATCTTATCCCATTTTCGCAGAGTGGAGTCTATCTTATCAGCGATAGAGATTAGCTCGCCTGCTTCCAATTCGTTATTCGAGGAATATTGGTCATGATAGCAGTGCTTACACCGGAGATTGCATTTCTCAGTGATGTGCCACTGAAAATAGAATTCATTCTCTATATATGATTCATCAATAAAATCATTCATTTTGACCCTTGAAACCCTTTATGATCAAATTTGACAGTCAAGAGAAATCTTCATCTGTACCTTACCATATTAATGAAAAGATTTAAAATAATTTTTTTAGGTATAGGCCAACTAAATGATATCATAAGGAAAACACCTTCAATTTTCTAGGTAATAATTTGAATTATGTTTGGTAATCATCTCAGACCGACTTCATCTTCCCCAATCTATTCAGCGCTCACCCGCCCGGAATCCAATAAACCACAGGCCGCCTTGATTACGTCGGTCCGGAGATGTCCAAAACTGCATCATTCAGGTCGTTGTAAGGAAAAAACGTGCCTAAGATTAAAGTAGTAAACACTGATTCTTGAAAAACAAAACATGTTAATCCTATGGCAGTCATAAACGCGGTTTCAATATTCGGGGCATCCAGCCTTGTGATCTGGCATAGATCACAAGATCAAAAACCCCCCGTGATATTGGTATGTTATCCGAAAACGGTTGAGCTTTTGCGAGCCATGAAATCTGGAGGGGTAATAACATCTTGTGGCCGCCCTGCTCACTGGGAAACTGCTATCTACATTCTTGACATTTTGAGAAGGGCAGGCTAGGGACGGCTAACTGCACGGGGCAATGCAAGAAAGGCGGTCTTCCGGGGTGAAAGAGACAGGGAACGGTTTTTGTCCCACCTGGACAGCGCCGAGGAGGTTGAGCTCATTTTTGGATGAGCCAGATTAGATGCCTTCCGCATTCTGTACCGTGTCATGAGTCGGGGGATTGAACAAGCAATTCGGAGACAAGTCATGGGTTGGTTTGGAAAGATTGCGGGTGGGACCGTGGGTTTCTTGTTTGGCGGGCCGCTTGGGGCTATCTGCGGTGCGGCGCTCGGACATGCCTTTGTTGATAAGAGATCCATCATCCCCCAAGAACATCAGACATTTACCGAAAAGGATTCGACTCAGGCACTTTATTTTGTCAGCCTCTTTTCTATCCTGGGGAAGCTTTCAAAGATTGATGGCGTCGTTACACGGGATGAAATTGAAGTTACCGAGAACTTTATGAAGGAAATAGGGCTCAGTCCTGAGCAAAGAAGATTTGCAATAGAGACCTTTAATGAGGCAAAAACCTCTCCTTATTCCATTGAGGATCTGGCAACCCAGTTTTACAACTTTAACCGGCATTCACCCGAAATATTGCGTTCTTTTCTTGACTTGCTGTTTAGGACAGTCGCAGCTGACGGCAAACAACACCCTGCTGAAGAATCGGCCCTCAGACGGATGCAGGATATCTTTCGGATCAGTGAGCAGGAATACACAAATCTAAGGCTGTCTTATTTTGATGATTTTGACAAATATTACAGGCGGCTCGAATGCACGCCCGGGAGCAGCAACGAAGAGATCAAGAGGAACTACAGGAAGCTGGCCAGTGATTTCCATCCCGACAAGATCATGTCAAAGGGACTCCCTGAGGAATTTGTAGATTTTGCCACCGACCGGTTTCAGGAAATCCAGGAGGCCTACGATAAGATCAGAAAAGAGCGCAACTTCTGATTCCGGTGCGCCGGTATTCCACAAATTGTAACCCCTGTAACACGTTAGCCTTTTTCAAAACTGACAATTGGACAGGGGAATGGGGGTTCGGAATCCCCATTCCCCGGGTTTCAAAAAGCTAAAATGTTACTAACCCCTTAGTTTTTTAGAACCCGGGCAACGGGAAAGCCCTGCCATACCTCTCCTGCGTATTGAGATGTTACAGGAAAAGGCCGTGTCATGAATAAGACCGGCGTCTACAGGAGCAGATTCCAGATCTGTTAACGACCCATTTGACCTGACCAGGCTTGTGTGGTAGCTTGCATATCATAATTAGAAGGCTGGTTGCCGGGATTTGTCTCTCCGACAGAAAACATTGGACCTGAAATGAGGTAAGCCGACCGTGGAAAAGATAAAAATCGCCGTTGCTGGTGTTGGGAACTGTGCCAGTGCCTTGGTCCAGGGAATCCATTATTACCGAGATAGACATCCCCAGGATGCAATCGGGCTGATGCACTGGGAGATCGGTGGGTACAAACCGGGCGATATCGAGGTCGTGGCGGCCTTTGATATCGACAAACGAAAGGTCGGGCAGGATGTGAATCACGCGATCTTTTCACCCCCCAACTGTACAAAGGTCTTCTGCGCGGATCTGCCCCCGGCAGGTGTGACTGTTCAAATGGGCAGGGTCCTGGATGGGGTATCCGAGCACATGGCGGAATATGAAGTGGACTATACCTTTATCCCGGCGGACAGCCCGGAATCCACAAAGGGTGATGTCATTAACATTCTCCAAGGTTCCGGCACTGAAATCCTGCTCAATTATATGCCGGTCGGCTCTGAAGAGGCCACCCAGTTCTATGCAGACTGTGCCCTGGAAGCGGGGGTTGCCTTTATTAACAACATACCGGTGTTCATAGCCAGCAGTCCGGTATGGGCGAAGCGATTTAAGGAGAGAAATCTCCCACTCATCGGCGACGATATCAAGTCACAGCTGGGGGCGACCATTACCCATCGCGTATTGACTGATCTATTCAAAAAGAGGGGTGTCAAGCTGGAGCGAACCTACCAGCTCAACACCGGTGGAAATACCGATTTTCTAAATATGCTCGACCGTCACCGCCTGGCCTCAAAAAAGAAATCCAAGACAGAGGCGGTTCAGTCAGTCGCCGCGCAGCGCATAGCAAATGAAAATATCCATATCGGTCCCAGCGATTATGTGCCCTGGCAAAAGGACAATAAGGTCTGTTTTATTCGTATGGAAGGCAAATTGTTTGGGAATGTTTCCATGGATTTGGAACTCCGCCTTTCAGTTGAGGACTCGCCAAATTCTGCCGGTGTGGCGATCGACTCAATTCGATGTGCCAAACTGGCCCTTAACCGCGGGCAGGGTGGGGTCCTTGAGGCGCCATCCGCCTACTTCTGCAAACATCCTCCCCGTCAGTTTACCGACGATGAGGCCTATCTTCTGGCGCAAAGGTTTATTATTGAAGGGGAGGATATGATGCATGAGATGTCTGGCTACCAGGTCAGCCAGGAGCAACAGATTGGGTAGGCCGAGGTGGGGGAATCCGTATCTGTATGTTTAGTCCTTCGGGTGTATTGATGGCCTCAATTTCTCCGCCGTGCCGTTCGATGATCTTTTTTGTAATGGCCAGGCCCAGCCCTGATCCGGTTGTCTCGGAAGGCCTTGCCCGGTAAAAGGGATCGAATATCCGGTGGAGGTCCTCCCCGGGGAGGGCCTCAAAGGTGTTTGTGACGCTGACCCTCAGCCCCCCCTCTTCGGAGTATGCCGCAACGTTCACACACCCCCCTTCGGGGGTGAACTTGACCGCATTATCCAGGATGTTCAAGAGGGCGGTTCGGAGGGCGTTCCTATCCCCTGAGACCGGGGAATCACACGCGAGACGGGTCTCCACCTTGAGGCCCCTGCGGCCGATAGCTGGCCTGAGCCTTTCTACCAGCTCGCTCAGCAATCCAGCCGGATCAAGGGGTTCGAGATCCAATTCTGCCTCATCGAGATCCATCCTGGACAGGACAAGGATCTGGCCCACCAGGCGATCCAGTTCCTCGATATCCTCCCGTATATCATCCAGGTGACCCTCAAGGCCTTCAGACTCGCCCTTCCCCCATTTCTCCCGGATCAGTTCCTCTGCGATACGGATCCTGGTCAGTGGACTCCGCAGCTCGTGAGATATGTTGGCGGTCAATTCTCTGCCTCCCCTGATCATCCGCTCCAGCTGTGCCGCCATGTGGTTGAAGGCGCGGCCCAGTTCACCGATCTCATCCCTGCTCTTGACCGTGGCCCGGTGGGCAAGGTCTCCTTCAGCGATCTTGAGGGCCGAATCCCGGAGCCGGTTGAGTGGGTTGGTAATACGCCGGGATACAGGGACCACAAGGAGGGCGATCACCAGCCCGATGGCCAGAAGCCCCAGGGCAAACAATTCTTCCGGATGGTCTCTTTTTCCATGTTCAAAAAGCAGATGGATGCTGCCTGTCTCTCCCCCTCCAAATTCCACCGGCATATTGATGTAATGGACAAAACCCCTCTTGATATGGTGATACGGTCCAATAGCGGACAGCTCCCGCTTTGACGTCGCACGAGACCCCGGGATGTCTTTGGGAATGCCACCCTCAAATGACTGGATAATCGAGTTTCCCTCCGGACCGGTCAGCCAGACCTTTGCCTGGTATATCTTTCCGAGATCATGGATGAGTCTTTTAAGAGGTCTGTTTTGGGAAAGAGCGGTCCCCGGTTTTGACCGGATGGTCGTCCTCACGTACTCCCTCACCACGGTAGACTGGGCGTTGACATAACGCTCGATCCTTGACCGTCCGCTTCTTCCCGCAGTGAACACAAACAGGCCGAAGATCACGATCTCCGTAATGATGAGGACCAGCACAAATGAAAAAAATATTTTGATATAGAGCTTTCCGGGCTTCATGATGCCTCCACAAACATATACCCCGTTCCCCATACGGTCTTAATGCAGTGCTGAAAAGGGGGATGGGACCTTAGTTTGGCCCTGATGTTGCTGATGTGGACATCAATGCTCCGGTCAAAGGCCATGAAATCCCTGCCCCTGGCAAGATTCATGAGTTGATCGCGGCTCAGGACGGTATTGGGGTGTGACATGAGTGCGGCCATGACCTTGAACTCGGTGGAAGAAAGCACCATTTCGTCCCCACCGACCATCAGCGTCTGTTTGGCCTTGTTGAGCACCAGACCGCCGGCCTTGATGCACGTCTCTTTTTCGTCGCCGGCCCCTTGAGCGACACCAGGGCCGAGTCTTCGTAAGACGGCCCTTATCCTGGCCAGCAGTTCCCTGGGATTAAAGGGCTTGGGGAGGTAGTCATCGGCGCCCAGTTCAAGCCCTACAATCCTGTCCGCATCATCTCCTTTGGCCGTCAGCATGATGACGGGCAGAGAATATGCCGCGCGGATCTCTTTGAGCACATCCAGCCCGTCGCGTCCGGGCAGCATGATGTCCAGCATGACCATATCCGGAGACTTGATCCGGATCGTCTTTATGACCTCCGACCCATCCGCGAGGCTCAGCACCCGAAAACCATAACCCTCCAGATATTCCCTGAGGAGTTTCAGGAGTTTGGCATCATCATCCACCAGCAGGACCGTCTCATCCATTTAGCGCCCCTCTTTTTGCTTATAGGATATCAATTTAGCTCTTTTGTAACATCTCAATAAGTAGGGGGAGGACACCTGGATTCCGGCGAAAGCCGGAATCCAGAGCTTCTGACAATAAACATGTTTACCGCTAGTTATTGAGAAGACACGCTCTTTTCAATATCGGCAGTTGGACAGGGGAATGGGGGTTCGAAATCCCCATCCCCCGGATTTCAAAGGGCTAAATCGTTACCTTATATGTATAGCATGGCCACGGGTCTCTTAGACATTTTTTACATTTCTTTTACATTTTTTAGCAACTTCAAAGAACTTTCTTAACGATCTTCCTGTATCTTGCCAAGGCATCGGGTTTGAAAAATGGGCTTATGCTAAACCCAAAATTCCACACAAAGGAGGAGAAAAATGAGATTCAAGAAAAGGCATATGATCGTCTGTAGTGTGGCGGCCTTTCTGGTCGTGGTGGCAGGACTGTGCGTGGTGAGCGCGAGCGGGGATCGTGGTTTCTGCGGCAGGGGCCCTCATCCCCCCTTTTTTAAAAAGGCGTTTCCTGAGCAGATGCTAAGGTGTATGGACAAAAAAATGGCGGAGCTGAATCTCTCCGAGACGCAGAAGGAGAAATATGCCCAGCTAAGATCGCGCTTTAAGACAGATTTTGAGGAGATGCGGTCAAGAAGACAAAAATTCATCAATAACATAAGGACCCAAATCGATCGGCCAGACCCGGATATGCAGCGGTTGGCGGACATGGTCAAAGAGCGATTGAAGGAGATGCCCGGCCGGATCGGCACCCATCTGGATCAGCTTGTCGAATTCTACAACATCCTCAACAAGGATCAAAAGGCCCGGGTCCTTGAGAGGATGCGCCAGCGCGTGGCAGGCTGTCAAAAGATGATGTCAGAAAACTAGGATCAAACAAAAGACAAAAGGCGAGGGAGACGATGAAAGAGATGTCACGAAGGGAGTTTATGGCTGAGAGCGCAAAGATAACGGGTGCGGTCGCGGGTGTCGTGGCCCTGGGGGCCGGGATACCGCTGCCCCATGTGGGAGAGGCCGCGGAGATCCGATTCCCCCAGTCGAGCTGCGGGATCGAGAAGACCAACGGGCCAAAAATCCTGGTGGCTTACGCCAGCCGGTGCGGGTCAACCGGCGGGGTGGCGGAGGCCATCGGGCAGAGGCTCTGCAACAAAGGTGGCCGGGTGGATGTCCGCCTGGTAAAGGGAATCACCGATCCCACATCCTATCAGGCCGTGGTTGTGGGGAGTGCCATCCGAAGCGACCGGTGGCTGCCTGAGGCCACGGCGTTTGTGGAAAAAAACCATCAGTGGCTGTCGCGAATTCCGGTGGCCTATTTTCTGACCTGTCTCACCCTGTCCAGGCCCTCTGAAGAGAACCGTGGGAGGGCGCGGTCATATCTCGACCCTTTAATCAGTGCCGTACCGGATGTGAAGCCGGTGGATATCGGACTATTTGCAGGGGTGCTTGACTATGACAAGCTTTCCCTTTTCATTGCAATGGTCATGAAATACAAGATGAGTTCCAAAGGGATCTCCGAGGGTGACTATCGGGACTGGGAGGCCATCGGTCGGTGGGCAGAGGGCCTGCGCCCAAAGCTCTTGGCAAAAATAAAATTGGGATAAACACAATAAAAGGAAAAAGTCCCGACAGGCGCCGGTACCCATTTGGGTGGTCCGGTTTCTGTCGGGCCGTCTCTGTCCTATGGCGGGAGACCCATTCCGTCATTCAAAGGTATCCCATCATTTTCGCGATCTTCTTGTAGCTCTCCCGCTGGGGATACTCCGGAGACATAGGATATGCCTTTGGCAGTCGAGATCCAGACGAATTAACATACTTGATTCCGGCCATCAGATCTCCCAGTCTCGCCCGCGGGACCGTGAATATCATTTCACCGTCTCCTGCCATTCCGCGATAGTGATCCCCACGACAGGGTACGGCGACCTGGCACTCTCCGCTTTGAGCAGCGGGTATCACGCCGTAAACACAGGCGGCATGGCTCGAGAGGGCGCATTTGAGGTCGTATCCCTCTTTGTACTCCCTCGCCAACAGGAGCAGATTGAGCTGGGACGAGTCACAGTAGATCGTGACAAGATCAGGCTCAAACCCGGTTGTTGTGAGGGAAGCCGAAACCACGCCCACGTACCTTCCAACATCCAGGCGCGGTAACTGCCGGGCATAATGGCTTCCGGCCTCCAGATTCTCCACATCGTGCGGATACCGATTATGCCCATCCAGGAAATACTGGGGCGGCTCTCCCAGACCATAACCGATGACGGGTTCGGGACACCAGTTGTCCTCTTTCAGCATGGCGATTGCCACCCCATCGCGGCGTGAGATCTGATAGGCCTGGCACAGCGACAGGTGGTGTCCAAAATCCCGAAGGGGCCTCTTGGCGCCGTCGGGGATATCACTCTGGTCTTTCAACAGTTTTAACGCCAAAGGGAAAGTCTTTAGTCTTAACTGCCTTTCGAGCTCATCTCCATATCTTCGATACAACTCAAGATCTGCCATTCTTCTCCTCCTTCCTTGATTTTCTCCATAGTGGCTATCGACCATGACCCCATGAAAAAGCGGAGGTTGGTTCTGAAACACTCTATGCGAAACTGCCCAAGCCCCGTAGTTCCCCTGAGAGAGCCGGGCAAACGACCGCTGGTGTCGTGACACCCGGTTATTCCGCAATAATGGCAAGGTCCCCGACGCACCGGGTTTTGGGCACGGCAGATGATTACACCGTCATGACTTTTTAGTCAAATTGTAACATCTCAAAACTGACACTTGGACAGGGGTATGGGGGTTCGGAATCCCCATTCCCCGGGTTTCAAACGGCAAAAATGTTACGCCAAATTGATCCTTTTTTTTTGACAGCCCTATCTGAGGTATGATAAACGGGGGCGCAAAAGACCGATCAAATCCCTGTGAGGTGCGTCATGTTTGAAATCTTAAAACGTCAGGAGATGGCTGATGGCACGGTGGTCCTCAATGAGATCAGCGCCCCTATGATAGCCAAGAAGGCCAAGCCGGGGCAATTTGTCATACTAAAGGCGAATGAAACCGGCGAACGTATTCCGTTGACAATGGCGGACACAGACCCCCGAAAGGGCACACTGACGGTCATTTATCAGGTGGTGGGGAAGTCCACGGCCCTTTTCAAATCCCTCAAGGTCGGGGAGCAATACCTGGACGTCATAGGCCCCCTGGGTAAACCGACCAAACTGGAGAAGGTGGGTAATGTGGTCTGTGTTGGGGGTGGCACCGGTGTCGCGGTCCTCCATCCCATTGCCAGGGCCCTAAAGGGCCTTGGGAACAATGTGAAGGCAATTATCGGTGCCAGGACAAAAGATCTCCTCATACTGGAGGACAAGATGAGGGCCGCCTCGCATGAACTTCGTGTGTGCACAGATGATGGCTCCTATGGGCATCACGGGTTTGTGACCGATGTGCTCAAAGAGATCCTTGAGAAAGAAGATATAAAGCTGGTGGTGGGAATCGGCCCCGTCCCCATGATGAAGTTCGTGTGCAAAATCACAAAAGAATACAAGGTCAAGACCCTGGTTAGCCTCAATGCCATAATGGTGGACGGTACGGGCATGTGCGGTTGCTGTCGCGTCAGTGTGGGTGGACAGACCAGATTTGCCTGTGTGGATGGCCCGGAATTTGACGGTCACCAGGTCGACTTTGATGAACTGATGCAGCGGCTTCAGGCCTACGTGGCCGAAGAGGCCGTTGCCTACCAGAGGCATCAGTGCGAATGCAAGGCAGCGTAAGCACACCAGAATTCATTGCGCCCCGGGTTTTTGAGGGGTTGCTCTTTGGCGCCCTGGGCAGTCACCGGGTCTTTGCAGAGGGCGATCAGCGTTAGAGATGGTGGAGGAGATGATGGCAGAAAAGGCAGAAAAGAAAGAAAAGATGCCCCGGCAATCCATGCCTGAACAGGATCCCCAGGCCAGAAAACGCAATTTCGAAGAGGTCCCATATGGATACCCCGAAGAATCCGCGGTAAAGGAGGCGGACAGGTGCCTGCAGTGCAAAAAGCCGTCATGCATCGAGGGGTGCCCGGTGAGCATAGATATTCCAGGTTTTATCAATCATATCAGGGAAGGGGAATTCACAAAGTCTGTCCGCAAGATATGGGAGAGAAATGCCCTGCCCGCGGTCTGTGGCCGGGTTTGTCCACAGGAAATCCAGTGTGAGGGGAGATGCATACTGGGAAAGAAAGGGGATCCCGTTGCCATCGGTAATCTGGAACGGTTTGCGGCCGACTGGGAAAGGGAGCATGGCAAGGGTGATCTTCCCCCAAAGGGCAAGCCCACCGGAAAGAGGGTGGCGGTGGTCGGTTCAGGCCCGTCCGGGCTGACCGTGGCCGGCGACCTGATCCTGAAGGGGCATGAGGTGACCGTTTTTGAGGCCTTTCACAAACCGGGGGGTGTCCTCGTTTATGGTATCCCCGAATTTAGACTTCCCAAAGAGATCGTCTATTCTGAGGTAAATTTTCTTGAAAGGCTGGGGGTAAGGGTAGAGTGTAATGTCGTTGTGGGGAGAACCATCACCCTGGATGAACTCTTTGAGGAGGGGTATGAGGCCATATATGTCGGGGTGGGTGCAGGGCTTCCCCGGTTTCTTAATGTCCCCGGGGAAAACCTCATCGGCATCTACTCTGCCAATGAGTATCTGACCAGGGCCAACCTCATGAAGGCCTATCTCTTTCCTGAATATGATACCCCCATTGCAAAGGGGAAGAATGTCGCGGTGTTTGGTGCCGGAAATGTGGCCATGGATGCCGCAAGGACTGCCATGCGCCTGGGCGCTGACAAGGTCCGCATCGTGTACAGGCGATCGCGCGATGAGATGCCTGCTCGGGCCGCCGAGATCCATCACGCCGAAGAGGAAGGGGTCGAGTTCTATCTGCTGACCGCTCCAACCCGTTTTATCGGCGATGAAAATGGTCGGGTGAGCGGAATGGAATGTCTGAAGATGGAACTGGGTGAGCCGGATGAATCAGGGCGCCGGCGTCCGGTGCCCATAGAGGGATCAAAATTCCAGATGGCGTGTGACATGGCCGTTATTGCCGTAGGGGCAGGGGCAAACCCCCTGTTGACCCAATCCACTGAAGACCTAAACCTCAACAGGGGGGGCTATATTATTGCAGAACCTCAAACCGGCAAGACCAGCAAAAAGGCTGTTTGGGCGGGTGGAGATATTGTAACAGGTCAGGCCACGGTTATTCTGGCGATGGGGGCGGGCAGGATTGCCTCGGATTCCATCCATCAATATCTCACCTGGGGGTGGTAAAAGGGCAGGCCACAAAGAGGGGAGGCTTGCCGGGTCCTACGAAGGGGGAATCATCTCGGGCATTCTTTGAAGCTCCCTCATGACACACCGATCCATAACCACCTGGATGCCCGCCCCCCTTGCCTTTTCGGCAGATTCGTTTTCCACCACGCCCAACTGCATCCAGATTACGCGTACACCGATCTCGATCGCCTCATCAACTACCGGAGGAACCCGGGTCGGGTTGAGGAAGAGATCGGCCATGTCCACCTTAACGGGTATATCCTTGAGAGACGCGAAGCAGGGTTTTCCCAATATCACCCTTTGCCCGGGGTTGACAGGCACTATTTCATAACCCCGGCCCATGAGATATCGGGCCACCCTGTTGCTGTCTCTGGATTCCTTTGGTGAGAGCCCTACGACGGCAATGGTCCTGACGCTCTGAAGAATGTCCGCTATCTCTCCCAAACCCAGTATCCCCCATCGCAGGTATTGAGGCTCACTTGAGGAGCTCCTTGACCTTGTCGGCCTTTTTTTTGACATCCATGGCCTTTTTTACGGCCGGGACCTGCTCCAGGACCTTGTCAACCACCTTGGCCTCCAGGGTCGAGGGCTCATTCTTGGCCTTTTGCGTGGGGTCGCCTTCCTGAGCCTTATCCACTGTCTCTGGCGAGCTCAGCTCCTTCTTCACATTCTTGAATTCCCTGATAGCCCCGCCCACACCTTTTCCGATTTCAGGAAGTCGCTTGGCGCCAAATATAAGGAGGACTATGACGGCGATGATGATTAATTCGGTGGGACCTAGTCCAAACATGGCTAACTCCAAATAGGTTCTATGCGATCACATTAATTTATTGCGAATACCAACCTTCTAACACCTCAACTCTGTGAAACCCGGGCAATGGGGATTCCAAACCCCCATCCCCGTGTCTCAGTTCCAATTTTGAAGAAAGCTAAATTGCTACCAACCCTCAATATCGTCTGCGTGGCCATACCCATGACCACAGCCAAGCCCCCGGACCAGACAGGGATCACGTCTCTACAAATTGGACCGGCTCCTCATTTTCATCCCTCTCTTCCACTGAGCCCACGAGATAGGCGGTCTCCCCCATTGCCTTGAGCCTCAAGAGCACTTCGCTCACGTCCTCATGATTCACCACAACAAGCAGGCCAAGGCCATTATTAAAGGTTCGCATCATCTCGGGCTCTGATATCTGTCCCGCCTTTTGGAGGTACTGGAATATAGTGGGCCGAGACCAACTTGACTTATCGATGAGGGCCTTGCAACGCCTTGGAAGCATGCGGGGTGGATTATCAATGAGCCCGCCTCCGGTGATATGGCATATAGCAGAGATATGGAAATCCCTTCTCAGGTTACTGATGGTCCTTGCATATATCCGGGTGGGTTCCAAGAGTTCTTCGCCAAGGGTCCTGCCGAAGTCGGATACATAATCACCCACCGACATCTTCAGGCCCTCGAAAAAGATCTTGCGCGCCAGCGAATAACCATTGCTGTGGAGCCCGCTGGACCCGATTCCGATGATCTGGTGACCAACGCCAACCTCAGATCCATCCAAGAGCTCTTCATTGTCGGCGAGTCCCACCACAAATCCTGCAAGATCGTATTCCACTTCGCGGTAAAACCCGGGCATCTCGGCGGTCTCTCCCCCTATGAGCGAGCACCCCGCCTCAAGGCAGCCCGCCGTAATCCCCTTAATGATATTCTGGGCCTTTTCAACATCCAGCTTCCCCATCGATAGATAATCCAGAAAAAAAAGTGGGGTAGCGCCCTCCACCATAATGTCATTCACACACATGGCCACAAGATCAATACCCACGGTGTCGTGTTTATCCATCATAAACGCTATCTTTAGCTTTGTGCCCACGCCATCTGTAGAGGAAACAAGGACCGGGTTCTTAATATGTTCCACATTCAATGAATAGAGCCCGCCAAAACCCCCGATATCTGTGATGACACCGGACCTAAAGGTCTTGCTGACGATCGGCCTTATAAGATCAACAAACCTGTTACCTGCATCGATATCGACACCTGCCTCGGCGTATTTTCCATTTTCCCCGGGTTGTTCCATCATATCCGGCCCCACTTAATTGATGTGATAATCTTCCATTATTCGTATCAGTTTAGCTTTCTGAAAATTGGCACTTGGGGAGGGGTATGGGGGTTCGGAATCCCCATACCCCGGGTTTCAAAAGGTTAAGGTGTTACCATTATTCTAATAACCTCAGATTATTATTGTCAAATCATTTCTCTTGTAACTCAATCGGTGATTTGCTAATAGATATCAATGTGATCCGATCACCCGTAACCCTTCTCAAAGAAATCCAGACGCTAAGACGTCCCCTCACTGACCTGAAGGGGATCGGCCCCAGGAAGGCCCAACTCCTGGCGGGAAAAGGCCTTCATACCCTGATCGACCTCCTGCTTTTTTTGCCCATCCGGTATGAAGACCGGAGGAATCTGCTCAATATCTCCGAGACATGCCACGGTAGACCGGCACTGGTAAAGGGCACTGTCACCGCCGGGGGAGAGGAGAGATTCCTCCCCGGCAGACGACGCCTTTTCAGGATCATCATCCGCGACGAAACAGCTCCGCTCGAACTCCTCTGGTTTAATTTCAAAAAGGCCTATCTGAGCCGTTACACCCAAAAGGGCCGGACCGTCATGGCCTATGGCCGTATCCAGCTAAATCGCGGCAAAAGGCAGATGATCCACCCTGATATCACTCTAGCAGGGGGTGCAGGGGGGCCATTATCTCTGGGATTTTACCCTGTCTATTCAGCTATCAAGGGAATTTCAGGACCGGTCCTGCGCGCGTTGGTCAGGCAGGCCCTGGGACATGGGGATGAGCCGGTTGTGGAGATGCTTCCGAAAGAGACGATCCATCGGCTGGGTCTCCCGGGTCTTGGAGAGGCCCTCAGGGAGGTCCATTTTCCGCCCAATGACTCATCTCCTGATCTACTTAACCAGTACAAGACAAAGGGTCATAAGAGACTCACCTTTGATCATTTCTTTCTGGTGATGCTAAATATTGTTTCCCGAAAAATCGTTTCAAAGCAAAGAAGGGCGCCAATCTTATGGATCCCGCATGATTTGGAAGATCGCCTCCGGAAATATCTCCCCTTTTCCCTGACCGGGGACCAGGTCCGGGCCATAAGGGAGATAGCAGGAGACCTGACCACCGGAAGGCCCATGAATCGATTGCTCCAGGGAGATGTGGGATGCGGCAAGACCGTTGTGGCTGCCGTGACCGCATATATTGCCATCCTCAACAACTGGCAGGTGGCAATCATGGTCCCGACACAGGTATTGGCCCGGCAACATTACGGATATTTCTCCTCTTTGCCACGGGGCATGGGATTTTCCCCGGTTATCTTGACCGGTACGCTGAGAAGGCCTGATCGTCTAGAGCGATATCAGGAGATTAAGGATGGGGAATATAATCTGATCATCGGTACCCAGGCCCTGATTCAAGAGGGCCTCTCTTTTGCGAGACTGGGCCTGGTGGTCATTGATGAGCAGCACCGCTTTGGCGTAAGACAACGCGCACTCCTTGACAAGAAAGGGGGAAACCCTCACCTCCTGGTGATGACGGCAACCCCGATCCCCAGGACCCTTGCCATGAGCGTCTTCGCCGACCTCGATATCACAGAAATCAAAAAATACCCGAAGGGGCACCGTCCTGTAACGACGCTTTTGGCAGACTCGACCCAAAAGAGAAAGGTATTCAATACCCTGTATCAAAGGCTGTCAGTGGGCGAGCAAGGCATAGTCATCTGCCCCGTAATCGAGGGATCAGAGGAAGAGGATCTAAAAAGTGCCCTTGATATGTACATGAAGTTGACCAGGCTGTTTGCCCCCCGTTTTCGTGTTGGACTGATCCACGGCAGACTCGCTCCGGATCAAAAGGATCGGGTCATGGAAGAGTTCCGGAAAGGGAAGATCGATCTCTTGGTAGGGACATCGGTCATAGAGGTGGGGGTTCATGCCCCGGGGGCCACCGTGATGGTGATTGAGCATCCGGAACGTTTTGGATTGTCCCAGCTCCACCAGCTGAGGGGCCGGGTGGGAAGAGGTTCCAGAAGGGGTCTCTGTATCCTCATGCTCTCTGGGGATATATCCCATGAGGGCATTTCCAGGGTCAAGGTCCTGGTTGAGAGCAATGACGGTTTTGAGATCGCTCAAAGAGACCTGGAGATGAGGGGGCAGGGGGAA
>CAZXCQ010000015.1:0-38308 GCA_964639275.1 uncultured Desulfobacteraceae bacterium | reverse complement strand
CCATGATCGATGGCGCCAGCCGGACCAAGGTCTTCCGAAGGATCATTCTTCCCCTATGCCTTCCGGGCATCCTTTCCGCCGGGATATTTTGCTTCACCCTGTCATGGAACGAATACCTCTATGCCCTGGCCTTCATTTCCACGCCGGAAAGCAAGACCGTTCCGATAGGGCTGGTTACCGAACTCGTCAAAGGGGATGTATACCACTGGGGACCGCTCATGGCAGGTGCACTATGCGCATCTGTGCCGGTTGCTCTGGTCTACTCGTTTTTCGTGGAACACTATGTGGCAGGAATATCCGGAGCCTTGAAGGAGTAATAAGTAGATGGCAGAAGTACGGTTTGAAGATGTTTGCAAGCATTTTGACGAGGTGGTAGCCGTCGATAATTTCAGCCTCTCTATCGAGGACCAGGAGTTTGTGGTCCTGGTGGGGCCAAGCGGTTGCGGTAAGACCACTACCCTCAGGATGCTGGCAGGGCTTGAGGAGATCACCAGCGGGAACGTATACATTGCCGGGCGCCTCATCAACAAATTGCCCGCAAAGGATCGGAATATCGCGATGGTCTTCCAGAACTATGCCCTGTACCCCCACATGACCGTGTTTGAGAACATGGCCTTTTCTCTGGAGATGCGAAAACGCAGTAAGGAAGAAATCAAGCGGCGCGTGAAGGAGGCCGCAGATATCCTGAGCATCCAGGGGCTCCTTTCCCGAAAGCCCAAACAGCTCTCGGGTGGACAGAGGCAGCGGGTGGCCGTGGGCCGGGCGATCGTCAGAAAGCCACAGGTCTTTCTTTTTGACGAGCCCCTCTCGAACCTGGATGCGAAGCTGAGGGTCCAGACGCGGGTAGAATTAAAAAAACTCCACGAACGGTTGGCCACAACGGCCGTTTATGTGACCCACGACCAGGTGGAGGCGATGACCATGGGGGACCGGATCGTGGTGATGAAAGACGGTCTCATCCAGCAGGTGGGAGGGCCTTTGGAACTCTACAGCAGCCCGGCAAATAGATTCGTGGCGGGATTTCTGGGTAGCCCGGCCATGAATTTTTTTGAGGCCACACTAACCGGAACAGGGGACGCACTATCGCTTCAGACGGATACCTTCAAGATTGACCTGTCACCCGAGAAGGCCCTTCTCGTAAAGGGCTATAGGGAAAAAAAGGTCATCGTGGGAATCCGACCCGAAGACCTTGTCATGACCACCGGCCATGTTCCCGGAAGGACCATCCAGACCCATGTGGAAGTGGTGGAACCCATCGGAAGTGAGACCTATGTGTTTGGCAACGCGGGGGCGGTTTCATTGGTGGCCGGGATCGGGCGGAACACGGCGGTAAAGGCCCATGACAACATCGCCCTGGAACCCGCGATCCAATACCTCCACCTCTTTGACGTCCGAACCGAGCACACCCTGGCCGATGACCAGAGTTGACCCCGATGTCACATTGAAATCCACCCGATCCAATGGAATGTGCTGTTATACAAGGACGAAACTGGATAATTGACGCCCTCGCAGGACCGCATTCAATGTGAACCCCTCACGAAGCCTCGATTTGGCGACTTGGTACTGTAAAGGCAGGGTAATTTAATGGAACCATGGATATTCTTTCCAACATCGGGGTTGATCTTTTCGGAACAGCTCAAAAAGTAGTGGAAGTTGCGTAAAACTTTATCCTTATTTAAACCCGGGGTATGGGGGTTCCGAACCCCCATACCCCTCTCCAAGTGCCAATTTTCAGAAAGCTAAATTGATACGAAGTTGCATCTTTCCCATCTCGCTTTTTTGGAACAAGGGAAGGGTCATCGCGGCACAATAAGCGCGGAGGATGAGTTGGGCGAGCCCCGCATCTTTCGTGGCCCGGGTTGATGCGCATTTAATGCGTAAAGGAGTTATGGATGGAAAAGAGGATCAAGGCGGCGCTGATCGATATAGTCGGCGAAGAAAACTTCACCGACAAACTCATCGATCTAATCACCTATACCTACGATGCATCGGAGTCCCGGGGCCGGCCTGACTGTGCCCTGTGGCCGACCTCAACCGAGCAGGTATCGCGGATTCTCACCCTGGCCAACCGGGAGGGGATTCCGGTTGTGCCCAGGGGGGCCGGCACAGGGCTTTCAGGCCTTTCGGTTCCGCTCAAAGGGGGGATTGTCCTCGATTTCTTGCGCATGAACAAGATCTTGAGCATACGGGTCCCCGATCGACTGGCCGTGGTTCAGCCCGGCGTGGTTTACGAGGATTTTCAGACCGCGCTCAAACCCCACGGCTTTTTTTTTCCACCCGACCCGGCCAGCGGCAAGATATGCACCCTGGGCGGAAACGTTGGCACCAACGCCGGTGGCCTCAGGGCGGCCAAGTATGGTACCACACGGGATTATGTGCTTGGTCTGGAAGTGGTGCTGGCCGATGGCGAGGTGATGCGCACCGGCACGCTGACGATGAAGAGCTCCTCCGGTTACGATCTGACCCATCTGATTGTGGGTTCGGAAGGCACCCTCGGTGTGGTTACAGAGATTACCTTCAAGATCTCCCCGTTGCCAAAAGAGGTCGCCACGGCCACGGCCACGTTTGATCGGTTGGAAGATGCGGGAGAGGCGGTGACACTGATCATGCATTCAGGCGTCATCCCAAGTGCCCTCGAACTCCTCGATGCCAACACCCTGGAGATGTATCGAAAATACTCGGACCTCAACCTGCCCGATGTTGAAGCGATGATAGTCGTGGAGACCGATGGCTATACCAAAGAAGACGTCAAATACCAGTTGGACCGGGTGGTCGAGGGGTTTGAAAAATGTAATGCCCGGGAGATCGATCGTGCCAAATCAGCCGTAGATGCTGAACGCCTTTGGTGGGCGCGCAAATCCATCGGCGGGATGGTAGGCATGGTGACGCCCAACCGTTCATCCGAGGATCTGACCGTACCCATGAGCCGCATCGTTGACTTTCTTCGTGGGGTCGAGGAGATCTCAAAAAAGCACAATCTCCTGATTCTCAACTTCGGCCATGCCGGCGACGGGAACCTACACCCGAATGTGATGTATGACCGCTCCGATCCGGACCAGGTCGCCCGTTTGGAGCCGGTCCTGTTCGAACTGCACGAGCTGGCCTGCAATCTGGGTGGGACCCTGACCGGCGAGCACGGCATAGGGATCTGCAAGGCGGCCTATATGCACCTGGAACACGATAAAGTGGCCCTCAGGGTCATGCGTTTGCTAAAAAAGACCCTGGATCCCAACAACATACTCAACCCCGGCAAGATGGCCCTTGAGACATAAAGGGGCCACCACTCTAACCGTGAGCTTTATCTACCCTTTACACAATGGGTTCTTAGAGGATGGCTGCAACTAGCTAAAATTATTGAATATTGAATAACGAACCGCAGAATTAGGAATATCTTACTTGACGATCTCGTAAAGAGTTGTCACCCCGTTGAAGCTTGTGCCGGACTCGATCCGGTAAACGGGGTCCAGGTATTTTGTAAATGCCCAAAAGAACTGGATTCCGGCTGGAGTTTATCCCCTATTTGATACGGGGCCCGAATGACGATAAAGGGCTATCGGGACATCTTGCGAGTCCATCTTACTTCCTTACTTCAATATTCGACATTCCTTGCTCGATATTCTTTGGTTTGAAAATGTCGTTTCAAACCAAGTACTTACAATACTCTCTGTGTCAAGTGTGTGCAAGGACCAGACGTCTAACCGGGAGTATTGCGACCGTTTTGATGGTCTATCGCTTCATACCCGAGCTTTGCCGCCCCTATTACGGCTGTCTCACCGGTCTGAATGAATTGAAAGCCCCTTAGGAACTTCTGCTTGAACTGGGTGTAGGCCTCGCTTGCGCCGCCGCCAACATGGTAGATATTGTCACCCAACGGGACCTTTTCCTGCCACTCCTTCAGGGCCTTTGCCTGGAAGGACAAGATGCCATCGGCCATGGCCAAGAGACAGTCTTCTCTGGTCGTATTCAACGTCAGTCGCGTGAATGAGCCTGTCCTCTGTTTGATCCGATGACGATCGCCGGAGAGAAAAGGGTGAAACTGGACATCCGTCCCCCTGGATGCTGCCAGGACCCCGGGGAGGTATTCGTCGTAAAAGGATTTCCGGGTCATCTCTTTGCAAAAGGTGTTCCTGAACCACTCCAGGGAGGCACCCCCCGCTCCCACGGTTCTCATGGCCAACCAGCGGTTTGGATAGGCATGAGTTCGAAGGAGATGATCCTTGTGGACCAGCGGTCTATCCAGGCAAAGGACCATGATCTCCACAGTGCCTGAGGTATTCATGAGGCCCCCCGGTTCAGTGACCCCGGCCCCCACCGCTGCACAGGTGGTGTCGTTGGCACCGATAACAACCGGTATCTGGCCGGGCAGACCCAGGGCATCGGCTACGGCCCTGTTCAACCCTCCGACAGCGGTTGCGGACATGGTCACCTGGGGGAGCTTCTCCCTCGGGATTTCCAGGGCTTCCAGGAGACCATCATCCCAGTCGGTGTAACCCACGGTATCGTAGAGACCCGTAAATGATGCATTTGAAGGGTCTATGACAAACCGGCCGGTGAGATGCTTCAAAAAAAACGTTACGGCATGTCCAAATATCACGCCCTTATGGCGATATATGTCGGGCCGGTTTTCCTTGATCCAGAGCAGGCTTGTTACGGAGATCCCTCCGGGGATGGGGAGGTTGCCGGCGATTCCGAGAAACCTCTCCTCCCCTACACGGTTGAGCGCCCAAACCGCCTGACGATAGCTCCTGCGGTCCAGATGAAGGATGATAGGGACGAGGGGGGTCCCTTCAGAATCCATCGGCAGCAGGGATGGACAAAGGGTTGAAAAGGATATTGCCCCCACCTCGGGTCTCTGTCGCAGTTGTGCGCAGGCCTTGACAAAGGCCTTCCAGAGGACCTCTGCCTCGATCTCGACCCTGTTCTTTGATCTTACCTGGGCGAGATAGGGAACCTTTGCGCTTTCGATGACGGCCAGACCGCGGTCTACAATGGATGCCTTTAAGGATTGGGTCCCGACATCAATGGCCAAGACGTAATTCACGAGCAAACAGGCCCCTTTGTTTACTTTTTGTTTTTATTCCACCATTCCTGCCAAAGGGCCGCGTCTTTGCCGAAGTCCTTGCCCGTGATGTTTTTTAGTGCCAACGCGGCATTTTTCCTGACACCATAACTTTCCTCTTGCAGGGCGGCGATGAGGGGTTCAATTGCACGGAGATCCTTTATTTCCCCCAAGGCCCATGCCGCTGTTGCCCGGACATAGGAATTTTCATCCTTCAGGGCAGTGACAAGTGGCTCAACACCCCGGGGATCTTTTAGATCCCCAAGTGCCGTCGTTGCATGCCATCGGATCTGCCACGATGAATCCTTCAGGCTGTTAATATATTGTTGGACCTCTTGAGGGTCGCCTGCCTGAGCCAATCCCCCTGCTCCATAGAGGGGAAACACTAAGCTCAGAGCGATCAAAAATGCGAGGCCTAATTTGAATCTCTCCATCCTCTTACCTCCTTTCCTGGCCTGTGTTGAATTCTTGTTGATCCCTGTTATCCCACAACGACATTTATCACCCTGTCATTCCGGCGAAAGCCGGAATCCAGTCAGAGCGATTCGGAAGATGGCTATTTTGATTCCATGGTCATACGTGGACTACTGGATGCCGGATCAAGTCCGGCATGACAGAAGATAAAATTCCGCGTCACCACTAACTGTCGTTGCAAGGTTATTCCCCGTCCAAGAAACGGGCTTTTTGGAAGACAACCAAAGACCATGGGCCTGAGCCCGTCAAGGGTTTAGAAATGACATGTTTCTCTATTATCCAGAGACCCTGGTGAAGTCGGCAAAAATTTCGACAACAACGGGGACAAAACGAAATTAGCATGTTTTGAATACAAAGGCAATGTTTCGCCTGGAATGCCAGAGGAGGGGAAGACCTCGTTTAGCTCCCGCACCACCCGTTTGGTCTTTATGGGGGCGGTCTGCTTGACCCGGGTAATTTCCTCCGGGTAATATACAGACCGAGTTGATGCATTTCGATCACTTTTTCCAGGGAGCACTGTCAAGCGATCACCCTCCCTTTCCTGATTTGATGGCGAGCAAGTGAGTGGCATGGCCATGAACAATAGACCCGGTTTCAGGGCCGCGTACCCCAGAGAAGGCCGTGTTTTACCCTGAAGAGAAGGGAATTAACCCCCGTGGAGTTCTTGTTGTTTCTCTATTTTGGCTGTGCCCTTGCCCTTATGGTCTACGGCATCAACTGCCATGTGATGATCTTTCTGTTCAAACGGGCGTATGGCAGGCGCCTGGCTGAGGACAAAGAGATCCTCAGGGGATTCTACGGTGGGCTCTCCCCGCTGGAAGGATGGCGGGAGCTGGTGGCTTCCCTGCCGGTTGTGACGACCCAGTTGCCCATTTTTAATGAACTGAATGTGGCGGAACGGTTGATCGACGCGGTTGCAGCCATGCACTATCCGTGGGAAAAACACGAAATCCAGGTGCTCGACGACAGCACAGACGAAACCAGAGATGTCGTCGCCAGGAAAGTGGCGATGCTCCAGCAGCAAGGGGTCCAGATCCATCACATCACCCGCAAGGGACGGGAAGGGTATAAGGCGGGGGCATTAAGACAGGGAATGGCCAGGGCGACGGGCCGGTTTATGGCCATTTTTGACGCGGACTTTGTGCCACCCACAGATTTTCTCATCAATACCATGCCATTCTTTTTGGTCTTTCCCTCTTTGGGATTTGTGCAGGCCCGATGGGGGCACCTCAATTCCATGCAGAGCCTGATGACACGGGTTCAGGCCATGGGGATCGATGGACATTTTATGGTGGAGCAGCTGGCACGGAACGCCGGTGGATTATACATGAATTTTAACGGCACGGCCGGTATTTTTCGCAAACAGGCCATCGTGGATGCCGGCAACTGGGAGGCCGATACCCTTACCGAAGACATGGATCTTTCCTATCGGGTCCAGCTGGCAGGATGGAAGTGCCGATATCTGATCGATCAGGTTGTGCCGGCTGAAATCCCAGCCGATGTCAACGCGTTCAAGGGGCAGCAGTTCAGATGGGCCAAAGGGTCCATTCAGACCGCCATGAAACTGCTCCCCAGGGTGTTTGAGGCCGATGCCGCGTGGTATATTAAACTCCAGGCCCTGTTACACATGCTCCACTATCTGGTTCACCCGCTGATGCTTTTTTTGGCCATTATGGCGTTGCCGGTTCTTGCGATGGGGAGATTTACGCCGCCGGCACTCCTTTTTGTGGTATTTGGCGGGATACTGGGGTTGGGTTGTATCGGCCCATCCCGCCTCTATCTGGTCTCCGGACGAGCGCTCAACCAGCGGATCGACCGGGTGCTTTTCCTCTTGCCCATCATGATCGGCCTGGGCTGCGGGCTCGCGGTGAACAATACACGGGCCGTCTTTGAGGCGCTCCTGAACAGAAAAAGCCCTTTTGTCCGCACGCCAAAAAATGGTTTTGCCCGGAAAAAGACCTATTCCCCGGTGAGAGACACCGTCTTTGTGATCGAGATCCTCCTGGGACTCTGGTGCCTTTTGGGAGTCTGTTTCTACTTTGCGTCGAGTCTCTATCTGGTGGGACATTTTCTGCTCCTCTATGCTTGTGGTTTTCTGTCGATCGGGTGGTTGTCGTGGCGTCACAGCCGGAAAGATCAATAGTCTCTGCACGCTTTTCTTGTTCCTGTCTGATCTGGCTCGCCCTTATGACGGCCATGGCCCTATCGGGTCCTCTCGGAGAACATGCCACCCGGTTTACCGTAGTGTTCCCTCTGGCCTTTGGCTGTCTGGTGGGCATGGTCCGGTGGTTTCCCAGGAGACTTACCCTGTTACAGGGCCTCTTGCTCGGCTTTCTGTTGGGTCTGGCGGTGCGCCTCCTGTTTTTGCCCTTTCCACCCGGCAATGATATGTTTCGCTATGTCTGGGAAGGCCATATTCAGCGGCTGGGATCTAATCCGTACGTCGTTTCCCCCGACGATCCGTCGATCATGCCACTTGCACAGGATATGCCCTCAAATATCTGGAAAGGCATCAACCACAAGGGGTTGAGCGCGTGTTACCCGCCCTTTTCCATGATCCTTTTCAGGTTCCTGGCATCCATCACCCTGAACCCGATCTGGTTTAAACTGGTCTTTTTTTTGCTTGATCTGGCAACCATGGGGCTATTGGCAATGATGCTGTGGCAGCGAAGGCTACCGGCAAACCGTCTGCTTATCTATGCGGCCAATCCTCTGGTGATCCTCTCCGTGTCGGGAGAAGGCCACCTGGACGTGATCCAGGTGTTCTTCCTGGTCTTTGGGATATTCCTTTTCTTTAGAGGCAGGGAGAGCGTCGGGTTTCTGTGTCTGGGGCTTGCTGCCATGGCCAAGTATGTTGCCGGGGTTGCCCTCCCTTTTCTGGTCGGGCACAGGACGCGATATAGATGGACGATCGCCCTGCTTCCCCTGCTCTTATATCTCCCTTTTGGAGCGCCGGGTCCTCACATCTTTCACTCCATCCATGTCTTTGGCACCACCATGCACTATAATGATGGCATCACAGCAATGTTCCGGTTCTTGTTTGGAGATACCTGGATCATGGTTGCCATAGCCGTGCTGGCAATCTGCCTCATGATGGTCTATCTCACGGTTCCCGATCCATTAAGATGCGTGTATATGGCATTGGGCTGTATGCTCCTGTTTCTCCCCACCCTCCACCCCTGGTACCTGGTTCTGATCGCACCATTTGTGGTGTTTTATCCTTCAGCAGCCTGGATCTATCTGATGGCGGCCTCCGCCGTCCTGTTTCCCGTGGTCGGGATCGAATACAAGACCGGGATATTCCAGGAGATCCACTGGGTCAAGCTCATCGAATATGTACCCTTTTACGGATTGCTGGCATACGGTCTTTTTCGCCAAATTGATTGGGCCGGCGACTCGGGTTATCCCCCCCCGAAGAGCGTGGCGGTTGTCATCCCCGTATTGAATGAGGAAGACTATATCGAAAGGTGCCTTGCCTCGCTGGGCGGGCAGTATTTTGTGGTCCAGACCGTGGTGACCGACGGCGGGTCCGCCGATCGCACCCGTCAACTGGCCAGAGAAAGTGGGGCAGTGGTTATAAGCGGCGGCAAAGGCAGGGGAATTCAGATTGCCCGTGCCCTGGCGGTGGTGAGTGCAGATGTGATCGTGGTGCTCCATGCCGATTGCGTTCTCCTTCCTGGTACGGTCTTGCGGATGGTGACTAGACTCTCGGATGATCCACAGGCAGTGGGTGGGGCCTTTGGCATGGCATTTCCGGAAGACACCGGAAAGGGCCGCTTTATTTCCTGGCTCAACAATTGGCGGGCCCGGTTAACCGGGATATCTTTTGGGGATCAGGCGCAGTTCTTTCGAAGTGATGCCATAGCAAGGGCAGGCGGATTTCCCCCAACCCTGTTGATGGAGGATGTGGAGGTTTGTCTGCGGCTCAAGCAGATGGGACGAATGCTCTTTATCCCCGAGGGGGTGTCAGTTTCAGACCGAAGGTGGCAACAAAATGGCCTTTTCCGGAACATTATCACGGTCTTGCGGCTTTTCGTCTGGTTCCTCTTTACCCGCCGCTGGCACGGAAAAACAGTCCAGAACGAGAGGTTCTATAAAAGGTACTACCCGGGAGTTTTCACCCCGGAGCCGCAGGGTGGACCCTAATAGATAGCCAAGTAGCCTCCAGGGGCAAGATCCCACTTCCGACCGTACACATGGATGCGTCTGGTTTCGCCGTTTTTGTCATAGATCTTGCCGCCATTATGCACCCATGAGAGAATGCCGCCGCGGAGATTATAGAGGGTGATTCCTCTGTGTTCAAGCATTCCTGCCAGCTTGCCGCTCCGATAGCCGATGGTGCAGTACCCCACCAGCAGATCGGCAGGGTATTTGTGGGGGTCTTTTAGATACACCTTGACAGGGATTGCCCCCGGCAACATGGAGACCGCCTGTTCCTCGGGTTCACGGACGTCAACAAAACGCAACCGGACTTTTTGCATCAAGTCCATGGCCAGTTTTGGTTCGATGCCCACCACCCCAGGAAAATCCTTAGAATAGCCGGCGTAGATCTCTTCAATCCTGTCCCGTTTTTCCGCATCAGTTGGCGGACCAAAAAGTGCGACTGCGGAGAGGAAAAATAGGCCGGGCCATATGAGGACCGCGGGAACCATCCAGATGAACAGTCGTCTCCCCGAAGGCTCCATCCGCTCCAATGTCTCTTTGGGTTGTCCAGGCAAATGCATCTCCAGATCATTCACGACGGGGAGACCATGGTGTGGCCCTAAAGGCAGGGCCTTGTTCGTTTCCTGATCTTCGGGATAAGAAACCAAAATCCATCAAAATTACAATAGACGCTATACCCCCTCGGGTCAAGATGAGATCTGTCAGGGTAACATTATTCTAATCCATCTATCCAAAAAAACCTTGACAGACATATAATTATATGATCTCTCAAAACATCATATGATTTGTTTTTCCGTGACTTCAACTGCATTGGGGAAAGGGGGTGATAGAGGGCGTAGGTAAGCCGTCAATACAGCACAGGGATAGGTGTTCATTTCCATTGATGTTTCATCCACTTTCTTATCAAAAAAGGAGGAAAAAGCCATGAAACGACTTATTGGAATCGTGCTGGCAATCGGCCTCATGCTCTCTGGCAGCACAATGCTCGCATCGGCAGCATCACCATACTTGGACGTTGCCAAAAGCACCGGCATCGAGATTGTTGAACAAAATGGGGTAACCATTTGGAAAGGTCCACTTGGCGGAAAAATCAAACCTAACGGCCCTCTGGCCGGAAAAAAGATCGGATTGCTGGCCGCCTGTGAGTTCAGCGATTGGCAGGCCTACTACCTGGCAGAGTATATCGGGGAGTTCGGAGGAACGCCCCAGTTTATCATGGACAACAATCATCTGTGGAAAAACACGCGGCCGATGAACGGAATTCGAATTCCCCGGGGTACCTGGGGATTGACCCTGACCGAAGGCATGGATGGTCTGGGCATCAATGGGAATAGGACTGAATACCCTGTGGTGCTAAAAGAAGATCCTAATCTGGCCGCTCCGGGCGTGCCGGGAAAGGGGACGGGTTCTCTGAAGGTGGCCGATCCCGCGAAATATGATGCGCTCATTATTCTCGGGAGTCACTCGGGCGACATCCTGGTTGCTGATGATGTGGCGCTCAAGTTCATCAAGGCCGTTGCCGACAGGGGTGTACCGATTGCCGGTATCGGTGCCGGTATCATGCCCATGATTCATCTCGGTTTGATGAAAGGCAAAAAGGCTGTCGGCAATAGGACCGTGGACTACATGCTGAGAAAGATTGCCGTGTATAGTGCAGGGTCGGTTGCGGTTGACGGCAATATAATCACCGGCAGAGACACCTATGCCACGCCCGGTGTCCTGAGGGCCTTGTGTAAGGTGTTTGATCCGAATTTTGTGGATAGACATAAGAATATCCTCAAGGGCAAAACGGTCATGGCCATGACTGCCGAGGACTGGGAAGATATTGAACTCTGTACGCCTACGCTGGAATTGATGTACCGGGGGGCAAACATTGTTGTCGGGCTGTTTGACCCGATTCAGAAGGCGCGTCCTGCCATGTTGGATTCGGATGTGCGGACAGGGAGTTTTGGTACGACCGTTCCGTTCCAGGAAATCCCGGAGAGCTATTACTCGATCATTAAGGTAGAGGATCTCAAGATGTCGGATTTTGACGCCCTGTGGATTCACGGCGCGATGAACCCCTGGCGGCTCACTGTCGGGTCTGGGGCGCAGAAATTCTTGAGAGATGCCTGGGCCTTCGGAAAGATCATTGCCGCGATCTGTCACGGCCCGATTCCTGTTTCGGCCGCGGATATTATCCAGGGTAAACACTCGGCCGGATGGCTGGCGGCAGAGGATTCTGTTACAATTATGGGGGGTATCTACAATTGGAATTGGTCGGCGGTTATTGATGGAAACTATGTCAGTGGACGTATTCCGATGGATGCTCCTGAATTTATAGATGCGATCACAGAAGCCTTGCTAAGGTAGCCCCGATCAGGGGAGTCTGTCCGTAACGGAATGAGGTTATACGACCTCTATGTTAGTGAGTTACAGACAGACTCCTTTAATATTAAATTTGATGGTCTCGTAAAAAGTCGAAAGCGCTGTCTTGTCAGGTTACACTTTCATCCATCGGGGTGCAAGCCTCTTGCATGAATGATTCCGGCGAAAGCCGGAATCCGGGGCCAATTCACTATTCATTGAGCTGTTACAGCAGTATATACGATTGCCAACTGAAACAAATCACACTATGAAAAACTTTTCAAAAATTCGATTTCAATCCAGAGGGGATCTGGTGGTCGACAAGATCATGAATTCTATTATCAACGGTGAATTATCTGATGGGGAGTTGTTGCCACCGGAAAACCAGTTACGCGATATCTTTGGCGTCAGCCGCAGTATCCTGCGCGAGGCCATCCGGGTACTTGCCTCCAAAGGATTGGTCGAGGTGAAACAGGGCCACGGCACCTTTGTCCGTCTTCCCCAGATCAGCGTGCCCGAAGAGGCCGTGCGCAACTACCTGATGACGAATACGTTTTCTCTTTTACAACTCATGGAGGTGCGGACACCGATTGAGGTGGAGGCGGCCAGATTGGCTGCTGAACGCCGGGAGGAGAGACATATAGCGATCATGGAAAGATCGTTCCAGATTATGAACTCCGAATCAAACAGCGCCGAGGTGTTTGCTGATACCGATGATTCTTTTCACAAAGCCATTATCGATGCCTCCGGGAATCCCCTTTTTGGGATCATGATTCGCTCAATCATGGTGAATCTGCACATCAGTCGTCAGGTGGCCAATCGACATTTTGGCATCCAGGTTGTGATTCAAGAACACGGGGGCATTTTTGAAGCGATCAAGAATCAACAGCCTTCTGTTGCTGCAACAAAGATGAAGGCACATATGGATGGTGCGCTTAGACGTATCAATCAGGTCAACGAAATACTCAATACGCAACGGTAGATATCACCCTATGTTGAACAAACAGTAAAGGAATAGAGGGATAAGTGATTGAAATCTCGACATCCCGACAAAGAAAATGGTTGTTAGAGGACAAGGGTGTCTGAAAAATGCTTGACAAAAGGCCAAGTGGTGATAGATTCGGTCAGACCAACCTGCCATTTGTCCAAATCGTTTGATCGTAGGGGTGTCAATGTATTCAGCAAGGCAACATGCATTATCTTATGAGGCGTTTTTTCCATACCGGCGCAAGTTATACGGTTCCGGATTTTGATTAAGGATTGGAGATCTGGTTTCTGCAAGATTGCAGTCTAATTCTAGCGGGTTAGTTTGTTGTTCGTCTGTAAGATTTGCAGTTATTTGCCTGAAAACCTATAGCCAGAAGTGGGCCGTGGGGGATATTCTGATGCCCCATGGTCAGCCTCCGATTGGTTAAGTAATGTGGGGAACAACAACTTCAATTGATTAACCTAACAAAAAAGGAGGGAACAAAGATGGCAGAGATCACCAGAAGACAATTCATGAAGGGGATGGTTGCCGGCGGGGCTGCGGCTGCCGGGGCCATGGCCGCACCCGGCGTGGTGAGGAAGGCCTTTGCTGCAAAGCCTAGCCTCAGTATTGCGTTGTGGAACCACTGGATCCCCGGGGCGGCGGACGTTCACAGGGCAATGATAGAGGAGTGGGCGACCAAGAACAATGTGGAGATAAAGATCGACTTTGTTGGTCCACAGGTCCGGGATATCTTGACCGTTGCCGCCGCTGAATCGCGGGCAGGGACCGGACACGACATTATGGCGCTGGGCCCCTTTGATTCCTGGGCCTTTTACAAACAGTGCGAGCCACTAAACGATGTGGCCGATTACCTCCAGAAGAAATATGGGAAGTTCGATAGCCTGGGGACCTACCTGTCCTATTCTCAGGAGGACAAGACATGGTATGCCATTCCCGCTCCCATTGGCTCTCACAGCTATCCAATGGTCTCCCGGGTAGATTATTTTCAGAAATTTGCAGGGGTCGATCTGGTGGATATCTTCCCGCCGGACGTGAGCGAGCGGGATCCCAAGAAAGTGAACGGCTGGACCTATGATGCCTTTTTGAAGGCGGCCAAAAAGCTCTCAAAGGCGGGTTTTCAGTTTGGTGCCGCCATCTCCGAGACGAGCGATGCCAATGACTGGCTTGGCCCACTACTGCTCTCCTTCGGGTCCGAGCCCATGGACAGGAAGGGCAACATCACCATCGAATCGGACGGCACCCTGGCTGCGCTTGAGTACCTGAAAGAACTGACCCAGTATATGCCAAAAGATGTTTATGGCTGGGACGATGCCTCCAACAACCGCTGGATCATCTCCGGAAAGGGCTCCTGCATCCAGAACCCTCCGAGCGCCTGGAGCGTGGCCAAGAGGACGCAACCCTTAAATGCGGGTTGGATGTGGCATCATGACTGCCCCAAGGGACCGGCGGGACGCTTCCGTGGTGCCCTTTTTTTCAATTTTATTATGTGGAAGTGGTGCAAGGATAAAAAGGCTGGCAAGGATCTTATCACCTGGCTGCTCGAAAAACCACAGCAATACAAGATTCTCGAAGTTGCACAGGGATATGACATGCCGCAGCTTAAACCCATGTATGACAACCCGGTATGGGTGCAAGAGGGTCCGCCCCCGGGATGTGTTTACAACTATGTCATCCGGGGTGATGAAAAACTCGTGGTGGGCGGATATCCTGCCCATCCCATGGCCGGCCAAGCGATATACAGCAAGCACATCCTTGCGGTCATGGTGGCCAAGGCAACCACAGGAGATACGTCTCCCAAGGATGCCATGAAGTGGTGTGCCAAAGAACTTGAAATGATAGCGGATTAAGTATCTTTGAGGGGGAGGGATATCCTCCCCCTCTCCTGACATAAGGTTTTCAGGCATGACCTCGATTGCAGCTACAGTAAACAGACGACGGCCAAGCCTTCTCGGCCGGATGAGGTCCAGACGCTTTGCGGCATACTGGATGATCCTCCCGCTTTTTGTGTTGATCGTGGGGCTTGTGATATATCCTTTTGTGTACTCGGTTTACCTGAGCGTGGAGAACAAGGCCGAAAATAAGTTTGTGGGGTTCAAGAATTACTTGAGGCTGATGAGGTACGATACCTTCTGGCTGGTTGTGGGCAATTCGTTTCGGTTTACCCTCACGGCCGTGTTCTTTAAGGCCACCCTTGGACTTATTCTGGCCCTCATCTTGAACAATCTGCCATTCAGGGGGCAGCGGATCTGGCGAGGGGTTTCTCTCATCCCATGGGTTATGCCATTGGCCTTGAGTTCCATGGGGTGGTGGTGGATTTTTGAGCCCACCCACAGTGCCATCAACTGGATTATCGTGCAATTCGGTGGTACACCAAAGCCGTGGCTGAGCGATCCTTTCTGGGCCCGGATTGCCACAATTGTCACCAATATCTGGTATGGGACGCCCTTTTTTATGATCATGTTCCTGGCAGGCCTAAAGTCAATTCCGGAGAGCCTCTACGAGGCAGCCAGCATCGATGGTGCACGCGCCCTCCAGCGGTTTCGGTACGTGACCCTTCCCATGTTGAGCAAATTGATTGCCGTGACAGTGATGTTTTCGACCATCGTCACCTTTGCAAATTTTGACATCGTGCGGATCTTGACAAGGGGAGGTCCCCGGTACACCACGCACCTCTTTGGGACATATGCCTTCAATATCGGTATAGAGGCCGGTCATTTGCCGCGTGGTTCGGCCATTGCCCTCTTTATGTTTCCGGTCCTGGGCGTTGCAGCCTTTTTTATACTTCGCAATATTGCCCGAGGTGAGGAATGAGCAGTTCTCTGTCAAAACGAAAAAAGAGGAGCGTGAGGCTCTCATACGTGGCCCTGGTCCCCTATCTCGTGTTTTTTCTCTTTCCCCTTTACTGGATGCTCATTACTTCATTCAAGCCAGACACGGAGATCACGAGTCTCAAAGGGATTCCGTTGATCATCCAGTCGCTTCCCACACTGGCCCACTATAAGTTTATCTTTTTCGAGACACATTTTGCCCAGTGGTTTTGGAATTCGTTCGCTATTTCTGCCGTGGTGACCTTTATCACAATGGTGGTTAGCATTCTGGGCGCATACGCCATCTCACGATTGCAGTTTTTTGGGTCGCGACACTTTGGGGTGGGGATCTTTTGCACCTATCTGGTGCCCCCTGCCCTTTTGTTTATCCCATTCTACAAGGTTGTTGGTATACTGGGGCTTCTGAATACCAAGTGGTGCCTCTTGTTTCTTTACCCGACACTGACGGTTCCCTTCTGCACGTGGATCTTGATCGGTTATTTCTCGGCCATCCCCAGGGCACTGGATGAGGCGGCGTTTGTGGATGGGGCCTCGTACATCCAGATGCTCACCAAGGTCTTTCTGCCCGTGGCCGCACCCGGCCTGATCGCAGCGACCCTGTTTGCCTTTACGGTTTCATGGGCCCAGTTCCTCTACCCACTGGCCTATATTTATAGGGACGAAGAGAAGGTATTGACCAACGGAATCTATACCACGCTTATCAGGGGGGACGTCTACTTCTGGGGTGAGCTGATGGGTGGCGCACTGCTGGCGTCGGTTCCGGTGGTTATACTCTTTGCCTTTTTGATGGATTATTATGTTGCCGGGCTGACCAGGGGGTCCATCAAGTAGGCGGATTCAGAGGTATTTTCTCGGCTTGAGGTCCGGCCTTTGGGGTTTGCGTCTGAAATCGATGTATTTAAGAAATAGATTGCCGCCCTGATTTATAGGATGGCGCAAATTGAATCATATTTCTGAGTGAGCTCAAATTGAAATTGATGTCTTTGAAGGGGGAGAGCAGGTGGCCAAGGTAACCTTAGAAGATGTTAGCAAGAACTTCGGATCTGTTGAGGCCGTCAAAGACTTCAGCCTTGAAGTGGAAGACAAGGAATTCCTGGTCCTGCTGGGACCATCGGGGTGTGGCAAGTCCACCACGCTGAGGATGGTCGCCGGGCTGGAAGAACTGACGGCAGGCAACATCTACATCGGGGAGGTGCTCGTCAACGACATGCCACCCAGGGATCGAGATATTGCCATGGTCTTTCAGGACTATGCCCTGTATCCCCATATGACAGTCTACCAAAATATGGCCTTTGGATTAAAACTCAGAAAGCACCCCAAGGAGGAAATCGATCAGCGTGTCATGGAGGCGGCTGAGATCCTTGGAATCCAGGAACTCCTGGACCGCAAGCCCAGGGAACTGTCAGGAGGCCAGCGTCAGCGAGTGGCCGTTGGGCGGGCCATTGTCCGAAAACCCGCTGTCTTTCTCTTTGATGAGCCGCTGAGTAACCTTGATGCCAAACTTCGCGGGCAGATGCGGACAGAGCTCTCCAAACTCCATGACCAGCTAAAGACGACCATCATCTTTGTGACCCACGATCAGGTTGAAGCCATGACCATGGGGACCAAGATTGTCATCATGAAAGATGGTGTCATACACCAGGTTGCCTCCCCCATGGATATCTACGAGTACCCGATCAACAGGTTTGTGGGGGGATTCATTGGCAGTCCTGGCATGAACTTTGTGCCTGCCAGAATTACCGGCAAAGAGTCCCAGCTCTATGTGAATGCAGACAGTTTTGAACTTATGTTACCGCAGGAAAAGGCCAAGTTCTTAGAGGGCAAAAAAGGCCAGGAGATCATACTGGGTATCCGGCCCGAACACATCGAGGATAAGGCCTTTGAAGACAAGACCTTTGTCACAGACTCCTTTAAGGCGGTAGTCGAGGTGGTGGAAACCCTGGGCGCCGAAGTCCAGCTCGATGTGACCGTCGGAGAGCATAGCCTGGTGGCCAGGGTTGACTCGCGGACACGGGCCGCGCGTCATGAGCAGATCGAGCTTTCCGTAAATATGGATAAGGTCCACATATTTGAAAAAGAAGAACCCTCCTTGAGGGTCAAGACCGAATAACCCCAAAGCCATGGCTGCCTCCGTCCATGGCCCTACCCAAGACCTCTATCCGTCTTAGGCCCTGACATCTCTCTAGCGAAGCTTTGCCTAAAGCCGAAGAAGTGAGAAAAACCAAGGACCATTGCTTGCCCGTCCCGCGCCTGGTACGGGGCGGGGAGGCGAAGCGACGCTGGTTGGGACCGGCATCCTTACCAGACGACGTCGAGATTTTGCTATCCTGTCATTGCCCAGAATGGGAAAGGACCACATCCGGGTGAGTGGTCCAGGTGATCTTTTGAGAATCGTGCAGATGGCGGTGTTTTATGGATGACAGTCATTTTAGGCATTCAAGGGCACTGTTGATTGACGAAAGAGACAATGTGGCTGTTGCTCTCACATCAATCGTAGAAGGAAATCCGTTTGTTCTCCTGAGTGACGAGGGACCTTTGGCGGAAATGGATGCCAAAGAAGATATCCCTCTGGGCCATAAGATTGCCACAAGTGACATTCCGATGGGCAGATATGTGGTGAAGTATGGCCAGATAATTGGTGTTGCCACAAAAGACATCCGGGCCTGCCATCACGTTCATATCCACAATGTCGGAAGTCTGCGGGGCAGGGAATAGGTAGCAGTCGTGAAGCGATTTTATGGCTTTAAAAGAGAATATGGTCGGGCCGGTACAAGGAACTATGTTGCCATAATTCCAACCGTTTTTTGTGCAAATGAAGTCGCACATGAAATAGCGAGTGGAAATGAAAGACAGTGCCGTGCGCTTTTGCATAGCAAAGGGTGTGGCCAACTCGAACCCGACCTCAAAATGATCACCAGGACACTGACCGGGCTGGGATTGAACCCGAACGTGGGGGCTGTCCTGCTGGTGGGGCTGGGGTGCGAGGCCGTCTCTATCGATGAGATATACGAGGGTATCGTCGGAAAGAGAAAACTGGTCCAAAAGCTTGTCATTCAGTCGGTTGGTGGCATGTCAAATGCCGTGTCCAAGGGGCGAGAGATCGTCGAAGAAATGGAGAATCACCTCTTGAAGCAAGAGCGAACCCCACAGCCTGTTGCCGACATTTGCCTGGCAGTCAAGTGTGGTTCTTCCGACGCCACCTCCGGTATTGTGGCAAATCCGGCCACAGGGAGGGCAATGGATGAAATCATCGGGCAGGGCGGGGGCGGAATCTTTGGAGAGACCACCGAGTTTATTGGGGCCGAGCATTCCCTGGCGGCAAGGGGAGCCGATCAGACCATACAGCAAAAGATCCTGGGGATAGTTTCGCAAATGGAAGAAAGAATCATTCAAATGGGGGTCGATATGCGGGGAACCCAACCTTCTCCGGGAAATATCGCAGGGGGATTAACAACCATCGAGGAAAAATCGTTGGGGGCAATCAGTAAATCCGGGACAAGGCCGATCAACGATGTCTATGAATACGGGGAACAGATAGAAGGGCAGGGGTTGTATATCATGGACTCACCGGGCAAAGAAGACGAATTCTTGACCGGTGTTTGCGCGGCCGGGGCCAACATCATTGTCTTTACGACAGGGGGCGGGGCCCCGCAGGGATTCCCCCTGGCACCTGTCATCAAGGTGGCCGGTAACCCCGAAAAGAGCGTGAAAATGAAAGAGCACGTGGATGTGGATGCCAGCTCTATCATCGAGGGGACCCGGTCCATCAAAGAGATCGGTCTTATGATTGTTGATCGAATTATGGATGTGGCTTCGGGCCAGGTGGTCTGCGCGGAGACAACTCGATATGACAGGACCATAGGGATCTATACCGTCGGCCCGACGGTCTGAATTGAAGAATCGAAACACTTCAGCTAATGTGCACTATGCCCCCCATGCCTGGGGAGGGGCGCTTTGCATTGCCGCCACCGAACACCTGGTCATGTCACTGCCGAATTTTCTGATCTGCGAGCTGGACAGGGTACCCAACCCCCTCAGAGATGAATCGCTGACCGAGCCATTGATCTTTAAGGACGGCTTTCTCCATGTGCCGGAGAGACCGGGGCTGGGAGTGGATCTTGACGACGAGATGTTAAGGAGGTTTGCCCTATCGTAAAGCTCTTTCCCGCCCACAACCCTTTTCTCTTTGCCCGTGCCGCTATCTGCGGCCTGTGGTTACCTGTCAGGGCCCTGTTCAAAAAAGGGTTCTTCGCGCCTGCGGTATTTGTAGGCGACCTCCTCATTTAGGGAGATGCCGAGTCCGGGGCGGTCCGGGGCAAGGTCGATATGGCCGTCCCCAATGATCGGACCATCCCAGCCCAGGGCCAGATCCTCCCAGAAGGGGACCTCTATTCCATGGTGTTCAAGGACCACAAAGTTGGGTAGGGCCGCGCTCAGGTGGGCTGCTGCCATGGTCCCGATCGGGCTTGAGATATTGTGCGGGACCACGGCGACCGAAAATATCTCGGCGAGCTCTGCGATACGCCTTCCCTCGGCCAACCCGGTTCTCTGGAAGTCGGGTGCTGCCAGATGGATCCCACCCCGCCTGATGAGATCGAGGAAATGTCCCCGTGTATAATGATTCTCGCCGGTGGCGATCGGGACAGGAGACCGGGAAGTCACACGCTGGAGCGCCTCAAGGCTCTCGGGCGGGGTCGGGTCTTCGATCCAGAGGAGATGGTAGGGCACACAGGCCTCGGCCAGACGGAGGCTGTCTTCGGCATTGAAATTCCAGTGACAGTCGATGGCCACATCCACATCGTCCGGTATGGATTGCCGGACAGAGGCAACGAGCGCGCTCATGAGATCGATCTCTCTGCGGTCCAGACACCGGTTGTACGGGTCGCGGGAATAGGGGTTGGGGATGTCCACATCAAACTTGAGTGCCGTATAACCGAGTTTGACCACCTGGGCGGCGCGCTCGCCATAGGACCCGGGGTCGACCGCTTCGGCCTCCGATGCCAGGCCGCCGTGGGCCTTGGTATGGACCTCCCAGAAATGTTCGGTCTCTCCCTTTTTGCTCATCCACCACGGGACCCTCGGGACAATCACTGAAGATAGGCTCGAGAGCCCCTCCCCGGCGTGACAATCTGCATAGAGACGGATCCTGGTCCGGTAACCTCCCCCAAAAAGCCGGTAGATGGGGACCCCGAGAGACTGCCCGAGGAGGTCCCAGAGGGCAGTTTCAATCCCTGCCCAGGCGTTGTTGACGATACTTCCCAGCAGCCCGGCGGCCACCCCGGCCGTCCTGACGACACGCCCAAGACGCTCAATTTCTTCGGTATTCTGTCCGAGGAGCAGGGGCCTGAGTTCACGGATAAGGGCGGTGAGACCCGGGGCGAAAAAGCATTCCCCCCAACCCACAGCCCCTTCCTCTGTAAGGATCTTGACAAGGGTCCAGTCATAGTTTGCCTCAATGACCGCTGTCTGTATGTCTTTGATACGCATAAGTGCCTCCCCCCAACTCAATATGGTGGTCACAAAAAGACATTTCTCACCAGATGGTCGAGCCGCCATCCACGAGCAAGGTCTGTCCGGTGATAAAATCGGATGCATCAGAGGCGAGAAAGACGGCAGCGCCCACGTGATCCGAAGGCTTTCCCATTCTCCCCATGGGGATGGAGTCGATCCTGTCCTTTAGGTCATCAGGGTTTTCTTCAAAGTACGTCTTGTTGAGTTCGGTAATGGTTGGTCCGGGGCCGATGGCGTTGACGTTGATGTTGTATCGAGCCCATTCAAGTGCCAGCGCCCGGGTCAGATGAGATACCCCTGCCTTTGACACGGCATAAATGGATCGCCCCGGCTGGACCACCTCGGAGACATTGGAGGAGATATTGATGATCTTTCCCTTTCTCCTCTTGATCATCTCCTTTCCCACAAGCTGACAGCAGAAAAATAGCCCTTTGAGGTTGATATCGAGGATAATGTCCCACTCCTCCTCAGAAAAATCCTCTACCGGTCCCCTGAGGATTACCCCGGCGCTATTGACCAGGACATCAATCTTTCCAAAACGACCCAGGACATCTGAGACCAGGTCGGCCACCGAGGACCTGCTGGCCACGTCCGTGGGGATTGCCATCGCCTCAAACCCTTCGGCCTTGAGGGATTCGGCCGCTCTCTGGCCCTCTGTTCCCCTGCGATTGGCGATCACCACGGCCGCCCCGGCGATCGCAAGGCCCTTTGCAATTGCAAACCCTATGCCCCGGTTGCCACCGGTGACAATGGCTGTTTTTCCTGAGAGATCAAAGAGATCCATGACTCCCCCTTATTTCAGGACTGAACTCACGTTGTCGCCGCCAAGTTCGCTTTATTCAAAACGGAATCCCCATTGCCCGGGTTTCAAACGGCTAAAGTGTTACGCGTTGTCGCCGCCCTGTTTTGGACATGATCATCTGCAGGTCCGATCGGCGCTAGCGGACCAGGAGACAATCACTGTCTTTCTGGATTCCCAATTCGTGTCTGACCGCGGTCTTGATCTGCGGCAGATCCCAGGCGTCGCCGCCCAGGTGGTTGACAGCGGGGTAGTTCTGGAGAAGACGGATCCCCTGTACGTCCAGGGCCACTTGATCCCCGGATGCCAGAATCACGCCGGGGTGAACCGCCAGCCCGATGGCCGGCCCTCCGCTCACAAAAGAGATCCGTCCGTCCATTATGATGAGATCGGGCTTTATGGGGATATTCATCTCTGTGGCGCGTTGAGAGACAAAGAGGTGGTTTTCTCCATGCAGGACAAAACGGTCATAGAGGTGAACCAGCCCGACCGTCAGCTTGAGGCTCATGGAAAACCCTGCCAGGTAGTGGGTCTTCATGGTGGGTAGATAAACGATCTTGTCAAAGTCTTGCAAGTCCTTTGGATAGGCGATCACATCCAGATATTCCCCGCCAATCGGCACATCAATATACTCGGATCCATCAAAGTCAATTAGCGGGATCTTTATTTCCGCCATCCGCGAGGAAAGCCCCGCTTTTTCAAAGATCTTTGACGTGGGGACCCAGGGCCGGCCCGCGCCCTCTCCCACAGAGAGCCGGGTATAACCATGCTCTCGCAAGAGATCAATCACCGCGCTCAGAAAATCCAGGGCCGTCGAGCCGGGAGGGGGATCATCGCTGTTGAAGTTGGGTTTCAGGAGTATCCGGTCATCTGTCTTGAGGGACCTGTCGAGGCCTCCGAGGAGGTCTAATGCCTTTTGGATATCGCTCCTTATGTCTTGTTCCGCCATGACAAAAGAGACCAAGGCCTTCCCATCTTTGGTGTAGGGGTTGGGCCGCCGATGGCGGAGGTCCATTTTCCCCACCACCTCTTTCTTCATCAACGGGGGATAGTCCTTGGAGCGCATTTCACCCAGATGGGCCATATACTCCTCTCGGTGGAAGTTAACTTCTTCGGGTTTGAAATTCATATCCTCTCACTCCTTTCTCAAAAAAGCCACGGACACCGTAGCCAAAAGCAGCACAAAGCCCGCCGCCAAATTCTCAAAAAAAGTAATACCTTAACAAATGACCTTGGCGCCTCGCTTCGGGGTTATCCATGAAACAAGCTTCGATCCTAAAACAGTTATGACGGTTTCTTAAAAACCCATCAATGCCACTTTTCCTTCATTCCGGCGCAAGCCATTCGGCTCTGAGACATGTCGACGAACTCATGTCGAGTCGCTCAGGGCCGAACTGCTCATGTCGAGTCGCTCATAGCCGAAGGGCCGGAATCCAGTATTTTTTTAAAGTGTTATAGGCGCTCCGTAACAAAAAAACACCTGACCTTTTGATCTGTCGTCTCTTCCGAACCCCAACCACTACATAAGCTTACTCGCCGGATTTGTCAATCACCCAACCCTTTCCCACTCTTGCTCAATCGTACCTTTCCTTGATATGCATAAATGTCCTATATTCTAACCCGATCTCGGCAGCATGCCGATCAGATGGCTCGCCTGGCCCTTGGTAAGCCCTTCAGGCACATCGAGATTCTTGCTGCGGAGCAGATTGATCTGTTTTTCCGTAGCAGGGTGGCGCCGCCATCGGGTGTTCCGCAGGACCAATCCCACGGATTGAGGCAGTTTTTTCTTTACATAGCTTTCTGCTGCCATAATAGCTGATTGAATCTCTCGCCTGCGGAACAAGGTCGTTTCTTTCCCATGATACCGAAGTACCACCTCCCAGTCCCCCAGAATGGTCGGTGCAGCCTCAATGGCCATTCCACCGGCCAGCCCGAGGCGATAGGTGCCCTTGGCAGTGCCGACCCATGCAAAACCGGCGTACCCTGATAATTCCAAAGGGGTCTCAAGATCGAGAAGATTGACCCTCTTGCACCGATAGCGCAGATCGGTCAGGGAGGCTGCTTGCCAGACAGGGACCCAGGGACGATAGGTCTCTGCCCACCGTAATGCCCTTTGCACCTCGTCCGCTGTATGTCCTTCAAGGTCGAATTTTCCCGAAAGGCCAAAGAGGCCCGGGAGTGTCGTGAGACTGTGATCGCGGGTCACATCCACGATATCGACAACCCTGAGATCGTCCTTCCCCGGATGGAGCCGGGTCCCCCTGCCGATCATCTGGGTGTAGAGCAGGGTGGACTTGGTTGGTCGCGCCAGAATAATCCCCTCAACCGATGGTTCGTCGTAACCTTCGGTAAGCACCATGCAGTTTGCAATTACTCGAATCGTGCCGTTGCGAAACTCACTCAGAATCCTGCTCCGTTCCGAGCCTTCCATGTCTCCGGTCACGGCACCCGCCGGGATCCCCTCATCATTAAAGGCCCTGGCAAGGGAGTGGGCATGGGCCACATCCACACAAAAGCAGAGTGTTTGTCTCTCTTTGAGATGAGAACGGAATACGTTGACGACCAGACGGTTTCGCTCTTCCACGTTGACGGCCTGTGAGAGATGAGAGACCACAAAATCGCCCATGCGGGTCTTGACCCTGGAGAGATCGATGTCTGTCTCCACGCGGTATCCCGCAACCGGTGAAAGATAGCCGGCGCTGATCATCTCCGGGAGTGTGCGCGAGAACACGATCTCCTGGAAAACCGCGTCGAGACCTTGCCCGTCTCCACGCTTGGGGGTTGCTGTGAAACCCACAAGGAGCTTGAGCGTATCCGGGGAAAAGACACCAAAATATTCGAGTATTCTTCTATAGGTCTTTGCCGTGGCGTGGTGTGCCTCGTCAACCACAATCAGGAGAAACCGCTCCGGGTCAAGTCGGCCGAGACGCCCTGACCCTTTGCGACCCAGGGTGGGTACGCTTGCCACAACCACCTGGCTGCCAGCGTCGGCGCTTCGGCCGGCCTGTTCGATATCAACACGGAGACTGGGATTTGCCCGCGTGATCTTATCGCGTGCCTGATCAAGGAGTTCGGCGCGGTGGGCGAGCACCAGCATTTGTTTCTTCATCTGGAAGTAGTGGGGAAATTCAGCAAAGATGACCGTCTTTCCGGTACCTGTTGGGAGACATGTGAGTTGACGTCGCACCCCGGCCAGATAGCGCGCCCTGATTGCCCCCAGGCATTCACGCTGGTAGTCACGCAGCCGAAACGCCGCTCGTGCAATACCGTTTGCTGCCAAATCCACAGTCACCGACTTTCTCTCAAATCCCTATTGATCCTTGGTTTAATCCAGTGGCTGCCGCACCATCTCTTGCACCCGGTCCAACAATTTTGTCTTGACCGTTTTTCTCTCCTTTCTGTAAACTTATCATAGCGTTGTCAAAAGGTTCAACACATTAACCACAAAAGGCATATATCATTGATCCTATGACAAGATTTATGGTCCGACTCTCCACCCCAAAACCCAGACTTTCAAGTTTTTAGACCTGTGGTATAGTCTACTTATAGTTTAGCTCACAGTTCAATGTTCATAATGTCAAGCTTCTTGTGAAGCAAAATTGGAGCCTGCTTCGGCTATAGACCGGATTAAGCTGCGGTATCGCAACCTAAACCAGATTCGCTTGTCATAATGAGGTCTTTCTAATGCCGCCATTCGGCGGTCAACATCAAAGTTGGGCTATGAGATTTGAAAAAAGAACATTAGGCCGGACTGGCTTTTCAGTTGCCCCACTTGGCCTGGCCTCAGGCTACGGCACTGACGCTGCTATGGTTGAAGAGGCCGCAGATCATGGCATGAATTATTTGTATTGGGGAGCGTGGCGCAGCAAGAAAATGGCAGAGGGAATAAGAAATGTATCCAAGATAAATCGTGAAGACCTTATCATAGTGGTGCAGTCAATGGCACGCACCGTATTTTCAATGAGCAGAATCGTTCGAAGTAGTTTGAGACGGCTAGGTGTTGATTACCTGGACGTATTATTGATAGGCATGGGAGGGAGAAACAAAGTTCCGAGCCGCCATCTCGTGGATAATGCTTATGAGCTAAAAGAGAAAGGCATTATCCGTTCTTTAGGAATATCCAGTCATCACCGTCTTTTGTTTTGTGAGCTTGAAAAGGAAAAACACTTTGATATCTTCCACATCAGATACAATGCGGCGCATCGGGGTGCTGAAATAGAGGTTCTTAATGATCTGCCGAAGCAGGGTGGCCCTGGAGTGGTCTCTTTCACAAACACTCGTTGGGGGAGTCTACTCAATGCCAGTAATATTCCGTTCGGAGATTCACCGCCCACTGCGGTTGATTGCTATCGGTTTGTGCTCACACACCCAGCAATACATGTGGCGGTCTGTGCCCCAAACAGTATGGAACAACTCAAGGAAGACCTTCGAGTTCTAGAACTGGGTCCAATGAATAATGAGGAATTGGAATATATGCGCCGAATCGGAGATCACACTTATAAAAAGGAGTCTCCCTTGAAAGCACAACTTAAATTACTCAGATCAATCAGTTTAGGGAGAAGAAAGTGATTCTGTCAAAAGTATTTCACATAACTTTGCTTTTACAGCCGACAGCTATTCGCCGCGGCTGAAGAGCTTGTTCGCCTGCTTAACTATTTGCGGCTGTGCCTCTCATAATGGATGAAAGCAATATGGAAGTTGAAAAGGTTGTAGTTGAAAATGCAGGAATCCTCGCAACAACGGTAATGCAACATGGTGGCGGCAAGAACTTGTACGATGTTCCAGACAGAATAAAGAGTACCGAGGGTTTCATCTGCCGCATAGAATGTAGCGATGGAGTAATCATTGACTTTTATGCGCCCGATGCTCAAGTGGCTGCTCAATTTCCACTTGAAATTACAAATGATACACAAAAAATCCTCGAAAAGTCAATAAACGAATTTGTCAAGATAGTAGGTGATCCCAATCCATTTATCGCGGTAATTAAGGGGCAAGCATATCTTGAATCGTTTGTAACATCCATTATCGCTTGCGCTTTCGCAGAACCCTCAGCTCTTGAGTTAGAACGAATGACGTTTTGGCAAAAAGTGAACCTTTGTGTTGCCGCAGGGTTTATACACAACGATGTGGGGCACGTGCTGAAAGAGTTTGGCAAGATACGGAACAACTTCGCTCACCAACTCTGGCCCACTTTCAAAGAGAAAGAATTGCACGATTTCCTCAACGTGCTTCGTCAGTCTAGTCGCTTGCGTGGAAGTCTGAAAGGCATCGAACCTAGCAAGCTTGGTGTGTACGATTGCGTGTGGGCGATGTGGAGATACCTTTTTGAGCAAGCCTGCCGGATCACAGTCAATCGGAGTTCGCTTATCGAGTTCTGGAAGCATGTGGTTGATATTGATGATTTCATGTCAAAGCACATAGCTCCATTTCCGCCGAAGCATATCGATATCGAATGACTACTGGCGAACCAGTATGTAGAGCGCAGGCTAACACTCGCTGGAGGCGACAGCGCCGATACGCGGTCGTTGTGTCGCGGCTTTTTGATTTTGTTGGTGGGCTTTTTCAGTAAAGTGATTCTGCAAACCCGGCTCTGCGCCTCAGCTTTTCCGTTGGAAAATCAAATCTTGTGTTTACTGGTTTTTGGAGGAGAGTATGGGACGAAGAAAAACGTGGCGTGAAAAATTGGGTAATAGTAAGGACTTACCAAGAGTTGAAGTTATTACTGACAAGATGAGCAAGAGGTGGGGATCTGGGACTGTTGTAATTCCTGCTCCAAAGGAAGTAGATGAACTCATGAAGAAGGTCCCTAAAGGAAAACTTGTTACAATAAATGAAATAAGGCAAATCGTGGCAAGAAGACATGGGGCTACTATCGGCTGCCCGCTGACTACAGGGATATTTGCCAGGATTTCGGCAGAGGCTGCAATGGAAGAGGCGACAGAGGGCAAGAAAAGGATAACACCCTATTGGCGGACATTGAAATCGGACGGTGAATTGAATCCGAAATATCCTGGAGGGATTGAAGATCAAAAGGCACGTTTAGAGTCAGAAGGACACCGTGTGATTCGAAAGGGGAAGAAATATATCGTAGAAGATTATAAGAGCTCTCTGGTGAAGTTTTGAAAGGCTTTCTAACCTTGCTTTTTCAGCCGACGGCTAATCGCTGCGGCTGAAGAGCCGGTTATGCGATAAATCAAATGAGGGTAACGATATGCCAACTATACGTGCCTTCTCAATAATTAGCGGTAAACATGTTTATTATCAGAAGGTCTGGATTGATGTTACAACTATACTAATTATTTTAGGCTGGCGACTGTTTTTCTATTCAAATGAGGGGAATGAACCCATCCATATCCATTGTCGAAAAGGTGATATGGAATGCAAATATTGGTTGGACCGGGATCATTTTGATATTGAGGAGGATTTTTCGTATAATATGTCCCCGAAGGATAAGAGGCAGATCAGGAAAATCATTTATGATCACTTTGAGTATATCGAAGAACAATGGGATGAATTTCAACGGAGGCTTCACGGATGAAAAAGCATCACAGTATTACAAATTTAAGGTTCGAAGGCAAAAATCTCCTTCTTACTATCAATGGGGAAGAAAAAAGGTTTCCTTTACATAGAGTTTCATCTTTGCTTGATAAAGCCTCTGATGAAGAAAGAAATACCTTTGAAATCTCACCCTCTGGATACGGAATACATTGGCCATTGTTGGATGAAGATATTTCGGTCGATGGATTACTAGGCATCATTCATTCTCCCTCTCATAAAAGACAGATCGCATAACCTGCAATTTAACTGCCATTTTTGTCTGGCAAATGAGGATGAAGACCAAAGACAGCAATTGGACAGGGATTTAATACTAAACAGGGTTCCTGCCGAGTTCTGGCTTTGTAATGGTTCAGCCTGTGGCCAACTGTGATTTGGTGTGGAACAAATATTGAAGGTGTAGGCCCTTGATGGTATTGAGGCCTATCTTGGAAGCCACTCTTTAAGATATCGCCATATCTGTAAGAGGGTGGGATGCCCCGAGTCTGTATTTTTCTGGATGAGATCAAAATGGTTTCATATGAAAGTCAGGGAAGCTGTCCGCATTGCGGAGAGCCGGTGAAGGGTGAATGGAAATTCTGCCCCGCGTGTGAGACACCGCTGGGGTCTCCTCTGTGTCCCCAGTGCAGGATGCCGGTCAAGGCCCATTGGAAGAGGTGCCCCGAGTGTGAGACGATACTCCTTTGCAAGTCTTGCGGAGGGCGTATCCCTCTTGGCCACACGGCGTGTCAGGCGTGTGAACAGGAGACACAGCAACCCTCAGAAGATGTCGAGGTGTTTATTGAACCGGCCACAGAAATGGAATTGTTATACCTTCCGGCCGGCACCTATATGATGGGGGATACCTTTGATGAAGGGGCCGAAGATGAGCATCCGGTTCACCCTGTCCATCTGGAAGGCTTTTACATCGGCAAATACCCGGTCACGCAGATGCAGTGGAAATTCGTGATGCAGGCAAATCCATCCAAGTTCAGGGGAGACCGGCATCCCGCTGAACAGGTGAACTGGTATGACGCCCAGGAGTTTATTACCAGGATAACAGAGGCCGGGGGGGAAAAACGCCGGTTTTCGCTGCCCACCGAGGCCCAGTGGGAATATGCGGCCCGGAGCTGCGGCAAGGAAGAAAGATTTGCAGGGGGTGACGACGTGGATGCGGTGGCGTGGTACGAGGAGAACAGCGATGAAATGACACATCCTGTGGGTACCCGGGTGCCCAATCATGTGGGTCTTTACGATATGTGTGGTAACGTGAGTGAATGGTGTCTGGACATATTCCGCCACGATGCCTACAAACTGCATGGGCCAAGAGATCCTGTTTGCACAAAAGGGGGGGAGGACCGTGTGATCAGAGGTGGTAGCTGGAATCTGGATGCATGGGGTGTCCGGTGTGCCAAGCGGTTTGGCCTTTTCCCCGAATATGCTGCCGCGGGAGTCGGGTTCAGAATCGTGATGATTCCCTGATATCTGCCCTCCTATTGCTTGACACGGGAATTCCTCTCTCCTAGACTTCAACCCGCCAAGAAACGAGGACCCCAACACCACCGGGTGGATCGGCCTGCCTTCACCTATCATCGCGGTGCCTGGAGAAATCGACTGGAAATTTCCTCATAACGACCCCCATGGTTTCTGGTACGGGGTAGACTGATCGTCGAGAAACGCGGACATAAAGGGGTTGTTGAACGACGAATTCGGTTCCACATTTTGGAGGTGCCACGTGTTTTTGAAAAACATTGTGTTTTGGGCCTATCTGTCGACCTTTATGGGTGTTTTTGGTCATGCAACCAGCGAATTTTTTTCGGTCCTAACAGGGCTAAAGGGTGCTGAGGTCTCTGTTTGGCGTTACATGGTGGGTGCCGCATCGCTATTGATCGTGGCGCTTTCATTAAAGAGTTCCCGGAATCTGATACAGCCCATTAAAGAGAAACCGATCGAGGTGTTGGCCCTTTCGATCTTCGGCATGTCATTTACCCAACTGTTTTTTCATTGGTCACTCGACTATGCCTCTGTGGTTCAGGTGGCGACGATGGTTACGATGATGCCGATCTTTGTTGTTATTGTGGATGGAATTATCAACAGGGTAAAGATCACCGCGCCCAAGATAGTGAGCGGTATTGGTGCATTTATCGGGGTCGTTTTGTTGCTTACAGATGGGTACCTGGCGCAATTGAAGATGGGCGGTGGTGTCATATATGGGGTCCTGTTAGCGCTCTTGTGTGCTTCATGCGGGTCTGTCTACCTGGTCCTGATACGGCCACTGATCAATAAGTATGGAGCGATCCGGATCACGACGCTGACTTTCACGGTCGGCGCCATGACGCTCTGGATAACCGTCGGCCTGGCCTGGAACATCTGGGTCGATCCGACAACCCTTTTTGATCGGCCAAGCCAGTCCTACATGTCTATCCTCACACTTGGAATCTGGAACACCTGTATCGGTTTTATCCTTTGGTTGTGGGGGTTGTCGGCCGCTCCGGACATTGGCAGGGCCAATTACCTGTTTTTCCTCAAGCCTGTTATTGCCGCCCTACTGGCCTTTTTTATACTGAATGCGAATATAACCCCTTTTCAGGTCCTGGCCATTGTTATCGTCTGTGGGTGTGTTATGGCTGAGCTTTTCTATGATCAGATCGCCAGAGGGGTATCTGTGCTGAGAGGAAAATGAGGGAAGGCCGGGCCTGATCAAGGCGGGGGCAGTTGGTTAGGCGGTTATTCTGTACCTGTCTCGCAACAGGGATAAGGCCCATGTCGCCATCTCAATGGTCGGGTAGACCATTATCCTGTTCCTGGCCTCAAATCTCCTGCCAACCGCCTCTTTGTTGGGACCATAAATCCACGCGACCACGGGCTTTTTGGCCGGGAATTCTTCCATCACGGCGTTGAGCGATTGGGAGACATCAAGAAAGGAGAACTCTGGTAGAGGGGCTAAGGCGATACACAAGATGCCGTCCACATTCGGATCATTTAGTACCGCCTTTAAGGCCCCTGAATAAGCCTTATGGCCACCATGAAGCATGACCGCAGGCCAAATATCGAGGGGGTTCCCGAGCGGCATCCAATCAGGGGAAAGTCTGGCCACAACACCAGTGGTCGCCGGGGAAAGAGAGGCGAGCCTGAGACCATATCTTTCCACGCCATCACTCCCCATGATACCTGCCCCACCGCTGTAGGTAATGACACCAACCCGATTTCCTTTCATCAACGGCAGATTAAGCAAGGTCTTTACGGCATGGGGCATTTGGCCCCCTTCTTCCAAGACCGTCAATCCTATTTGCCTAAACGCGGCCTTATGGACCTCGAAATTGCCAGCCATGCTACCGCTATGAGACAAGGCCGCTTTGGCCCCTGCCTGGCTGCTGCCGGTCTTATGGAATATGATCGGTTTCTCTTTAACCACTCTCCTGGCCAGGGAAGAAAACTCCCTCCCCTGGCGAAGGCCTTCCATATGGATCGCAACGATCTTTATATCCGGATCTTCCCCAAAGTACTTTAGTGCATCATAAAACCCGATGTCACATGCGTTGCCGAGGTCAACACCTTTTCCGATCTTTCCACTAAATTCCCGGGGACCTACAAAATGGATTCCTGATTGACATATCAACCCAACCGGTGCCTTCTCCCTCGTAACTGGCATAAAAGAGGTGGTAAAACCATTAAAATTGTTAATGACCCCGAGGGTGTTTGGACCAAGAATCCTGATTCCGTTCTTCCTTGCTATCTCTGAAATCTCTTGCTGAATCTTCTTTCCCCGGCTGTCTGCATCGTTAAAGCCCTGGTTGACCAAGATTGCTGCCTTGATATTTGCAGCGATACAATCCTCAAGGATGTTGACGGTTGTCTCCCGGGGGGTGCTGACAATTGCCAGATCGATCTTCTTTTTTACTGATCTTACGTCAGGATATGCCTTTTCCCCAAGGATCTCGTCGGCATTGGGGTTAACCGGGTAGATTTTACCTGAAAAGCCGAATTTAACCATGTTTTCCATGAGATTTAGGGAGCTTGGACCGCTCTTTCTGCTGATCCCGATGAGGGCTACACTCTTTGGTTCCATAAAATTCTTCATAAACCCACCTTTCTCCTTCGTCTCTTAGAAGAAATACTATCCCCAAAATGGTCATAATTTATGGTTTCCCCGCTTTGCCCCGAACCTTTCATCTTTCACAGGTTTCAGCATTACTTTTTCTGAAACCTGAAACCTGTCGGACTTGTCCGCCGTTTTTGTGGCGGAGATCCCGCCTGAAGAGAAATCGAAGCCGGGAACACAAGAATCCGTTCACCGCCCGGTTTTTGAGAAGTCACAACTTGTTCGGCTCCGGTTTATCCGGGTGAGGGAGTTAGTGTCGGCGCGAAAGGTGATCATCTGGTTCATAACGAGGGAAACCCCTTTTCGAGGGCACCATTGTCCATGATCTGAAAAAGCTCAAGCAGGACATTGTCGGGGCCTTCCGCCATTACATATCTCCATCCGCCGTAGTCCCTGATAGACTTCTCAAAATGATAGCCTTTCTTCCTCATATGTTCAACAAGTCCCTCCAAGTTGTCGGTCTCAATCCCCAGATGATGCACGATGCCCCGACCCTGATTCTTGGGTGGCTGGTCATAAAAATTGATCTTACCATCCCCTATGGATATGAGGACATTGCGTGCACCGGCCATCTCCCGATCAAAAATGATCCTGGCCCCAAACATCTGTTGATAGAAATTGACACTCTTGTCTATGTTTGAAGAAAACAGGTGTACATGATGAAGCGTTGCTCTCATGAAGATATCGCTCGCCTCCTGTAATGATGATCGTAAGGTCTCAATATGTTCGGGTAAATCATATTTTCTTGCTATTCACTGGATTCCCGCTCCCCGCCTTCGCGGGGACAAGCTTCGCGGGAATCCAGTAACCATTACCCGGACTTATTGAGAATTTGCTGATGATCTTCCTGCAGAATACTTTCAAGCATAACATTCTCTATGTCTTATTAAACTGGCATTGGCGATCGCCGGCGGTCAAGGAAACCACAGATCGGCACAGAAGTCCAGTCATAGATTTCTCGGGTGGATTTGGTCAGGTTTACTGGAACGCTTGTGGTTCTTGGGTGAGGCGGTTAGTCCTCTGAGGGCTCTGTCGGCAGGTCATTTGAATACTTTTTCTATGCTGAGATTGAGAGAGCCGGAGCGATAGCCATCCAGGTCCAAGGCCACCCGTTTGTATCCGGCTCCCTTGACTGCCAGTTTTACCTTTTTTCTTATCTCTTCCTGAAAGAGGCGATCGAGGTCGTCCGGGGCGACTTCCACGACGGCGAGGTGTCCCCAGTGCCGCACCCGCATCGTCTGAAACCCCAGTTCGCGCAGGCTTTCTTCGGCAATAGCGATCTGCCTCAACTTCTTCTCGGTGATATCCTGGCCATATGGAATCCGGGAGGCCAGGCACGCCTGGGCTGGCTTGTTCCATACGGGGAGCCCTTTTTCTTTCAGGAGGACCCGGATCTCTTCCTTTCTCAAGCCCACTTCCATCAGGGGACTCCTGACCCCTTTTTCCCTTGCTGCCTTCATGCCGGGACGAAAATCTCCGGCATCGTCGGCGTTGGAGCCGTCCAGGACATACTCGTAACCGTTTTTCCGTGCTATCTCTAGTAGCAGGTCGAAGAGATGGCTTTTGCAGTGAAAACATCGGTTTTCAGGGTTTTGAAAGTAGGCGGGATCAGTCATCTCATCGGTCTGCACGGTCTGCAGATGCGCACCAAGGCGGAGGGCCAGTTCCCGGGCATCCCTTTGTTCACGTTCGGGATAGGAAGGAGAAAGGCCGGCCACCGCGAGTACACGGTCACCCAGGCCCTCCACTGCCGCAGCCAGCAAGAGGGTGCTGTCCACACCGCCGGAGAACGCAACTATCGCCCCATCCATACGGGAGAGCACCCTCAACAGTTTTTGATATTTTTCAAGGGCCTCCTCAACCACCCCGATTTGCGCCATAAATTTCCCTCATTGTCGAGAGGATTACTCCTCCAGACCAGCGGTCTTATAGCTATCTTCGAACAGCCAGGTAGAAAGGTAACGTTCGCCGGTGTCGGGCAGCACCACGGCTATGAGTTTGTCCCTGTTCTCAGGGCGGGCAGCAACCTCGAGCCCTGCCCAGGCAGCCGCTCCAGAAGATATCCCCACGAGAAGCCCCTCTTCTGAAGCCAGCCTCAGCGCTGTCTGGCCAGCATCATGCGTTGATACCTGTATGATTTCGTCAACGATTTTCGCGTCGTATACATCCGGTACGAATCCCGCTCCAATCCCCTGGATCTTATGGGGGCCCGGGCTCCCGCCTGAAAGGACCGGGGAGTCAAGGGGTTCCACCGCAATCGCCTTGAGCTCCGGTTTCAAGTCTTTGATTACCTGGCTGCAGCCGGTGATAGTCCCGCCGGTTCCGACACCACAGATCAGGATATCCACCATTCCGTCGGTGTCATTCCATATCTCCAGTGCCGTGGTCTTTCGATGGATCTCCGGGTTGGCCGGGTTCTTGAACTGCTGGGGCATAAAATAGTTGTTGTTTTTCTTCACCAGCTCGTTTGCCTTGTCAATGGCGCCCTTCATCCCCTTTTCACCAGGGGTCAAGACCAGCCTGGCCCCCAGTGCGCTCACCAGCCTGCGCCGCTCCATGCTCATGGTGTCTGGCATCGTGAGGATCAGGGGATATCCCTTGACCGCGGCCACAAAGGCAAGGGCGATGCCCGTATTGCCACTGGTCGGCTCTACGATTGTCATCCCCGGTCTTAGGGTCCCGGTTCTCTCGGCCTGATCCAGCATGGCGAAGCCGATCCGGTCCTTTACGCTCGAACAGGGATTAAAAGACTCCAGCTTTGCCACAATCTTCCCCGGAAGCCCTTGCCCCACCTTGTTTAGCCACACCATCGGTGTGTTACCGATGAGTTCTGTCACGTCTTTTGCGATTTTCGGGCGATGCCTTCTTCTAATGTCTTTCTCCATATCAGACCTCATCAAGAACGGGACTCCCCGAACCAGGTCTCGCCGGCCAGGGTTAAAGGTCCGGGATATTATTGCGGCGCATACCCGGCCTCTCTTAGCTTATCGGCGATCTGTCCCCAGGTGGCGGGGTCTTGCCATTTGATGGTCGCTGTTTTCGTCTTTTCGTCGGCCTCCACCGAGTTGACTCCTTCAAGCTCGCCAACCTCGCGTTTGATGGTCATCACGCAATGGCCGCATGAGATTGCGGGGATGCGCACGGTCTTTTCCTCCATTTGAATACCTCCTTTTATAACCTCGATGTTGTTCTGTTTAAAGATCCACTGGGCCTGAATAAAGCCCCAACAGCCTTTTTTACCCCTGAAAGGCCCTAAAAGATCCGGGCATTCCTTTTATCCCTCCGGTAGCAGGGTTCTGGGCAACCCCAGGCCATCCATAAGGATTGCCCTGAAGAGCTCAAATGCCTGCTCTCTTGGACTGCACTTTATGGAAGGAGATGCCTGGACTACCATAGTCCCGCTTTTGAGGATGCTCGCCGTGATCCCCTCAGAGTGCTCGAAGGTCACCCCAAAGTCGCCGGAGACCTGTAGGCGATAGCCCTTTTTCTCTAATACACCAAGCAATTCCTTGAGGTCAATCTCGACCTTCTCTTTTGGTGAAAGGATGAAGTTGCTGCGGCCATCCCTTGCGCATGTCTCTTCAAAAAACTTATCCCTCAAAGGCTCTGGGGGCCCTTTGGGTCTCACACCACATACCGGGCAGTCTTCGCGCTTTTGTATCTCGAATTTGTGAAATTGCATGTCTGGCAGATCAATATAAAGCAGCTTGTTTGCAAGTGTTGGTTCCTGGCCAATGATCACCCTCACCGCCTCAAAGACCTGGATGGCGGTAACGACACCGAGGGCAGAGGGGTGGACACCCACCACTGCGCATTTGGGAAGGTCGTCATCCTTGAGGCCGGCCATAAAACATTCGAGACAAATGGTCTTGCCGGGAATTATTGTGGTCACATTTCCAGAGGCCCCGATTGCACCTGCGAAGACATAGGGTATCTTGAGCCTGTTACAGGCCCTGTTGACAATGTAGCGGGGTTCGGGTCTGTCAAGGCCGTCAAGGACGACGTCAACGCCACCGACGATCTCATCGGCGTTTGTCAAATTGAGCGCCTCGGCGAACGGCTCGAATCTTACGTCCGGATTTAACCTGCTCAGTTTCTGAAGCGCTACCTCGACCTTTGGTTTACCCACAGAGTCGACATCGTACAGATACTGCCGGTGGAGGTCTGAACGGGAGACGATGTCTCTATCAACAATGCGCAGGTGCCCGATCCCCATTCCAACAAGTTTGAGGGCTATGGGCGTACCCAGACCCCCCAGTCCAATCAGGCATGCCTTGGCGTTTCTGAGTCTCAATTGTCCGGCATAGTCTATTTCATCCAGGGCAATCTGTCTTGAATATGTCTCCAATTCTGTGTCTGAGAGCTCTTGTTTCATCTTATTGCCCCCGTGGTTCATCCCTTAGTGAAGAGATAAGGTCTCTGGACTAGAAATACCACAACGTGGTAGCATTCGTCAAGCACTCTTTTTCCATGGGTCGTGCACCTGGGGCCATAGGTGCCATTAGCACTTGATCCTGAGCGCTCGGGGCAGGAGGTCGAAAAGAAAGGCATTGGAATCCCATGCCGCATTGCCATCAAGGTGCACCGGAAGGGGGTGGTCCAGTTTCACGCCAACTCTCTGTGCTGTCCTGTATTTGCCAATCCGGTTGCCGATGGTAAATGCGGTTGCTGCGCCATACAAAGACCCGAAAAGCCCCGAATCAATACACAATATATGAAGCTGTTGGTCGTCAAATCGCGCCCGAGGAACCACTTTCATCCCGAACCCATAGTAGGGTTGCTTGACCACCATCAATGTCAGCAGGTCTTTTACCTCCAACACCCGATTATCGATCATAATTTCGGCAGAAGCCCTCTGATATTTTCTGAAATAGGCATTCAGGGTGGCTCGGAGATATGCTGAAAAGCCGCTTCCACCACGGGCAAGGTATTGGTCCCGAAGGCGTATGGCAGCCCCCTCAATCCCAATGGATACGGTAAATGCGTGTCTTTTTCCATTGCAATCTATAAGGTCGTATTGGCGGATCTTTCCGTTCTTTATCCGGAGCGCAATATCGGGCAGACTACCCTTGTAATTGAGGGCGTGGCGCATGCTGTTACCGGTACCCAGGGGCAAGTATGCGATGGTTGTCTGGGCCGTGTTTACACAATTAATGATGTCGGAAAGGGTGCCGTCCCCCCCGGCCGTAACAAGCACATCACAATGACGGGCAAGCTCACGCGCGCATTGAACAAGCTCTTCAGGCCTTTTTGTGTCGAGTCCGTGGATCTCTGCACGCAAGATCCGGGCAGGTCTTAAAAGCGCGGATCGTTTCTCTTCCAGGTCCATCTTGCCAGAGGCAGGGTTGGTAATAATGGCGTAGCGCATCTTTGATCCCGGCATAATTCATATTTGAATAACAATTTAGGTAACACTTTAGCCTTTTGAAACCGGGGGGATGGGGGTTCCGTTTTGAAGGGTGTATAACTCGCCCGTAAGAGAGCGTAAAGAAATCACGCG
>CAZXCQ010000014.1:0-39067 GCA_964639275.1 uncultured Desulfobacteraceae bacterium | reverse complement strand
AGGCTATCCAGTGCTTTCGACTGCAAATGGGCACCTCCCGGGGCAAGAACAGGGTCCCTTCTCTCTTGCCCGAAAATATCAGTGTCAGAATCCCGGGTTTTTGGCCATTGGCGATTATGGTGGGGACGCCCCTCAGGGCCACGTTCTGGGCCGCCCTGAGTTTTGTTGCCATTCCACCTGTTCCCAGGAATCCGGGGATAGTGTTCGCAACCCTCGCCAGCCTCCGATCCACCTTTTCTACCACCTCAATGAGTCTGGCATCGCGGTGGGTCCGGGGGTCCTTATCGTAGAGCCCGTCAATGTTGGTGAGATTCACCAAGAGCTGAGACTCGGTCAGGTTGGTTACCATGGCGCTGAGGTTGTCGTTATCACCAAATTTTATTTCATCCACCACCACGGTGTCATTTTCATTGATGATCGGGATGATCTTCCAGGAGAGAAGGGCGAAAAGGGTGTTGCGGGCATTTAGATAACGGCGTCTGTGAGTAAGGTCATCACGCGTGAGCAGTATCTGGGCGACCTTATGTCCATGACGGCCAAAGGCATCTTCATATGCCATAATAAGGCTGCTCTGCCCAATGGCTGCCATGGCCTGTTGCTGTGACAGCGACTGAGGTCTCTTGGAAACGCCGATCTTTCTGAGGCCGGCCGCTATGGCACCGGAGGATACCAGAATGACCTCAATCCCCTTTTTCCTGAGGCTGCAGATGTCAACGCTGAGATGGTCAATGACCGTCATGTTTAAGCCGTTTGATCCTGTCAGGACCCCGCTTCCGACCTTAACCACAACCCTTTTTACAGCCCTTAGGAGCCCCTTTCGCGATATATTCTCCAGTTTTTGTCCCACACCCCTTTGCCCTAACTTTGCTTTTTCCCACATTTTTCCAGGATGATCCCTTTTAGTTCTTCAATGCCTTGACCGGTTAGTGCTGAAATGGACAGATAGTCAAGCCCCAGGCCTCTTATGGCCCCTCCCAGGTCTTTTAGGTTCCTGTTTCCGGGGCCGTAAAGATCCATCTTATTGATCACCACCATCTGGGGTTTTCGGATTAGCGATGGGCTGTAGGCCGTCATCTCGTCTCTAAGCAAATAGAGGTCCTCAAGGATGTCATGCTCAACATGATACGTGATGTCGAGGATATATAAGAGGAGATTGGTCCGTTCGACATGTTTCAAGAACCGATGACCCAGACCACGGCCCTTACTGGCCCCTTCAATCAGGCCGGGTATATCGGCAATGACCAGTTGCCTCTCGTCATCAGGGGACAGGATGCCCAGGTTTGGAAACAGGGTTGTGAAGGGATAGCTATCCACTTTGGGACGGGCCAAGGTGAGACGGGAAAGCAGGGTGGATTTACCCGCATTGGGGAGCCCGATCAGGCCCACGTCCGCCAAAAACCGCAGGGAAAGCCTTATCCTCCTCTCCTCACCGGGAAGGCCGGGTTGGGCAATTCTCGGTGCCCTATGGGTGGGGGTGGCAAAATGCTGGTTTCCTCTGCCCCCTTTCCCTCCAGGGACGAGAATTACTTCTTGGTTGTGATGAGCTAAGTCGGCAATAACCTTGTCTGTATCAGGGTCTTCCAGGGTGGTCCCTAGAGGGACTTGAAGAATAAGATTTTCACCATCTTTGCCAGACTGGTTTCTCCCCCTGCCGGGTTCACCGTTTTGGGCCTTAAAGTGTATGCGTGAACGATAGTTGCTTAAGGTGTGAAGCCTCCTTGTTGCCCGGACTATGATGCTGCCGCCATTTCCTCCATCTCCACCGTCTGGCCCGCCTTTGGGTATGAATTTTTCTCTCCTAAAACTGATGCAGCCCCTGCCCCCGTCCCCTGATCTTACCGTAATTACGGCTTCATCCAAAACGCCCATCTTTGGTTTCAAGAGAGGGACATGGCTCTGTTCTTGTTGACGTCCATACCCTTTTTATACGGCGTACACACTTACCTTTTTCCGGGCCCTACCCAGGCGCTCAAAGGCGACGGTTCCGTCGATCTTGGCGAAGATGGTGTAATCCCGTCCAAGCCCAACATTGTCGCCAGGGTGTATCTTTGTCCCTCTCTGCCGGACTAGGATGTTTCCCGCCCGCACCGTCTGACCGGAAAACCGCTTTACTCCATATCTCTGACCGGCACTGTCTCTCCCGTTTCGAGAGCTCCCGCCGGCTTTCTTATGTGCCATGTTATTTACCTCTCACTTAGAGGGTATTGGACCTATGCCTCAATACCTTCGATCTTGACCAGTGTAAATTGCTGCCGATGGCCCTGTTTTTTTCGATAGCCCTTTCTCCTTTTATACTTGAAGACGACGATCTTTCTGTTTTTCCCCTGTCGGGCGATACGTCCGATGACCTTTGAATTCTCCAGATATGGTCTACCAATATTTACGCGTTCGCCATCAGAGGTGAGCAGGACCTTATCAAATTCCACATGATCTCCTGACCCTCCCGGCAGGCTTTCAACCCTTATTTCATCGCCCGGGGCTACCCGATACTGTTTGCCGCCAGTCCTAATCACCGCATACATAATTTCCTTACTCCTCAAAAGAAACTAAGTTCCGAATTTTAAAGAAATAAGTTAACCAAGTCAACCCAAATCTGCTACCCTGATTTGAACTACCGCCTGTTTGAGGAACGCGGCACACCGCAGGAGGGGGATAGGCTCACGCTGTGGCTTTTGGTCCCGTAATTGGTACCCCCGGCGTGACTCGAACACGCGGCACCCAGATTAGGAATCTGGTGCTCTATCCACCTGAGCTACGGGGGCATACGCCTATTTTTATCACAACGACATAAAATGTCAAACTGTTTGGTCTGAAAGACCCAAAAAGTCATTGATCTAGGGATCAAAATCATTATAATAGTTAAAAGACAAGAAAGGTTTCGATCCGCAATCCAGAATCAAAAAGTGGGGATGTAGCTCAGGTGGGAGAGCGGTACGTTCGCAACGTACAGGTCAGGGGTTCGAGCCCCCTCATCTCCACCATTTTTTTGCTCAAACCGAACGGTCCTACAAAAAGGCCTTCTGCACAGGCGCCGGGCAGGAGGGCTGTGCCGTGCTAAGTAATGGCTGTTTACGAAGGCCTCAACTCTGAGGTGAAGAATGACCTATGACGCGAGAGGCAAAGATAGATAGAAAGACAAAAGAGACCGAGATCCATCTAAGATTCAACCTTGATGGTCGTGGTGAATCGCAGATCTCGACCGATATTCCCTTTATGGATCACATGCTGACGCTGATGACGGCTCACGGGTTTATGAATATGGTGTTGAGCGCCAGAGGGGACAGGGATATAGATGATCATCACACGGTTGAGGATCTGGGTATCTGTCTTGGATTGGCCATAAGAGATGCCCTGGGTGACATGAAGGGGATAAGGCGGTTTGGAGAAGCCACCGTCCCCATGGACGAGGCGCTTGCGAGGGTCGTTATCGATGTCTCCGGTCGGCCGATCCTTTCCTATCGGGTCTCATTGAAAAAGAGGACCAGCGGAAATTTTGATGTGGGTTTGGTCAAGGAGTTTTTTCGTGCCCTGGTTACAAATGCGGGCCTCACCGTGCATATAGATCTTGTGGCGGGAGAAGATCCGCATCACATCGCGGAGGCTGTTTTTAAGGCCTTTGGGAGGGCGCTGGATCAGGCTGGCGCTATTGAGGGGCGGCTTCATGGGGAGGTCCCCTCAACAAAAGGGCTCTTATAGCAGAAGGAGACTCAATGGATGGGAGCGCTGTAGTAAGACCCCGATTACTTTTGTGGCCTTTGATTGGGGCATGCCTCCTCCTGGTCGGGAGCTGCCACTTATTTAGGTCTGCATCTCCTACCGAAGAGGGGGCCTTGCCGGTCATAAACAAGGTGGTTGTGGTTGGTTTCCAGGCGGCCATGTCTCAGGGGGAGGAACCCGAAGTGGTCCAAGACCCGCTAACAGGGGCTGTATTCTCTGCAGAGCCGGTTTCACGTTCTGTGGCCCAGGAAATGAATAAGTCCCTGTTTGAAGCGCTGGTCGCGCAAGCCAAATACGAACTGATCCCTCCGAATCAGGCCAAAGGCGTCTTGTCGGGCATCGCGGGTCTAGACTCTGACCTGGGAGAAGGGCCTTTAGAGATTCTCCAGAAGGTGGGGGAAAGGTTTGGGGCTGATGCCGTGCTGGCAGGCTATATCTATCGGTGGCGAGAACGGGAAGGGGGAGACTATTCGGTCAGACGTCCCGCGTCTGTGGCATTTGATCTCCATCTTATAAAGGTGGGAGACGGGGCCATTGTGTGGAAGGGCAGATTTGATAAGACACAGCGATCCCTGTCCGAAAATGTTTTTGATGTTGGGACTTTTATCCAGGGCGGGGGCAGATGGATGACTGCTCAAAAGCTGGCCATACTCGGGCTCCGGAAACTGTTAACAGAGTTGTCAGCAGCCACCAGAGGGACCGGGAAGTAACAAATTGATAGTTATTCCAGCCATTGATATCAAAGGCGGTCGTTGCGTCAGGCTCAGACAGGGAAGGCTCTCCGAGGAGACTGTCTTTTCAGACGTCCCGGAGGAGATGGCAGAGAGGTGGTATGGGTGCGGTGCTGAGAGGATTCACCTGGTTGATTTGGATGGGGCGGCCCAGGGGAGGCCAGTCAACAAAGAGACTATCGCGAGAATCATAAGTGCGGTCCCCATCCCGGTGCAACTTGGAGGCGGGGTAAGGGATATGTCCACGCTGGAGGCCTACTTTTCTCTTGGGCTCCATTACGTGATCCTGGGCACGATGGCCCACAAAGCCCCCAGGTTTGTGCTGGAGGCCTTGGAGAGGTTTCCGGGGCGGATAATCCTTGGAATCGATGCCAGGGGGGATCAGGTGGCAGTGGAGGGATGGCGAGAGCAGCTCAGCCTGAGTCCTGTGGAACTTGCCAGACGGTTTGAAGGGAGAGGGGTCTCAGCAATTGTCTATACCGATATTCAAAGAGACGGCATGAGAACAGGCCCCAATATAGAGGGGACAAGGGCCCTGGCCAAGTCAATTGAGACGCCTGTCATTGCCTCAGGCGGGATTTCAGAAATCAGAGATGTCCTGGACCTGTTGCCCCTTTTTTCAGACGGGGTGATCGGGATGATTACCGGCAGGGCGCTATATGATGGAAGCCTTGACCTGGCTGAGGCCATTAGGGCGAGCCAGAGCGGAGCGGGGCAATTTAAGGGTTGACATCATTAGGAAAAAGTAATAATTTATTAGATTGGCTTTCTTCTCTCGCACGGACTCGAGTCGAAAAAGCTACAAAGCGTTGGGTGGCACTCCTTTGGCCCGTAACGTGGCACACCAGACCTTGGACACCGGGTATAAAAAATCATGTCGTTAAGTGATAGGATTGCAGAAGACCTCAAGAGCGCCATAAAGGCAAAGGATCAGGTGCGGATATCTTGCATGAGGATGCTCAAGGCCTCCTTGAAGAACAAACAGGTTGAAAAGGGACGTGAGCTAAAAGATGAGGAAATCCACGGGATTCTCTCTTCTTTGGTCAGAAAAAACAAAGAGGCAATAAAAGAATTCAGGGACGGGGGCAGGGAGGACCTCGCAGTCAAGGAAGAGCAAGAGGTCAAGATCTTCTACGAATACCTGCCCCAGCAGTTAGGCCGAGAGGAAATCGAAAAAGCGCTCCGGGGGATCATTTCCGAGCTCTCCGCAACAGGTCCAGGGGACCTGGGAAAGGTCATGAAGGTTGCCATGGCCAGGATGGCGGGTCAGGTCGAGGGCAAAGAGGTCAATGAGATAGCCCGGGGACTATTGAAATAAGGCCCCATACCCCTATTTGATAGAGCCTGCATGATCGAGCACACCTATCGGGTTCTTGAGTATCATCGCTTGTTGGATATCTTGTCCCGTTATGCCGCCTGTGTTTTGGGGCGCTCAAATTGTCTATCCACCAAACCAACCAATGCCCCTACAAGAATTGACAACGAGCTGAGGCTTGTCTCAGAGATGAGGCTCCTTCTGAAGGTGAAGGGGTTTTCTTTCTTTTCGGAACTGGATGAGATAACGCCTGTCTTAAAACGATCCCTTGCTGAAGGATCATGCCTGGGCCCTGATGAGCTCTTGTCGATTCTCCGGATCTTGGAGGCCTTTGAGCGATCAAGGATGTTTATCGAGGCCAACAAATCATTGTGCCCAGGAATTTACGCGTTTGGCAGGGACATGCCGGAATGCCATCCCTTGATGAAGGGGTTAAAGGGGGCAATCTCTTTAAATGGGGCAATAAAGGACTCGGCGAGCCCTGCCCTGAGAAGGATCAGAGAAAAAAAGATCCGACTGAGGATGGAGCTCGAAAAGAGGTTACAAGATATTCAGAAATCGGCCGGTCTAAAGGGCAGTGGGCATGATAACCCTGTGACAATCCGTGATGGCAGGTATGTTATCCCCATAAGGACCGATCACCGATCTCGAATGGGAGGGATCATTCACGACTATTCCCGCACCCGGGCCACCTGCTTTGTTGAACCGGTTGAGGTGATCGGAGACAATAACCGGATGACAGAATTGGGGCAGGAAGAACAGGCAGAGGAATACCGGATATTGGCCAAATTGACCGCGATGGTGAGGGATCTGGCAGGGGAGCTGGGGTATTGCCAATCCCTGATAGCCAGGCTTGACGGGCTCTACGCAAGGGCAAGGTTTAGTGAAGATCTCTCTTGTGTGATGCCCGAGATGGCCGAAGAGCGGGGGATTGAGCTTAAGGCGGCCATAAATCCGATCCTTTTGGCCCTGGCCTTGGATAAGCGGAAGACAGATCCAGGCCAGGCCCTCCCCGTTCCTGTGGATATCAGGTTGGATCGCGACCGGAACGTATTGATTATTTCAGGGCCTAACAGGGGCGGGAAGACGGTTGCCCTCAAGACGCTGGGGCTATTGAGCCTTATGGCTCAGGCCGGGATCCATATCCCCGCGGAGGAGGGGAGCCGTCTGCCGATTTTTGATCAGATCATGGCTGATATCGGGGATGATCAGGACATACAGAATGGCCTTAGCACCTTTTCGGCCCACGCAGGGCACTTAAAATATATCCTGGAGAATGCAGACCAACGGAGCCTCGTCATTATTGATGAACCGGGCATGGGCACAGACCCCAATGAAGGTGCAGCCCTTACTCTGGCGGCCCTGGACCATCTCTCTGGCAAGGGGGCAAATGTGGCCGCATCCACTCACCTGAGCCGGCTCAAGACATATGGTCTATCGAACAAGCGGGCCATCAATGCCTCTGTGGAGTTTGATGAGGGGAAAAACCGCCCCACCTTCAGGCTGATATATGGGTCTCCAGGTGTGAGCCACGCACTGGAGATCGCTCGAGATATGGGAATATCCATGAGTGTCCTTGAAGAGGCCAAGGGGTACCTGGACAGGGATGAAGTCTACCTAAATCGCCTGATAGACAGACTGAATCGCCTGAGAGTAGAGGTCGAGCTTGAGAAGAAAGAGGCAGAGCGCGTCAAGGGAGCGTATCAATCTGCCGCCGGGAGGATAAGAGAGCGGCTTATTGAACTAGATCAAGAAAAAAGGTCCCTGATGGAGGCCAAAAAAGCTGAGGCAGAGGCGGCAATAAGAGAGGCGCAGGTGGAGTTCAAAGAGGCCATAAACCTCTTAAAGCGGAGGGCATCACAGTCTCAGGCAACCCAGAGGTACAAGGAGGCGACGCGTCATTTGTTGCGCAGGCTTGAGGTGAGGGCTGATAAAGGGCATTGTGGTGACTCTGGAGATCTGCGGGCAGGGCAACCGGTCTGTCACATGGGCCTGGGGCAGAAGGGGGTAATCAGGTCAGTGGATGTGTCGGCCGGCCGTGCTCAGGTCATGTTTGGAAATGTCAATGTCTCTTGCGAGATTAAGGACCTGGAGGTGGTTCAGGATACCCCGGAGCCCAGGTCTTATGAGGCGGTTGGAACGGTCTCCTGGGGGGCGGGGAGGGCACCACAGCGAGAGATAAACATAATTGGATACAGGGTGGATGATGCCATTCCCCTGATTGACAGGAGCATAGACAGGGCCCTGGTTGAAGGGGACTTGACCCTCAGAATCATCCACGGATTCGGGACAGGAAGGCTGAGAGATGCCATTCGGGCCCATCTAAAGGAGGTGCCTCTTGTAAAGAGGATCGGTGGTGCAGACCCCCGGTTTGGTGGTGACGCAATAACAGTTGTAGAGCTGTGAGGCCTCACTATATCCAATAGCTGGTATCTGACACCCAGAACCCAACTTATGACCCTTAATCAGTCTGCCAAGGAAGAGATAAAAAGGGCGGCCGATATTGTGGAACTCGTCGGCCAGTATGTCCAGCTCCGGAAGGCCGGCCGCAACTATGTGGGGCTTTGCCCTTTTCATGCCGAAAAGGAGCCTTCCTTTACTGTCAGCCCTGAGAGGCATACCTTTCATTGCTTTGGATGCAAGAAAGGCGGGGATATCTTCTCCTTTTGGATGGAATATCATGGCGCCACCTTTCCGGAGGCCCTCAGGGACCTGGCAGAGCGATACAATGTCACCATTTCAGAGGGGTTTTCTCAGGCCGCAGAAAAGGAAAAGGCGGTAAGAAGGGAGAGGCTTTATCAGATAAATGAGATGGCAGTCGCCTATTTTCGGGAGGCACTGGAGGATCCGGCCAAAGGAAAAGCCGCCAGGGATTACCTCAAGAAGCGGTCGATTCCAAGAGAAATCCTCTCTGAGTTTCTTGTGGGATACGCGCCTGATCAATGGGAGGGCCTGGTAAAGGTCATCAAGGATCATCAGATGGACCTGGATACGGGCGTGGAGGCGGGTGTCATTATCCCGGGCAAAAAAGGGGGGTACTACGACCGGTTCAGGGGCCGGATCATATTCCCTATATTTGATCTGAGAAAGGGAAAAAGGGTGGTGGGTTTTGGTGGCAGAGTCCTGGATGAATCTCTCCCCAAATATTTGAATACCCCCGAAACCCCCATCTTTCACAAGGGAAGGTCTCTCTATGGGCTTCATTCCAGCTATGAGGCGATCCGGGAAAAGAGGAGGGCGGTAGTTGTCGAAGGCTACATGGACCTGCTGGCATTAAAGACCCATGGCCTGCGGGAGGTGGTGGCGACCCTGGGAACGGCACTGACCAGCGATCACATCCGGAGAATAAAGGGGATTGCCAAAGAGGCAGTAATGGTATTTGATCCCGATGAGGCGGGGATTGGGGCAGTCCTAAAAAGCCTTCCCATCTTTTTGAATGAAGGTCTCCGTGCCAGGGCCGTGGAGCTGCCAGGGGATCATGACCCGGATAGCTTTGTGAATGCGGAAGGTTTGGATCGATTTCTGGAGCTCTTGGATCAGGCCCCCCACATGTTTGACTATTATTTGGAGAAAAGGTTGGTGCAGCGGGATTCCGATGTGGAGGGAAAGGTCCACGCCCTGAAAGAGATCCTTCCGCTCTTGTCGGCCGTGCGCAGCAGCACCCAGCGTTCCTTGTATGTGCGACGGATGGCCGAAAAGACCGGGGTGAAGGAGGAGGCGCTCCTCTCTGAACTGAGAGCCATCGGCAAAAACCCTTTGCACAGCGGCCTCGGGGGCGGGGTAAAGGAGAGAGTCCTGGGTCAGCGGGCCGGGAAGAGCTATGGGGATCTTCAGCTCCTCAACCTGCTTGTACACCACCCCGACGCTGCCTCAAGGCTTATGGAATGCGGGAGTACGATTCTTGTTTCCGATCCAACGGTGAGGCAAATCGTCGAGACCTTTTTTCAGGAATATCAGAGGAATGTCACGGTTTCACCCGGGAATCTGGAGGACAGCCTTGAAAGCGAGGCCGCCCGTATTAAACTTAGAGAGGTATTGGTTGGCCACTCCTTTTATTCAGAAGGGGAAGTGGAGCAGGCTGTAAGGGAGATTGAGATAAAGGCTTATCAGAAGAGGTTGTCGGAGTCCCTCAAGATTGCCAAAGGGGATATCAAAGGCCTAAACAGGCTACTTAAGCTGAAAGCTCAAGGACCGCCGGGGTCTTTTGGAGAAATTGAAGGTCGCAGGAGGTAAGATATGATGGAAAGAAATACCGACATGGTCAATTTGAAACGGTTGATCGATATCGGCAAGGATAAAGGATATATTACCTATGAAGAGATGAATGGCGACCTGTCCGATGAAATCGTCTCCTCAGAGGAGCATATCGATGACCTGATGATGATGTTTGAAGAACTGGATATCATGGTTATCGATGAGGCCTCTAAGGAAGTGATCGAGAAAGGGAAGAGGGCCAAAAAAGAAAAGTCTAGAACCGAAGATAAGGAAAGCTCCCGTATTGAGATCGCTGATACCTCATCCCGTGTCTCTGACCCTGTCAAGATGTATTTGAAGGAGATGGGGTGTATTTCACTGCTTACCAGAGAGGGGGAGGTGGAGATTGCCAAGAGGATCGAGGCTGGTGAAAAGGAGGCCTTAAAGACCCTCCTGGATTGCTCGGTGGGAGTGGAGTATATGCATGAACTTGGAGAAAGGCTCAAGGAGGAGCAGATCAGAGTAAAAGACGTTGTCAATGACCTGGAAGATGAGGAGAGTTATTTGCAGGTAGGCCAGAAGAAGGAATCTCTCATCGCCCTGATCGACGAGATTTGGAAATTACACGAGGGTATCAGGGGCAAGAGGCGAGAGATGTCCAGGGTGCGCTGCACAGAGAAGAGAAAAAGACGGCTGGCCTCCGATACAAAGAGGGACAAAGAGAAGATCATGAGACTGGTCAGGTCATTTAGCCTGGAAAAGGACCAGTTGGAACTGATGGTCAAGAGATTTAGGGAACTTGTGGCTGAGATTGAGGAGGCGGAAAAGGATATTGCGGATTGTATGCTACGGGCGGGGGGGAGGTCCATTTCCTATCTGAAGAAGTGCTTTGCCGAAATATCGAAGTCAGCCAGCAGCAGCCAGGTCATCTCCCCCATAGATCTCAAAAAGAGCGAGCTTGTGGAACTAAGATCCAAGGTGGAAGCTGCCGAGAAGGTTATCAAACAGGTCAAGGATCGGACCAACATGACCCCTCGGCAACTAAAATTGGCCCTAAAAGATGTAGAGGAGAGTCTGGAGAAGGCCAGACTGGCCAAGCAAGAACTAATCCAGGCCAATTTGAGACTGGTTGTGAGTATTGCCAAGAAATATACCAATCGAGGGCTCCAGTTTCTGGATCTTATCCAGGAGGGAAACATCGGGTTGATGAAGGCCGTGGACAAATTCGAATATCAGCGGGGATATAAGTTCAGCACTTACGCCACGTGGTGGATAAGGCAGGCAATTACCCGGGCCATTGCTGACCAGGCTAGGACCATCCGTATACCGGTCCACATGATCGAGACGATCAACAAACTCATTCGCACATCCCGCTATCTTGTGCAGGAGCATGGCCGTGAGCCCACTCCGGAGGAGATTGCCGAAAAGATGGAGTTTCCACTGGAGAAGGTCAGAAAGGTCTTGAAGATCGCCAAAGAACCCATTTCCCTCGAGACTCCTATTGGAGAAGAAGAGGACAGCCACCTGGGAGATTTTATCGAGGATAAGAAGGTCGTCTCTCCGGGGGATGCGGTCGTCAGCTTCGGGCTGGCAGAGCAGACCCGGCGGGTCCTCAGGACCCTGACCCCCAGGGAGGAAAAGGTCCTCAGGATGAGATTTGGAATCGGTGAAAAGGCCGATCACACACTGGAAGAGGTTGGCCGCGATTTTAGTGTTACCAGGGAGCGCATCAGACAGATAGAGGCTAAGGCCCTCAGGAAATTGAGACACCCGAGCAGGAGCAGGAAACTAAAGAGCTTTATGGAGAGCAAGGATGCCTAGACGAGAATCCTGGGGAGCAGTAGAGGATTTCTCTTGACAAATTGCGGCTGGATGCGCATTCTCTCTATGTTTGGAGTCAATATCGGGCCCATAGCTCAGTTGGAAGAGCCACCGGCTCATAACCGGTAGGTCCCTGGTTCGAGGCCAGGTGGGCCCACCACAGGTTATTCGTAAATGGTATCATTTGGGGCACCGTCAAAGCCATTTTGTCCGGGAGACGAGGGATAGTCTGTTAAAGGGCGCATCCATGAAGGGTGCGCCCTTTAAGTTTCTGTCCGGAGTAAGAAAGGCTCAGCCGTTCATGAACCCCACACTAAAAGATGTCCTGGAACTATTGGAGGAGCTGGTCCCTTCACGGCTGGCCGAGCCGTGGGATAACCCGGGCCTCCAGGTAGGTTCTTACGCCCAGGTGATCAGAAAGGTATTCCTGGCCCTTGATCCGACCCTGAGGTCCCTGAGAGCCGCATACCGGCGCGATGCACAGCTCTTGTTTACCCACCATCCCTTGATCCTCAAGCCGCTCTCAAAGCTGGACATCAGCGCCTATCCCGGAGAGGTCATCCTTGAGGCGGTAAAGGAGAAGATTTCTGTGGTTTCGGCCCATACGAACCTCGACGTGGCAAAGGGCGGGATAAACGACATATTGTCAGGGCTTCTGGACCTCCGGGATGTAGAGGTCTTAAGGGAGATGGATGGAGAGGATGGTGTGGGATTAGGGAGGATCGGGGATCTGGATGAACCGAGTCCGTTATCGGTAGTGGTAGAAAGGGTCAGGAAAATCCTTGGGTCGATAAATGTGAATATTGGCGGCAAGACAGATAACCGGATTCGCCGACTCGCCGTGGTCGGGGGCTCCGGTGGGAGCCTGGTGTCCCTGGCATCAAGCAGGGGGGCTGACCTCCTTTTGACAGGGGATGTGAGCTATCACCACGCACTGGAGGCCGAATTCGTCGGGATCGCTTTGATGGACGCAGGGCATTTCTTCACAGAAAAGGCGGCATTTAGGGTATTTGGCAAAAACCTGGGAAAGAGGTTCGTGGCAGAAGGCTGGGAGGTGGACCTTGAGGTAGATGAGGATGAGACCGATCCCCTTTCTCCCAACCATTGACCACAGACTGCTGACCACTGTATTCTTGTGAGGTGAACAAGTTGGAAGGACAGATAAGGCTCTTGATAGACCTTCAGGATTGTGATACCCGGATGGAGTACATACGGGCCAAGCAAGAGGAAGGCCCCATTAGGATCCAGATGCTTTTGGATGAGCTAAAGGCTCTGGAAGACGAGTTGGAGGAGGACCTGGGTCGGCTTGAGGCCTGCAAGCGGGAAAGACGAGGGGCCGAGCGGGAGATCGAAGAGCTGGAAAACCGCGCTGCGAAAAGTGTCATAAAGCTAGACAACATCAAGTCAAATAAGGAATATCGCGCAGCTCTGAAAGAGATTGATGATTTGAAACGAGAGAAGACGCTTCTGGAGGACCGTGCCATAGAGATTATGGAGGAAATCGAGGAACTGGAGGCCCGGTGCTCTTCTGTCGGGGCAAAAAAAAAGGCATTTGTGGAGAAGGTTGAGGCGGACCGGGAAGAGATTGCCAAGGAAACGAAGGCGCTTGAGAGAGAACTGGAGATACTCGAGAGCGAGAGGGCCCGGTTCTGCCAGGCGGTTGACGAGGCGCTATTGAAGAGGTATGATTCCCTCCGGAAACAAAAAAGGGGCCTTGCCGTAAGCGCGGTTATCAAGGGGGTCTGCCAGACCTGCCACATGGGGATACCCCCTCAGCAATTTAATGAATTAATTAGGGGAGATGGGCTTATGAGCTGCCCCAATTGCCTACGGATCATCTATTGGGGTGAAGACGAACGATTCAAGGTCGGAGCCCCCTCTCAATGATGACCTCCGACATGACAGTGTGAGTTTTGGCGATGGCGTATGTTGGAGCAGGACAAATGACCGCTGCCTGGTCGTTCTGACAAGGGGGAGGAAAGTCCGGGCTCCGCAGGACAAGACGCTGGGCAACTCCCAGTCCCGGCGACGGGAAGGAAAGTGCCACAGAAAGGAAACCGCCCCCGCAGGAGGCTGAGGGCCTGCTTCGGGGGTAAGGGTGAAAGGGTGAGGTAAGAGCTCACCAGTCCCGCCGGTGACGGCGGGGGCTTGGTAAACCCCGTCTGGAGCAAGACCAAATAGGGGGACGTCAGAGGGTGGTCCGCCCGAGTTCCCGGGTAGGTCGCTTGATCCCGCTAGCAATAGCGGGACTAGATGAATGGTCATTGTCCCGAACGCGGGTGACCGCTTCGGGAAACAGAACCCGGCTTATGGCCTGCTCTGACATACGCAAACTGGCTCAAGGTGCAGGGCAAATGGCCCCAGGGCCGTGTGGCGCGATCTCCTGGACCTGCGTCCCACAGCTTTCCCGGAGCGGGTCGTGAGCGACCTGGATTAATCGCTTTGAGATACAAGGAGAAGCCATGTTTGTCATTGGCAATTTCTTGGCTGCAGTGGCCAAGATAGTCGATATTGCGCTGACCCTGTATATGTGGATCATTATTGGTCGGGCGGTGATATCTTGGGTCAATCCGGACCCTTACAACCCCATCGTCCGGTTTCTGAATTCAGTCACAGAGCCTGTCCTCTATCCTGTCAGGCGAAGGCTCCCTATCAGCCTCGGGGGTATTGATTTTTCACCCATCATCGTGATTTTGGCGATTATATTTGTCCAGTCCTTCCTGGTCCGGAGTCTGGCGGAATTGGCGATGCGTCTTGGGTCATAAGGTATATGTGTTTGCCACAATAGCCATATGGCCGTAACGCGTTATGCTTACACAGACCTCGAATGAATGCCAACTCGAAAGACAATGACAAGTCCGCTAAGACCGTCATTGGTGTGAAAGTGATTCCAAGGTCCTCCAGGAATCAGGTGGTTGGTCTTGAAGAAGGAATGATTAAGGTGAAGCTGACCGCCCCGCCGGTCGAAGGAAGGGCCAACAAGGCCTTAAAGGAGTTGCTTGCCAAGAGACTGGGGGTTTCAAAAGGAGATGTGGAAATCATTTCAGGGGAGCGATCAAGGCAAAAAACGGTCCTGATTTATGGCCTTTCGTGGGAGAAGGTCGATGCCGTGTTGGGAAAGGCTTGAGTTCCGATCACCGGCCCCTGCCCGCAAATTTACCCGTTTACGTTTATAACCTCTATCATCTCTTTATGGATCAACGGATTTGCGGCCACAACGCTCTTGAGGTAGGGGGAATATGGACTCCCCTTGAAAGTGGTAAGTATCCCTCCCGCCTCTCTTACAATAAGGGCTCCGGCTGCCGTATCCCATGGCTTCAGACCTTTTTCCCAGAAGCCATCCAGTCTGCCCGCCGCCACATAACACAGGTCTAGTGTGGCAGACCCCGGCCTTCTCACACCCTGGGTCCTGACCACCATCTTTTGAAATAGCTCCATGACCTCTTCCGGTCTTTCGTATATATCATAAGGGAATCCGGTTGCCAGGAGGGAATCTGCCAGTTGCCGGGTCTTTGAGACCCTGATCGGCTCATTGTTTAGATAGCTCCCCACTCCCTTTGATGCCTCGAAATATTCATCCATACAAGGGTTGTAGACTACCCCCAGGACCATTTCCCCCTTGATTTCCAGGGCGATCGATATGGCATAGAATGGAAAGCCGTGGGCAAAATTGGTAGTGCCATCCAAAGGGTCAACGAGCCAGACCCGCTCTGATCTTTTTTTGTCCCTTCCGGTCTCCTCAGAGAGGATACCATCGTGGGGGAAGCCATCGTGGATGGTTTCCAGGATGGTCTTCTCCGCCCTCAGGTCCGCCTCGGTAACCAGATCTATGGCACCCTTTTTCACGACATGATCCACCTGGCCAAACATGCCGGTCAGGATCTCTGCGGCTGCCCTTGCAGCCCTGCCGGCAACAGCCAATTCCTCTTCCCACATGGTTGACTCTACCCTATTACCCCATTCCCTTGGTCAATAGCTTTATGTGCCGTACGTATCCTCTTCTCGCAATTTTTCATCTTCAGTCTCAAAAGGCTATACCAGGATCCTACACCGTGTCAATCCCATCCAGGGTCTTCCTGTTTCCAAGGGTGTACAGAGTAATTGATTTGTCGACGTTGTTCTGTTATGCTCATGAAACATTTGGGATTTCGACCTTGAAAGATAAATACCTACACAGTCCAAAGTTCTTCTAAGTAATTGATATTATTAGAATCAAGAATTATGCGCTGTCATTCCGGCCCCGTATAGGATACGGGATAAACTGCAGCCGGAATCCAGAATATTATCAATATCATATGACTTCTGGATGCCGGATCAAGTGCGGCATGACGAGAGAACTTTGGACTCTCAACATAAATACCAGAAGATGGGAATACGTAACACTTTAGCCGTTTGAAAGCAGGGCAATGGGGATTCAGAACCCCCATTCCCCTGTTCAAGTGTCAATTTTGAAAAATGCTAAATTGATAGGGAATACCTTCGGACTTTTATTATGGCCAGAGTGGCACCAAGGGAAAGGATGGAGGTGAATGAAAGGTTGATGAGCTTCTCGGTAGCAGGATGCGGGGAAGGGGTCAGCCACAGGCCGGAAGCTCTCAAAGGTGCTGATGAAATACAAGAAAGCGAAGATTAGCCGAAACGCCCCTTGTCCTTGCGGAAGCGGGCTCAAGTATAAGAAGTGCTGCCTCGGCAAGTCAGGCATTGAAGGGAGAGGTCTGAGGGAACTCTATTTCAAAAGGCATAATATCAGACTCAAAGGGGAAGAGGACATTGAGGGGATCAGGCGCGCCGGACATTTGGTCGTTGATACGTTGGATCTGGTGGAGGCTGAGATAAGACCGGGGATGACGACTGATGAGATCAATACCCTGGTCCATGAATTCATCACCAGGAATGGGGCGGTTCCCGCCCCCCTGAACTATCGGGGTTTTCCAAAGAGCGTCTGCGTCTCAGTAGATGATGTGATCTGTCACGGCATTCCGGGAGAGAGGGTATTGAAAGACGGAGATATCGTAAATATTGACGTAACCCCCATCCTTAAGGGATATTTCGCCGATGCCAGCAAGACATTTTTTGTTGGAACCCCTGGGAAAGCCGCTCAAAAGATCGTAAAGGTTGCACGAAAGAGTCTAGAAAAGGGTATGGCCATGGTCCGACCCGGGAATACCACAGGTGACATCGGATGGGCCATTCAGAAATATGCCGAAGGCGAAGGCTGCTCGGTAGTCAGAGAGTTCGTGGGTCACGGCGTGGGGTTTGAATTCCACGAGCCTCCCCAGATCCCGCACTACGGTCAGAAAGACGAGGGAGTAGTCCTGATCCCGGGGATGGTGTTTACAATTGAACCCATGATAAACCTGGGGAAGAAGGAACTGCGCATCCTGGAAGACAACTGGACCGCGGTAACCAAGGACGGCTCCCTCTCTGCACAGTATGAACAGACCCTTTGTGTGACGGAGGATGGCTTTGAAAGCCTTACCCCCTTTGACCTGTAACAGACAAATCCATTCTCCCCATCCTCAAGCCGTCTTAGATAAATCAACATCTTCATTGATAGAAAAGGCGAAGTCCTTAGGATTTGTGGCGATTGGGTTTTCGCGGGCTGAGAGGGCCTTATTTTTTGATCAATTCTGCTTATGGATCTTTTCAGGAAGGCACGCCGACATGGGGTGGCTTGCCAGGAGTGTGAGACTGAGAGAGGAGCCCGTCGCGCTGCTGGATGGTTGTCGGGCTGTGGTGAGCCTGGCCTATCCCTATCCGCCAGAGAAGCCTCTGACACAGGACGGTTTCTCAGTGGCCCGATACACAGAGCCCCAGAAAAAGGATTATCATTACCGGTTGAGGGATCTGGCGCGAAGACTGGCAGAAGAGATCTCAAAGGAATACCCGGGAAGCAAGACAAGGGTTTGTGTCGATTCAGCCCCCATCATGGAGAGGAGCTTTGCCTATTCATCGGGGATCGGTTTTTTTGGAAAAAACAATATGCTTATTATACCGGGGCATGGGTCCTACGTCTTTCTCGCGGAAATCCTTTCAACTGCCCCCCTGTCCTGCCCAACGGTGGAAACGATGGACAGCCAGTGCGGATCGTGTGGGCTATGCATCGATGCCTGCCCCACAGGGGCACTTGAGGGAGCGTTTTCCATCAATGCCTCCAAATGCCTCTCTTACCTGACTATCGAAAGGCGTGAAGCCGTCGATAGTGAGACAGGAAAAAAGATGGGGCGCTGCTTTTTTGGATGTGATATCTGTCAGGAGGTCTGCCCCTTTAATAAAGGGGGGATTCCGGAGAGGGGTGTGCTCCCTTCCACAGACAAGATCCTGGGTATGGGGGAGGACGATTTTAGCGAGGCATTCGGGAAAACGGCCTTTGCCCGTGCCGGATTGGAAAGGCTCAAGGACAATATCCGCGCCGTTAGATCAGTGGGTTGACCCTAATCCCCTGTCACAGCCGTCTTGCCAAATTCAAAGGCCTGCGCGAGGATCTCTGGTTGTTTCTGAACATCCGATCCCTTCTCCAGCCTCCGGAAAAAGAGGCCCCCTTCGTAAGTCATATCCAGGGCATCAAAAAAATATTTTGCAGTCAGCTCTGAACCCTCAAAGAGGTTTTTGCCTCGGGTCGCTCCCACGCTGATGAGATAACCCCTTCCGCTATCATACCGTCTCCTCTGCTCCGGGGTCTTCTCCAGCATCCTCCTGGACCACATGGCCTGACAGCGGTCAATCAAGGCCTTGGCCTGGGCCGTAATGCCATAGAAGAACATGGGAGAGGCGAGGATGATTACATCGGCATCTTCCAGAAGGGGGTAGACCGACTGCATATCGTCCTTTACTACGCATCTGCCGGTCTCGTCACAGCCGCCACACTCGAGGCAGCCGGACATCTTCAGATCTCGGGCATAAAGGCTTCGGGTTTCAGCACCCTCAGATCTTGCGCCTTCAAGTGCCTTATCCAGCAGTTGATCACTGTTTCCACCCTTTCTTGGACTCCCGTAAATGCCTAAGACCTTCTTTTCCATATCTGATCCTCTCCCAAGTTGTGCCGGTGAAAAACAAAGATAAGTTACTATGGTAAGGACTTTGATTCAAGGTCAATTTTTCCCCCTGGGGGATAGCAGAGGAAAGCTATCCCGATGTTGTGCTTTTTTGGGTTCCAACAGGAGTATTCTTCTCACATAAGGGACATGAGGGATTCCCACCGCTTATACTCTGTTGAAACCGGCAGGTCCCTCTTTTCAAGGACAGATATGATTTTCTTGTCGTTGAATCTCAGGAAGGGGTTTATCTTGAATTCTTCATCCAGAGTGGAATAGACGTGCGCCGGGTCATATTTTCCCAGGAACCTGTCGATATCCAGGTTATCCGGCTCAAGTTGTTTGGCAAATGCCATGTACTCTTGAACATAATCATGGCCGGCATAGACAATTGTCTCCCCTGGGAATTCCATTAGCAGCTTTATGGACTTATAAAAGCCTTTCAGATCCCCGGAAAAACACCGTCCCACCTTGCCGTTAAACAGGGTATCGCCGGTAATCAAGTTGCCCGGGAAATGGAAGGTGACCGAGTCCGCTGTGTGTCCCGGGGTGTGGTAGACCATTATCTCCTGGCCATCCAATTCTACCGTCTCGTTTCTTCGTAGGGTCTGATTGTCCAGAAACGTGGCATTTGATTGCCCGAGGAGCTGACTATTACCCGGTGTATGGTCCATATGGCCGTGGGTATTTGTGACGTATCTGAGTGTAAGGTCATTGGTCTGTGCAAAAGAGAGGATTTCCTTTGCCGCGCCGCCATCTATTGCCATGGCGGTCTTTTCCACATAAACAAGATAGCCCAAATTATCAGAAGAGTATCGAAACTGCTTGACCTTTATCATAGACCCCTCCCGATATCACTTACCCCATACATCTTTAGCGAGAATTTCCTGGCGATCAAGTCAAAATGCTTGTCCTGATGGAGAAGTGACGAGCCGTTTTCAATGCAGAGCAGGGCAATGAAGGTATCAGTCAATGGCGCAACAATTCAGTCAATGGGCCCTCTAATAGCAAAAACATGAAACGATTTAAAGTTTTTTGATTGACATTTTGAGTATTTTTCTGTAGAAGTCTGTTTTAATAGTATAAGCCTAACCTATTTGTGGAGGGCATCATGAAAAATGCAAGAGGTCGAGATCAGGGAGATGCAAGGCTCGATTCGATTGATCGCCGGGATTTCTGCAAGAAGGCGATCAAGCGATCTTCGATCGCGGCAGCGGCGGGTGTTGCAGGTTACCTTGCCTACAAGAAGCCAAAGGTCAGGAGTTTTTTTGGGGTCAGGGAAGCATATGCCAACAGCTCAGTTGCCATGCCTCATTAGACTAATTCAACAGGTTTTCCCTAAGAGGTAACATATCAATAATTAGGGGGAGGACACCTGGATTCCGGCGAAAGCCGGAATCCAGACCTTCTGATAACAAACATGTTTACCGCTAATTATTGAGAAGACACATCGTTTTGTTGTTGACTTATATGTCATGGCGTGAATACTTTTGCGTGGTCAACCTTTGCTATGCTAAGTCCACTTAACCCTGGAGAGTACCATGAAAGCGCCGAAAAGTGAAAAGCCGGGAAATGCAAAGCTAGATTCCATGGATCGCCGGGATTTCTGCAAGAAGGCGATCAAGCGATCTTCGATCGCAGCAGCGGCGGGTGTTGCAGGTTACATTGCCTACAAGAAGCCAGAGGTCAGGACTTTTTTTGGGGCAAAAGAAGCTTATGCCACATCCACCCAGGACTGATACCTTACCGGCAACCCTATACTGATCTGGTCCCTTCTTCCGATTCTGCATATACTCATAGAGGCGACCACTTTGGTGGTAGACCTTTAGTGAGCCTGCTGTTTTCGTTTGCCATCCCCTCTCTTTCCCATCAGAAGTTGCGTTGTTATTCTGTTTCTTGCAACGGCCCTTTCCAGTGCCAGTGAGGGCTCGCGATCCAAAGAATGTCGTTTTGGGAGGTGCATGAGGGTCAAAAACAGGAGTTGAAGGTAAGATAGGAGATAACGCCAGGAATACGATAGAATATGGCTTTTAGAACAATCCTCAGGGTGGAGGGCCAGATCATTGAAAAAGGGAAACAGGGCGTCTCCAATGTAAGCCAATCTTTCTCTCAACGCCTTTCGATTTGAGAGGCCAATCCGCAAATTCCACATCACCCCCTTTAGATCAATCATACGTCTTTCATCCAACAGGGCCAGCAAAACCTCAAGAGAGGGGTTAAACTGATCCTGATTACCTGCGCCATTGTCCAGACAGGCTTTCCGGGGCAAAACCGACCGATCAAGAATGTGTTCAAGAAATCCGAGGATTAGGGCGAACTCCTTTTCAAGCCCGGCGGACCGGAGGAGACAACAAACGTCGTCCAACTTGTCTATCTCCTGGGAGAAGATGAGAAGACCGGCAATATCCAGAAATTGCTTGAGCGAAACATCGAATTGGTGCTGAACAATGTGGGCAATGTTAAAGACCGCTTCCATTTCAAAAGATAGAACCGGGCAATCAACCTCATTAATCCTTATCCATTCCTTGCGTTGCCACGCCAACTCCATGAATAGCTGGTGTTTCTGAATCACTTCGTAAGGTTTGAAGTGAAATTCGATCATAGCCTTCGAACTCGCACGTTCCTCGTCTTCCGGCCGGGACGGATCTATGCGACGGAGGGACACATGATGGGTTGAGAAAAGTCCATCTCCATAGGCCATTGGGTTGTATCCCATCTGTGCTGCTATATCTAGAAGCCTCGCGATATCGCCACGGGAGCAAAGGATATCCAGATCGGAAAGGGTGCGGAGGGCGGGATCCTTGTAAATGCGGCCGATCAGGGCCGGGCCTTTGAGGACAATAACTGGTACCCTCCTTTTCTGACATTTATCCAGAAGTACCTCAAGCACACCGAAGTATTCCTCGTTCTTGAGGAAGTTTCCAAAATAGGCCTCCTCCCATTTTTCTTTGAGCCACCCGGGGACATCTGTTTCACCATGATTGTTTGACACCACCCAGTAGAGGACCGGTTCCAGGTTGTGAAAATAGGCCAGGTCACCCACGGTCTTCCAGTCCATATCGTGCCCGCAGGGGAATCCCTGTGCAGGGATCTGGTCTTGAAAGAGCCAGGGTCTGATTGCGGTAAAAAGCCATTTGAGGGCCTGGAGGCGTATATTAAGAGGGGTCATAGGTTCATAGGTTCAGGGTTAAGACCAAGGAAAAAACTGATTTCCAGTATCAGTTTAGTCTTTTTCAAAATTGACACTTGGACAGGGGAATGGGGGTTCGGAATTCCCATTCCCCGGGTTTCAAAGGGATAAAGTGATACGATTTCCAGAATTTCTCGCAAAGGGTTACAAGCCCCCCAAATCCAGGTCAAACAGTTCCCTTAGTAGTTGTCGCATGGATTGTAGGCTGTCTGTTCGAAGCCTGAAGATCTCGGCTTCCTCACAGATTCGAATCACCGAATCAAAAAGATATTCATCACCCCTGTTAGGGGGGAAACAATACCCCAGGAGTTCCGTAAACACATCACCCGGGGACAGTTCCTCAATCCCAGGTGTTTTGGAAGGGTCGTATGCGGGCACCAGGATGGTCATTAGGGGGACCGATGCATCTCCGGCCCTAGAAGGGCAGTAGCGAGCCATCTGAGGATTCATAATTCTGAGTTCGCCGTTTTGAACCGGATAGAGTGATAGATGTTCTTCCACATAGGCGCCGCTGAGGGTCAGCACCTGAGGGTAGGGATAAACCATGAGGGTGTCCGGATCTACCGGCGCAACCTCTTCACACAAAAAGATCTGTCCCATTTCGACCAAATTGAAGGTGGTGGTCGTCTTTCCGGTGTCTGGATCGCCGGGGATGACACAGGCAGCATCTCCTATCATCACAGCCCCCGCGTGAAATCCCACCCAGTTGCCGATAGCCCCGATCAGGGTGTTTTCAATGTCCTCTTCCAGACGGCACAGGAGGTCGGTGCACGAGTCAAACACGCCTTTCAATAGTTCATCTTTGAGCAGTCTAAAACCATCGGGGATGGGTTCGATGACGTATTCGTGCCGGAGAGAGGGTTCTGTTGCTGGACGGATCGAGTGAAGAAAGGCCGCCTGGATGTCGGGGGCAATCTCATCCGGCGCAGCCAGGGAGATATCGAGTCGGGGAAAAGAGAGAAAAAAGAGTTTCATGCCTCTGTATAGACCAGACCAAATTTTAGAAAAAGATCGAGTGTCTCGCGCAAGTCTTTATTCATTCTGTCAGGGTCGCCTTCAAAGACCTCACCCAGCATAAAGAGCAACTCCTCAAAGGTAAAGGGCTCCTGGAGGTTCTCCCAGATGAAGAGGGCCGTCTCGTTAAGCACATGTATTCCCTTTTGTTTACTTACGTAAAGGGCCGTATTATTGCCGATCTTTTTGACCTTAACCTGCTCAGAGCGCCTGTAGAACATCTTTATCCCCCTCGGGTTCAGGTGTCAGCATGCAATGTATGTATCAATTCAACTTTGTGAAAGCCAGGGAATGAGGATTCCGAACCCCCATTCCCCGACTCGAGTGCCAGTTTTGAAAATGGCTAAGTCGTTACCAATGTATAACATCATAAAAAAGCCGGTTCAAGTTCGTTGCCGGTTTCCAAGGAGGGATGGTGCTCCATGTCAGTGTCTATACCCCACAAAGAGGTGACAAATGCCAAGGTCTAACGGATATGCCTTCACATCTATCAAACCCGCCTCCGCCATCATGGCTGCAAACCGATTGGGTGAAGGGAAACCCATGATGGATTCCCCGAGGTAGTAGTAGGCCAGGGGGTTGGGGGAAAATGCCCGGGCCAGTAGTGGGAGAATCCGGTTGAGATAAATATCATAAAGGCCGCTGATATATCGGTTCTTGGGGAAGGTCATCTCCAAAACAAGGACCTGACCGCCGCGAACGACCACACGCGACATTTCCTTCAAGGCCCGGAGTTTGTCCGGGATATTGCGGATGCCAAAAGCCATCCCGGCGGCATCAAAGGTCTTTGAAGGAAAGGGGAGATAGAGGGCGTCTCCTTCTAGTATCGCTATCCTTGATGATAGGCCCTTTTCTTGTGTCTTTTTCCTTGCCTTCTCCAGCATTTCCTGAAGAAAATCCAATGCAACGCCCCGGATGTCGGCGGAAGACCGGCAGGTCTCGATTGCCAGATCGGATGTCCCTGTTGCCACATCCAAAAAACGATGGGTCCGAAAAAACCGCATTTGTCTGGCAGCAAACCGACGCCAAAAAACATCCCGTCTCAGGCTCAGGAAGTGGTTCAAAAAATCATATTTTTCCGTTATCGTGGAAAAGATTTGTTTGACCCTAGCGACTTGCGCTGCATCGGGGACCGGACTCCCCCGGGGAGATTCCTCGTCTCTGGCATTTTTCATCAATGGTCGCAAATAGTTCCACCTGTGCGGTTAGGGTTTCAGGACGGGGGGCGATGTCTCAGCTTTGATGGGGACCCCTTTTTTCGGATTCGGTAGATATCGCCTATTGAACGGAGCCTCACCTTTTTCTCTTTTCTTGAAAAAAAGGTCTTTTCAATCCGGTTCCATGTACTCTTTCCAATCCTTCTCGGGAGATCACGGGGGAGAGGCCTATCAGCGGAAAGCCCGATTCTGGATCTCTTTCTGATCAAGTCATAGAACCGAAGCGAATCCCGCTTCAACCACTCTTTGGCCGATCTACCGGAAAGGAGTTCCTTTGATGCCTGGAGGATATCATCGGGTTCCACAATGAGTATCCATCCCCTCCCGTAGGGATCTAAGGTGACAAGCGAGGGATTGTCCGCAATATCCGGGTTGATTCCCACGACCTTTCCCTTCAGGGGGGTATGCATGTGAAGCGTCATATCGTCACCTGAGATCGCCCAGAGTGGATCCCCTTTTTCCACCGTCGTGTTTAGGGGGGCTAGTCTTATGTGATTCACGTCTCCGATGATCTGGCGGGTAAAATCATCGATCCCCATCCTGACCGATCCGTTTGTGCGTCTAACCCAGACATGACCTTCTCCATAAAGCCGGTCAAACAGCATCTCGAATCGGTCTATCGTCTCCCTCTCTTTCTCTCGCGCCTGTTTCAGGATAAATACGGGGTGTGTCTTGGCCAGATCCTCCATCCGCTGGTCTACCTCACAATTCCAGCATTCGTAGTTGTTAGGGCAGATCTTGTGCGAGATAAAGCCCATACGCATGTAGCGACATTTGCGCAAAGGGCCCGGCAGGTTTCTCCACCTTAAGACATTTTCATGTTCCATTTTCATCGCACCGGTCGGGCAGACATAAGAGCATGACCCGCACCCGATACAATCCTCGGATGGCATGTCAAATGGGGTGCCCACATATCTCCTTTTCCCACGGTTTATAAAGTCTATGGCTCCGACCCGCGCCACGTTGCGACACACCCTCACACATTGCCCACACAGGACGCAATCGCTGTTCGATTCGGTGAAACGGGTCTTTGCGAGTCCAAATGAGGCCGCAAGATTTCTTACAGAATCGACATCCGGACAGCGGGCCAGGAGGAGTTCGGCTATGATCTTCCTTCCCCTAATAAGTCGCTCTGTATGGGTCTTGACCACAAGGTCATCCTTTATGGGGAAGGCACAGGAGGGTTGGAGACGTGTCAGACCGCCTTCAGTGACTTCCACCATGCAGAGACGACATCCACCATAGGGCTCCATATCCTTGTGGTAACACAAAGTGGGTATCTCAATGCCCTCCCTCTGAGCGACCTGAAGGATCGTCATCCCGTCTTCTGCCTTTACTCTTTTCCCGTCTATTGTAAAAGAGACCATCTTACGCTCCTGATCGCTCTTACGAAAATACCCCCGTCAACTGGCTACTGTGTATATCGTAGCACGAGCCCTGCGCCCCCTATGACCCGGCCCAGGGGCATTTTCCCGTGTTGATATGGGCCTTGAAGTCCTTTTCGAAATCCCTTATCCCGTTTATCACAAGGGAAGGAGCCCCCCCGCCCAGACCACACAAGGCGAAATCCCTTATCATCTCTCCCAATTCGATCAGGGTGGCCAGGTCCCAAAAGACCGGACGTCCTTCATATATTCTTGCCATGATTTCTCTCATTTGAAAGATCCCCTCGCGGCAGGGGACACACTTGCCGCAGGATTCTTCCACAAAAAACGAGAGGAGATGGAGGAGGGTATCCACCAGGCATGTGTTCTGATCCAGAACCACGATCACCCCCGACCCCAGCATCGAATCCATGTCCCTCAATGTTTCGGGGTCCAGAGAGAGGTCCAGACTATCTGCTGGGATAAAATTTCCAAACGGGCTTCCAACCTGCACCGCCTTTATGTGGCTTCCTTTAACAGGTCCGCCGGCCATATCAAAGACCACTTCCTTGAGATTCTTCCCCAGTGGCACCTCATAGAGACCGGGTTGTCTTACCTTGCCGATAACCGAGAGTATCTTTGTCCCCCTTGCCTTTTCGGTTCCGACACGGCCATACCATTCGCTCCCGTTTTCTATGATCGATGGGATGTTAGAGAGGGTTTCCACATTGTTGACCACGGTGGGTCGTTCCCACAGCCCTTTTTCGATGGGGAAGGGGGGCCTCAATCGCGGATCGCCCACCTCTCCCTCGAGGGAGTCCATGAGTGCTGTCTCTTCGCCGCACACGTATGAGCCTCCCCCTCTGATGATCTTTAGCGTAAAGTTGAAGTCTGATCCAAGGATGTTTCTTCCCAAAAGACCGTAGCGTTTTGCAATGTCAATGGCCTTATTGAGGAATTGGTAGGTATGGGGGTATTCCTCGCGGAGATAGATAAGGCCCTGATGACTTCCAATGGCATATCCCGCCAGGACCAGACCCTCAAACAATTTGAATGGATTGCCTTCCATTACCGTCCGATCCTTATAGGCGCCGGGGTCCCCTTCATCGGCATTGCATATAACAAATTTTTCTTCACCGGTGGCCTTTCGGGCCATGCTCCATTTGAGACCGGTGGAAAACCATGCGCCTCCCCTCCCTCTGATCCCGGAGCGGGTTACCGCTTCCACGACTTCCTCCGGGCTCATCTCGTGAAGCGCCCTGTGCAAGGGATAGTACCCGCCCATCGCCACATACTCGGCCGGGCTGAGCGGATCGATAAGGCCGCAATTTCTGAGGACCATCCGAAGCTGGCCCTTAAAGGGCAGGACCTCTGTATAGTCCGGAATATGATCAAAGGCCTTGTTGGGTTTGTTGGATACAGGGATCCGCAGGACCTTGCAGAGCAGCCCCTCATTGCTGATTTTTCTCTCCGCGGCCTCCCTTATCATCTGTCTTGCCCTGTCAACCGTCATCCGGGTGTAGAGCAGAGGGGGACTATCGGGGAGGGTAAGTATGGCCATGGGTTCAAGATCACAAAAACCCGAACAACCGGTTTGGCCCAGGGAGATCTTGATACCCAGTTGCTCTTTTTCCTCGACCATGCCATCGTATATTTTGTCAGCGCCAAGCGCGAGACCGCAGGTGGAGACGCTGAGGGTTATTTTTGGCCTTTTGGGAGAAAGATATCTGATCCCCATATCCCTCAGATTGTCCAGATCCCAGATATTCTGTACCTTCATCTCGGGTTCCTCATTCTTTTCTCGTAAGATCTTCCCGGCCTGGGCGGTCTTTGTTGCTCCTCCCGGTCGCCTCCGGGCCGGTGTGTTGCCTTTTGCGGAGGATCTCGATGATTTTGTCTTTATTCAGTCCCGGGTAAATCCTGTCGTCAAAAGAAACATTGGGGCCAATAGAACAGAGACCCAGACACTCCACCTTTTCGAGGCTGTATCTTCCGTCCAGTGATGTTTCCCCCATATTGATTCTTAGGTGGTCCCTCAAGGCCGTAATCACGGCATCTGATCCATTGATATGACAGGTGATACCATCACAAACCCTGATTTCGGTCTCCCCCTTTTTGCTGGTGGTGTAGGCACTGTAAAATGTGGCCAGGCCGTAGACATTGGCAAATGGTACCTTTAGCAGTTTGGCAAGATACCTGAGAGAGTCCATTTCAATCTGTTTATCCTCTTTTTGCAGGGCATGGAGGAGTGAAAGTATGGCGGCCTTCTCATTGCTGTGTTGACTCACAATCATTTCTATTTTTTCTCTTTCCATTTGAGGTCCTCTTCTAATTTCGCGGCACGTGAGAGCCTTGAACCTGAGGGATGCCCGTGGGCGCTCGTGGCGACCTGTCTTCTGTCCCCTCCGGGTGGCCGCACAAAGTCAATAAGAAAGAAAGTAACCTATCAATTTGGCTTTCATCAAAATTGGAACTGACACAGGGGAATGGGGGTTCGGAATCCCTATTCCCCGGGGTTCAAAGAGCCAAGGTGTTACAAAAGAAGCTGTTTTACAAAATTCTCTGCCCCGGCCTTTCTGGCACAGGCGGGGCAGAGGTTGGGTTGAGAGACAATTCTTTTCTGACTGGCGGTCTTTTGGCGAACGTAGGCCAGATATTTTTCAGGGATAAATGGGATGCCACACGAGACACAGGCAACCAGTTTGTGGCGGCTCATCTCCGCGCCACACATCCGAATGCTTCTCTCGCCACCGCTTTCTTCTGCGGTTATGGCCTGGGTGGGACAGCTGAGGGCGCATGAGGCGCAGCCGATACACAGCGCGGTCGGCCGAAGAAGGTCGGTATCCTCTGTGGCGTGCTCGGTTACATACGAGAGGTGAATGGCCTCCACCTGCATCTGGTCGCGGCATACCGCCACACAGCGGCCGCAAGCGATACACAGGTCGCAGCGCAGACACCTCTTGGATTCCCTGGAGGCATCTTCAGCGCTGAGACAGAGTTCCACTTCATCAAAATTTTCTTGTCTTTCTTTAATACCGATGCGAGGCACAATCGGTCGAGATGGCAGGGTTCTCTCCTGTGCAGGGAACGCCATAGCCGGGACCCGCTTACGTCTGGCCGGCAAAAGGGCATGCTCCGAATAGGGTAACCCTCTCAGGGAGCGGTGGATGGCCTGGGCGGCTTTCTTCCCGGATGCCACTGCCTCGACCACAGTGGCCGGCCCGGTTACCACATCCCCCCCTGCAAACACGCGGGGAACCGGGGTCTCCATGGTTTCGGGGTCAACGACGACGAACTGGTCCCTCGAGAATTCCAATCCTTTTATGGTATTGAGGGAAACGACATCCACCCTCTGACCGATGGCCGGGATGATGGTATCGGCGGGGATGATATATTCTGACCCCTCAACAGGGACCGGGCGTCTACGTCCGGTGGAGTCGGGTTCGCTCAGGCTGTTTTTGACGCACTCAAGACCGGTCAGCCTTCCATTCTCGCCATGGACACGAACAGGAGAGGACAGAAATGTAAGAGTGGCGCCCTCCTCTTCGGCGGCTTCGATCTCCTCCTTGATGGCAGGCATCTCGCGTCTTGATCGCCGGTAGACCAGGTGCACCTCGTCGAGACCCAATCGCAATGCAGTACGCACGCAATCAATGGCAACATTTCCTCCGCCGATGATAATCGGTCTCTTCCCAACCATGGACTTGCGTAGATGTTCATGACGTAAAAAGGCGAGACAGTCAACGATATTGGGATTGGCCTCCGCCCCTTCGATAGGAAGGGGAATACAGGACCAGGCCCCCACCCCGACAAAGACCGCCTCAAAGCCTTGGCGTTTTAGCCCTTCAGGCGTGATATCCTTACCAAACGTCACATTTGTCCGGATCTCGACGCCAAGGGCCTTGATATGGTCTATCTCCATCTGGAGGATATGTCGGGGCAAGCGGTAGGTGGGAATACCCCATCGCAGCATACCGCCCGGTTCGGGCATGGATTCAAAGATAGTTGGTCTGTAGCCCATCCTTGCAAGGAAGTAACCGGTGGAAAGACCCGCCGGACCACTCCCGATTATGGCGATTCTTTCTTTAAACCGGTGAGGCGTCGCAACGGGATGCCCGGCTTCCATCTCATCGGTCCGATCAAAGGCAACTCGCTTTAGCTGGCAGATGGCGATGGGCTCATCCACTTCACCCCTGCGGCAGGCCTTTTCACAGGGGTGGATGCAGATCCTGCCAAGTATGCCGGGGAATGGGAGATCCTCCCGCAAGACTTCCAGCGCCTCTTTATGACGTCCCATACCCACAAGCGCGACATAACCGGGCACGTCAACACCCGCAGGGCAGGCCAATTGACACGGTGCAGGTGAGAGTGTGGTACATTCCCCTGACGGGCAATAGTGGACCTCTATATGACTGATAAATACGGCCCTGTGTTTCTTGAGGACCGAAGAAACCATCTGTCCGGTTTCGGTGCAAACCCTATCGTCTCCATAATCGGAGAGCATCCCTGCAAGCGACGCAATGGCCTGGATATGTCCAGACTGCCCCCTTCCCGAACTGATGTCATTGACCAGTCCCAGTATGCGCTCTGTTATCTCCCGGCCTCCAGGTTTTGTGATTTGAGCAGAGGAGAGCCTTTGCGACAGATCTTCAGTGAGGTTTTTTACAGGGCAAAGATCGACTCTCATGGGTTATATTCTGCAAATGGTATCAATTTAGCTGTTTTCAAAACTGGCACTCGGGGAGGGCAATGGCGAGTTTTACACCCAAAAAACGGAATCCCCAATGCCCGGGGTTTCAAAGGGCCAAAGTGTTTCACTCGACATAGTTCAGCTATTCCCGCCTGTTAAATAAATCGTAGATTTAGTGCGAAGCATTATTCAACAGGGTAAATAATTTGGTGCTTGCGACCTAGAATTTGTTTGGAATTTGGTGCTTGGTGCTTGGAATTTCCCCGTCTTTGTGCTTGTAATTTGGGATCTTATACTATCCAGGATTCAAATTGCCAGAATCAACGACATAACTTATGAGACGCGATACTACGGGGGATACACAAGGGATATGAAGTGCCGGAACACCGGCACATCGTACAGACTGGTCGTGGTCATTACATCTTACCAAAGCTCCGCAACGGTCTTGGCGTATCGCTCCCGAATCAGCCTGGTCTTGATCGAAGGCTTCCCAAAATGGAGACACTTGGTTATGCATTTTGCGACACAGGCAGGTTCCATTCCCTGATCTATTCTATCCATGCAATAGTCACATTTGACCGCCTTCCCTGTTTCGGGATTCCACTGGGGTGTGCCCCACGGGCAGGCCGTGATACAGCTCTTGCAGCCAATGCAGACGGAGCCGTCTACAAAGACAATACCGTCTTTTGCCCTTTTTTGCATGGCACCGGTGGGGCAGGCCCTCACACACCACGGGTCTTCGCAGTGAAAGCAGGGCATAAAGATATTGGCCATCCGGGGCAGGTTATTTACCAGTTTTGGTCCCACAGGTATGATCTGGCAGAACCGGGGCCCCATGGGCAGATTGTTTTTTGTCTTGCAGTGCGATTCACAGCTAAAACACCCGATACAGCGCTTGACGTCCTGATAAAGATAGTATTCGCTCATTGGTGTCCCTCCAAATATTGATCGGTCAATTCGCTTTCCGGACCCTGACGGTGCACTCCAGAAGGGCGTTTGCCCCGCCCACCGGGTCATAGACATTCAACAAACCCGTTTCAAAACGATAATCACCAAGGCCTCTGTTGTACCCACGGGTCTGCCAGGGCACCTTCCGACCAAAACCATGGACCATGTAAACCGTCTGGGGATGGATAAATTCGGTTACGTAAGCAGAAATGGTCCCCGAATGACTACCATCCGAAGAAGTAACCTCCACGAGGTCTCCGTTTGAAATGCCCAGTTCTCTGGCCTCTCCCGCGTTTATCCATAGGGTGTTTTCAGGCATGATTTCACTGAGCACAGGGTTGTTCTGGGTCTGTCCGTGGGTATGGACCGGGCTGCGACCAAAGGCGAGCCGGAACGACCCTTTTTCCGGTTTCTTGGGGCTTTCATAAGGCTTAAAGGAGGGTATTGCATTTTCCTCAAGCAGACTGGATACAAATTCAATCCTTTTGGACGGGGTCTTGAATTTCAGGTCTTTCATGCGGTCCCACCAGACCGGCTTGTCTGCCAGGGAAACAAATCCCTTTTTCTCAAAGTCCGAGACTTTGATTCCTGTTCCCTCCAACTGCCACTCCCAGAATTCTTCAATATCATTAAACTTAAAATATTCACCCACGCCCAGTCGCTCGGCCAGGGACTTGAAAATCCACCAGTCCGGTCTGGCCTCATTTCGCGGTTCAATAGCCTGTTTACGCATCCTGAACTGGGGCTTCAGACCCTTTCCTGTGGCCAGTACGCTTGATTTTTCCAGATACGTGGCAGAGGGGAGTAGCACGTCGGCATACCAGGCTGTCTCACTGTATTTGCTGTCGACGGAGACGAGGAGGTCCAACTTATCCAGCGCCTTTTTTTGTCCCTCGGGGTCCGGGAGGGCGAGGAGGGGATCGTGTCTGAAGACGATATAGGCCTTTACCGGATAAGGATCCTCAGAGAGAATGGCAGCATAGAGCAGATGCAAGAGGCCCGGGCCTGACTCAAAGTGCTTGTATTTCCATCCGCAACCATCGACGCGTTTGTCCTCTGGTTTGGGGAGGGTGTCAAGGAGGGCATTGAGGCCCCTTGCGCCCACATCACCCGGTCCCTTCTGAAAAAAGAGCCCCCCAGGGGCCTCGATGCTGCCCATGAGGGCATTGAGGATGTAAGCCGTCCTGGAGCTGTAAAATGAATCCAGATAACGGGCGGTCATCCAGCCCGGATGAAAAATGACAGAGGGCCTATCCTGAGCCACCTCGTGGGCGAAATCCGTGATTTCCCGGGAAGGGACGCCCGTTTCCCGCGAGGCCCATTCCGGGGTGTACTCGGCAACAAAGGACTCCAGTTCTTGAAACCCATCCACCCATTTGGCGACGAACTCTGCATCGTACAATTTGTCCCGGAGGACCGTGTGGATGATGCCGAGGTTAAGGGCATAATCAGTCCCGGGTCGGACCATCCAAAAACGGGTCGCCTTCATGGCGGTGCCGCTCGCGCGGACATCAATATAGGTGATTTTGCCTCCCCGGTCGAGAAGCTCCATTATCGCGTTTGCGGTCTTTACCCTCAAGGATTCGAATACGTTTCGACCGTAAAGGATGAGGTGTTTGCACTGATTATAATCATAATTAAATGTCTTTCTGCCTGATCCGAAAAGGGATATGGCGGCATGCTGAATATTCCTGGCACAGGTACAGTCGTGATTAAAGTAGTTTGGAGAGCCAATGGCCCTCAAAAAGCTTCGATGGATATCTCTGAAAGGCCCCCCCCGGTCACTCAGGGCAACGGCCTTTCCCCCGTATTTTTCAGTAATGGTCTTCAATTTATCACAAACATAGTCCAGGGCTTCATCCCACGAGGCCCTCTCCCACTCCCCTTCTCCCCGCTTGCCTTTGCGGATCATCGGGTAGCGAGGCCTTTCATAGTCATATTCCATGGCTATGCCCGCAGAGCCTTTGGCACAAAGCCTCCCAGCCATACCGGGGTCGTGCGGGTTTCCTTCAATCCATTTCACTACCCCGTCCTCAACCTCTACCCGGATGGGACACCTAACAGTGCACATGCCGCATATACTAAAAACGGTTTCCTTCATATCTCTTACCCCCGTGGTAAAAAGGAAAAAACAAGGCTGATAATAATAAGATAATCTGTCTATCAAATTTTGGCTGTCTAATCAAGCCTCATATCCACCCCGGACCATGGTTCCAATAAACTCCCTCACGCAAGGGCGGCTTGCCCATCGCTACCGCTTTGGGCCTCTTGGGATATGGGTTGCCTTAAAGTGGTGAACCATGTAATATTCAAATAAATGCTACCCTTATCCTGTTGATCTGTCAATGAAAAGCATATGATCGGTCCCTCGATATGAGACATCCCGGGAGCGGTCAAAACACCGCCCCGGATACTGGATCCGGTCCGGGACAGGCCCTGATCCGGGGTTGGCCGTAATGACGAAAAAGGGCTAGCCGGACTTTTTGCGCCCCCATCATTATTGAGAAGATACGATTGGATGGAGAAGATTATTTCTCTTAAAATATCTTCAAGACCCACCAGTATCCTTCACAGCCTCAGCTTCCGGCTGATCTCTTGTGTTGGGTTGATCCTATTGGTGGTTATATCCGCGTGGGCCTATTACAACATCAAGCACTACAAGAAAAGGGCGGTCGAAAATATGGTCGCAGGGGCCGACCGGTTGGGCAATACCATCAGACTGGGCGCCCACTATGCCATGATGTCCAATTCGAGAGACGACATAAACCAGATCATAAAGAATATCGGCCGACAAAAGGACATAGAGAATATTCGGATCTATAACAAACAGGGCCAGATCAAGTTTAGCAACAGGGCCAGGGAGATCGATCAGGTGACCAACATAAAGGCGGAGGCATGCGATATCTGCCACAGGGTAAGACCCCCTCTCGAATCCGTGGACTTGGCAGGAAGGACACGTATATTTGAGTCACCGACTGGAGAGCGACTCCTCGGGATCATCAGCCCCATCTACAACGAACCGGGTTGCTCCACCGATCCATGCCACGTTCACCCCGAGGGAAAAAAGGTCTTGGGCGGGCTTGATGTGGTGCTCTCCCTCAAGGATACCGACAGGACAATAGCCACTTACGAAAGGGGGATTGTGGTCTTTGCCCTTTTGATCTTTTTGGGAACTTCCGCCATCGTGGGGCTTTTTCTGGTGAGGTTTGTAAACCGACCGATCAGGAAACTGATTGAGGGAACCAGGCATATGGCCGATGGAGAATATGACTACTCCGTCGACATCGCAAGGCATGATGAAATAGGCCACCTGGCCCTCGCAATTGAACAGATGGGCAAAGAGATAGGGAAAAAGCAGGAGGAGCTAAATGAGCAAAAGAAGGAATACCAGCGCATCTTTGAGCTTGCCCCCTGCTATATCACCGTTCAAGACAGGGATCTGCGGCTGATCAGGTATAACCGCGAGTTTGCCGACCAGTTTGACCCGAGACTAGGGGATTACTGCTACAAGGCCTACAAGAGTCGATCAGAGCGATGTGAGGTGTGCCCTGTACTAAAGACATTTGAAGATGGGGAGTCGCACTACAGCGAAGAAGAGGGTTTTAATAAAGACGGCACCCGGTCTTTCTGGCTGGTGAGGACTTCCCCTATCAGGGACTCCAAGGGAGAGATCACAGCGGCAATGGAGATGTGCCTTGACGTGACCCAGATGAAGCACCTGGAGTGGGAGGTCAAGAAGTCGGAGGAGAAATATCGAAGCATCTTCAATACCATCCCAAACCCAGTATTTGTTCTGGACCAGGAGACCCTTGAGATACTGGATTGCAATGACAGTGTAACCCCTGTATATGGATTCGAAAAATATTCACTGTTTATGACATCTTTTCTCCAGCTCTTTGAGCAAGAGGACCGAGAGAGGTATGCCACCGAGATAAAGGGGTTTAATACCCTGAATCAGGTGCGGCAGATCCGAAGGGATGGAAATATCATCTACGTCAACGTTCGGGTCTCGGCTTACGATCATCTGGGGCGGGAGGCCCTGTTGGTTACCACAAGCGACATTACCACGAGACTGATGGCGGAACAGCAGCTGATACAGGCTAGCAAGATGGCGACCCTCGGGGAAATGGCCACAGGGGTTGCCCATGAGCTCAATCAGCCCCTCTCGGTCATCAAGACGGCAAGCAGCTATCTCAGGAGAAAGGTCGAGAACCATCAGCCCATCCAGGATGAGATACTCAAGACCATGGCCCAGGAGATCGACAGTCATGTGGACCGGGCATCAAAGATCATCAACCATATGAGAGAATTTGGCCGTAAGTCAGAGGTCAAAAAGGAGAAGGTTCAGGTGAATGAGGCGATCAGGCGGTCTCTTGACATCTTTAGCCAGCAGCTAAAGCTTCGGGAGATAGAGGTGGTCCAGGAGCTGGCAGATGATCTCCCGCCCATTATGGCCGATTCCAATCGTCTGGAGCAGGTCTTTGTCAATTTGCTCATCAATGCAAGGGATGCCATTGAAGAGAAGTGGACGCAGGGCGATCACCGGGGAGACAAGAAGCGGATATCTCTCAAGAGTGGTCTGAGGGATGGCTCCGTGATCGTAGAGATCAAGGATACAGGGTGTGGTATCCCGAAATCCAAACTCGACAAGATCTTTGAACCCTTTTTCACCACCAAAAAGGTGGGCAGGGGCACCGGTTTGGGGCTTTCCATCAGCTACGGTATTGTGCAGGATTATGACGGAACCATCGAGGTGGAGACCCAGGAAGGTAAAGGCAGTAATTTTGTTATCAGATTCCCTGCTTCAGAGTGAGGCCCTATGGTCGAAAAAATTCTTCTGATCGACGATGAGGAAGGTATCCGGAGGGTCCTTGGCATCTCTTTGAAGGACAGTGGATATGAGGTGCTGACGGCCGAAAATGGCGAAGAGGCCCTCCGCATCTTTAAAAAGGAGCGTCCCCCCATTGTACTGACAGACATCAAGATGCCAGGGATGGATGGGATCGCGTTGCTTCAGAGGATAAAGAAAGAGAGCCCTGAGACAGAAGTGATCATGATTACGGGACATGGGGATATGGAGCTCGCCATACAGAGCCTGAAGTTTGATGCAACCGATTTTGTCACAAAGCCCATCAATGATGATGTCCTGGGGATTGCCCTCAAGAGGGCCAGGGAGAGTATCGCGCTCAGGGCCAAACTGAGGGAATACACGGAAAACCTGGAGCGGCTTGTTCAAGATAAGACAAAGAAACTGTTGGAGGCGGAGAGGCTTGCCGTTGTCGGCCAGACCGTGGCAGCCATCGCGCATGCCATCAAAAACATAACGGGTGGTCTCACCGGCGGCGCCTTTGTCCTCGAAAAGGGGATTGAGCTCAAGAACGAGAAGTATCTGTCACAGGGCTGGGACATGGTCAAGGGGAATGTGGCCAAGATCAAGGGCCTGGCAATGGATCTCCTCAATTATGCCAAGGAGCGAGAGCCTGAGTACCGGCTGTGCGACCCCAACGGGCCGCTCCAGGAGGTCTATGATCTGATGCTCCCCCGTGCCCGTGAACATGGCGTTACCCTCCATCTTGAACCGGGCAAGGGTCTGGATGAGGTATGGCTAGACCCCGAAGGGATTCACCGCTGTCTCCTAAATCTGGTGGCAAACGCCATAGACGCCTGCGCGGATATTGGCCGATCAAGGATTCGTAAAGAGGTCTTTTTGCGGTCATTAAAGGGAGAGGACTGTGCTGTGGAGTACCAGGTGGTGGATACGGGTTGCGGGATGGACCCGGAGACCCGGGAGAAGATATTTCAGAGGTTTTTTAGTACAAAGGGGAGCCAGGGGACGGGCTTGGGCCTGATGATTACGAAGAAGACCGTAGATGAACACAAGGGGGTTATCGCGTGTGAATCAAGGGAGGGAAAAGGCACAAAGTTCATCATAAAGCTGCCAAAAAGGGATCAGCCACCCGGTGCAGGGGTGCCCCAATAATCAATTTCATTTCATCCACTTTACTCCGCACCTTCATGAATCAAGAATTCTGTGACTAACGCTTCACCACAACAGCGCGCGGTTTGGAGCCACCTCTCAGTGCCTTTAGAGGATTTTTGATCCATTTGCCGAAATCAGGGACTTGATTCTGTGCGGCATCTCCCTATAATGGAATGGCGTCTTTTCCAGGGACTACTAACGCGAGTAAAGACTGTGTTGGATCCGGATGGCTTACCTTTGATATCTACCGCCCTCCGTTCTGGTCCCCCATTCTATATCACTCAAAGGAGTCTACCATGTCAGATGCACCTGTCCTGTTTGAGATCAAAGACCAGATTGCCCGGATTACCTTTAACCGTCCGAATAACCGGAACGCCATGGATGACGAGACCATGCCGGCCTTCCGCGAGGCCGTCAATCGGGCCAAGGAAGATAAAGACCTTCGCTGTCTGATCATCACCGGGAGTGGAACCACCTTCTGTTCCGGCGCCGATTTTAAGAGCGGGATCGTTGATGACAGGGGCCGGCTTCCCCATCAGACCCTCATGGATGCCTATGGCCCGTTTCTGGAGATCCAGGGCCTTGAGATGCCAACCATTGCGGCCATGAATGGCCATGCCATCGGTGGCGGGTTTGGCCTTTGTCTGATCTGCGACATCCGCATTGCCAACAGGCAATCCAAATACGGCGCCAACTTTGCCCGGCTCGGTCTTCACACGGGAATGGCCGTATCCTATATGCTGCCCCAGATCATCGGGCTTCCCCGGGCCAATGAACTCCTCTATACCGGCCGTCTGATCAGCGGTAAAGAAGCAGCAGAGATCGGACTGGCCAACTATGCCCTGGAAGGGGAGCAGGTACTGCCAAAGGCCTGGGAACTGGCCGGGGAGATAGCGGCATCTGCACCCGTGGCTGTGAGGATGATCAAACACGCCATCTACCGGCATCTCCAGTGGAACCCGCGGGGTGCCGCAGAGATCGACGCCCTGTACCAGTCCCGTACCTTTGAGATGCAAGATGCCAAAGAGGGGATCAGCGCGCTCCTTGAAAAACGAAAACCGGTCTTTCAGGGGCGGTGATGCGCCTGATCTTCTACTGTTGAGGGCAGATCGGTGAGTGCCCTTATGGAAGGGCCTTTTGCGTTTCTGCGGCGGCCGTCCCGATCGAGGAGGATCGCATTGAATCCGGCGTTCCGGGCCACAATCAGGTCATTTTCGATCTCGTCGCCGATATGGAGGATGCGTGAAGGGGCAAACCCAAGGCGTTCCGCCCCCCTGAGATAGATCAAAGGGTCTGATTTGGGGATACCTTCGGTGGCCGATACCAGGATACAATCGAACCGGTACCCGCCAAAGAGACGATCGAGCGTGGCCGGGAGCGAATAATCCCAATTTGAGATCACACCGGTTGCGAGTCCGCGGGAGGAGCACCACTCCAAGACAGGCCGTACGTCATCAAAGGGACGGAAATGGATGGAATCCATTAGCAGTTCCAGCATCTGATCTGGCGGCACCGCCGACCGGTATCCCCTCTCAGCCAGCTTCCCCAGAAGGACCTCCACACACCTCTGACGCAAGGAGAGGAGGCTTCTGTCATCCCTCCCCTCCAGATGGTGCTCCCTGTAGTAGGACATCTCGTGGATAAAGGCCTCCTCTGCTGCCTCAAGCGGAACCAAGAGCCCGATACGATGGAGCCGATCCTTTAGACGTTCAAACGGGTTTTCCAGATGCAGGATGGTCCCGTAAGCGTCAAAGGTCACCGCCTGAATCCTCATGCGCAAAGACCCTCCGGGGATAGACTAGTATCGCGTCTCATAAGTTACGTCTTTGATTCTGGCAATTTAGATTCTGGA
>CAZXCQ010000013.1:0-39246 GCA_964639275.1 uncultured Desulfobacteraceae bacterium | reverse complement strand
GGGGCCAAACCTCAAATTAGTAACCCCGAATCGGTAAGAATTCGGGAATGCTCCCGAATGTGTAATGTGTATACGTGCCGGGAAAGTATCCAGGGAACGTCAAGGCAAGAATTCTGTTTTGTTACTGGGCGGTGAGAGAACTGGGTATCAGTGCAACATCCCTGGCAAGAGAGCTGGGCCTTACCCAACCCGCGGTGGGCATTTCGGTAAAGCGAGGGCAAGCGATTGCCAATGAAAATGGCTTTCATTTCTTGGATGAATGATATTTTATGATTTTATGGACGTCCCCTATTCCCCCGACTGTCCCCTCATCTGAATTGCACTTAAATACGAAGCTTGGCTATTCGCTGGATTACTGTAGCACAAAAAAGAGACAAAACTATAATTACTGAATACCCAAGAGTAACGGTGATCTTTACAAGTTCCGCCCAAGGGTAGCTGGCACTTGGTTTCAAAATCATAGTTGTGAGAATTGTGCCGATTGCGCAAATCGCTGGCAGAAGTGCCGTCGATGCGATGGAGCAAAACGAAACGTGGGGTTCGTTCCAATTCATACCAGCTAAGAGTACCGAGACTGGTAATAGAAATCGAGAGACAATGAGCATAACGGCGTATTCAATATGTTCAACGGTAACCGAAGACATGATATATCTATCATGCAACTCGCGAAGATTAAGATCAAAACCATTTCCTGGTAAAAGGTAAAGCCCCCATATCAAAAGGCTAAATGCTATCCCTCGGACCACGACCGAAGATCTGTCTACGGCTACCCAAGTTGCCATCAGCAACGGTAACAAAACCATGTGGGTCAAATGATCAAGCCTGCTTGATGTTCCGAGACAAAAATAGACCACCCATAGAGCCAGCCAGAGGTTTTCTGCCTTAGGTTTCTTTCGGCTCAATAGCGTAACGGGAATCAGCAACAGCACCAAGAGAAACCCACATACTCCGGCAGTGCTTGTTAAGCCAACTATGAAAGTGGCTAAACTAAAAACTAGAATAGTGATTCCAAGAAGTTGCCATGCTTCCTTATCGGATTTTAATTTCCACCAAAGATAGATCAAGGAAACGACCATAACCGCAAAAGCTAGAACCCATCTGTCAGGCAAATCTATTTGATGGTATGCACTCAAAAATGTTAGTCTTCGGATAGCGAGACCAACCCACAAGGCACTGAAAACTACTATCCATGATTTTCGTTGGGTAATTCCGAAGGCTATCAAAGGGAAGCACCATACAACCCAGCTTAAAGGGTAATAGGGAGTTTTTGAAAGAAAAACGGAAGCTAGAACAAATGAAGACATAAGCAACATGAACCATTGCCATGAGCCGGTGGTGTTTAACTGAGATTTTCGTGTAAACCACATCGAAAGGACCGTGATGACAACGAAAAAGACAATGACTTCGGTTGGGTGTCTCAAAACGAAATTGGCAGTAAAAGGAATATTAGCGGGAAATTTCGAAAAAAGGTTAAAGTGAGAAGATGCACTAATCGCCGAGAAAACACACAAAACGCTTCCCAAAATCAATAAACACGCCTTTCTAAGGTATAGTCCGCATTGGGTGCCACCAACAGCTACACAGGCAAGAAGGGCCGCAGAAATCACGGTCATCAAGACGACAATGACAGCCACTACCGGCGAGCTCGTTGTTTGCATCAAGGCCATTCGCTTTTTTCGAAGGTCGCGAAAAGATAGTTTGGCTGAACTTTGGGTAATGCGTTGTGAGAATTCTTTCAACAAACGAGATTGATCATTGCTAGATAAGTTGAGAAGATCTAGGTCTGGCAAGGCCGGAGAGTTATAATAAGGAGACACTCCCGCCAATATAGAGAGCGTAGGGGCCCAATCAATTTGTAAAATGCATTTTTCGCCCCCTTTTCGTATCCCGGGACCCCAAATTATAAAGCCTGTTTCCATGACATCCGTGTTTTGGTCCATATGAAAACCCCGGTCGTCCATGCCGTGTTCGGAGGTAATCAAAACGGTGTCTTTGTCGTTGGTCAAACGCACAATTTCTCGGATGTGGTCATCAATATTGCTAAGCATGGCTCTATATTCGGCCGACTGAGGGGTTTCCAGGTGACCAACATGGTCCAAAGAATAACATGTGATTACGGCCAAATCCCATTTTTCACTTTTGAGGGATTTAGCGGCCTCAGCAAACGTACGATCACTTCTTTCCCGATACTCGCCAAAGAGAAATTGCCCAGCTTTAATCGTTTTGACTCTGGGATAATGACCATAGAGGCCGGATGATAACCCTTGTATGATCACAACGCGCCGATTCGTTTGAGCAACTCGCTGAACAAGGTTATCGTAGGCGGAAGTCGAGGATTGAAAATCTTCAATAATGGCAAGTGGATTAGATACCATACCGGAAAAAATGGCATTTGTTCCGGCAATGGACAGCGGAACCGACACTACTACCGAGGTCCCCCAAGCTCCACGTTTCCTCTGTTCAGACAAAAACGGCATGTACTTGCTGAACATGTACTTCTTCTGCAAGGAATCCAAAAGGACAATAAGCATTCGACCATGAGTCGAATTTGCAGCAAAATCCTTATGGGGTAGTAAGAGTCTTTGTGGAGTCTTGTCAGTTTCGAAACTCAGTGCGGCAAGACCTATCGCAATAAAGAAAAAAAATAAAGTGGCGAGGAATATGATCCCGTTTTTGTTTTTGATCCAGATTGTCCAAATTATATGATGCATTCGCAACAAAGATCGTTAATGGCTTGTTTTTTCATTGCCGTCAAATCTTCTCTTTAGTATTCGCCCCTTTTGTTATGGAAAAGTGGAACGAGGGACTGGCAGTTGACACTGGGCATAAGCCTGGAGATCTGTTTCGCTTTCTTCCTTAGCGACTGCCCTGCTTCAGTTTTGATACGTTCAGATAGTAAAAAATGCTCAAATCTCGTAATTTCATGGCGCTCTGTGGCTGTCTCATGTTTATTCATTGCTATTAATCTTCCAAAAGGCACGAAGTGCTGCACGGGTTTGACCAGGTTTGATCCGGTGTACGTATTGGATGGTTCTGTAGTCCCCAGGTGAGATCTGCTCCCCCTGGATCAGTCTTTTCTTTAGTTGATCCAATGTGCGGATCTCCACCAAGTACGGCTGTTTTACATAATGGAGCGTGAGTATATTATAGAGGAACAGGATCGTTGCGATGATAATGCCTATCCGATATCTGAATGAGGGAATCCTTTGAGAATAGAGGTATGCGGCAATGCCGGATAAAAACACGACTGATAGGTTCAGATAGCGGAGAGATGTTCCGGCCTCGTACTGGCTAAACATCATTAGATTAACAAGTAACCCGAGACAAAGAAATCGGCAGTTGAAATCACCTCGAAACCAAACCAAACCAAATACGACGACAAACCCGATGGCGAGAGCGATCATCAGCACCGCTTTTGGATTATCTCCGAAAAACGCCAACAATCGCGTTACCGAAATACCCTCGGATTCCAAAAGTTGGGTGAACCCGAAAGGCCTGAATGTATGAAAGAGATGGCTGACCAACACGATGCCGTTCTTTGCCAGCTGAAAGAGGCTAGTGTGGATAAGGGAAGGGGCGGATCTTCCTCTTCCTGATTCCAAGACTAGGATTAGAAGAATCGGAATGAGCAGGATCCCGAAACCTAAAGCCATCCGCTTTGCAGAATAGTTCCGGCGGAATGAGGGGTGCAGGTATCGAAATAAAGCAAGTGGATAAAATACAATGGTGGAACGCAACGTCAGGAGCGCAAATAAGAAGAGGATTGTTGAATTGATCAGCGATGGGGTACTCATAAAAGATTCCCTGTAGAGGCGTATGAGAAGTATAATGAGCAGAATCTGGCCGATAATGAATATGGGCTGGGCGCAGTAGAAATAAACAATGTCGACTAATGAAAAGTGCATAACGCTAAACAAGGCGGCAATCATAGCAGGCCACCGCCGAACCCCTAATGATTCGGTCAAAAACCGGGCAAGCAAGAAAGCTGAAAGGGCCAAAAGAATAAGGCCAACCATCCTGTAAAGAAAAATTTTTGTCTCAAAGAGTTTATAAGCCAATCCAAGGGCGTAAAACTGAACCGGTCTAAAGCGGGCGGTGAAAGCGGGCGGGGTATTGAGCGGGCCCATCAGCTCGTTTTCAAATTCCGAATAGTGCCTCACAATTCGGACATAGTCTTCTGCCACAAAGGGGAGCTGAATCGTATCATAATAGAATACCAAACATATGAAGAAAAAGAGGCCAAACGAGAGGAGATGTTGATGTTTGCCGATTTGAGAATTAAGGCCTGAGTGTTTCATGGACTTAATCGGTGGCCACAAGGGATTTGTATACATTGTCCGTTTCGGAAACCATTTTTTCAACGGAGAACTCTTGTTCTGCCTTTTTTCTTGCTGCCAATCCCATTCTTCGAGCAGTTTCCCTATTTCCAAGCAAACCTATAGTCGCCTTTGCTAAAGCGCTAGGATCTCTTGGCGGAACAATGATCCCGTTTTCTCCATTTGTTATTTGTTCATTTATTCCAGTGATATTTGTTGCGACAATTGGCTTTGCCATAGCCATCGCCTCAAGGGTGATCATCGGAAAGCCTTCCAAGAGAGAGGGGATTACCAGGATATCAATTGCAGAGAGGATTTCTTTCACATCACTTCGAAACCCGGTGAAAATCACTTTTTGACTTACTCCCAGCTCCCTGCTCAGAGCTACAAGCTTTCTTGTCAGCGGTCCGTCACCCACAATCAAAAACCTGGCATCGGATACATCCAGCACAATATCAGGTATCGCTTTGATCAGGTACTCAAACCCCTTTTGCCAGACCATTCTGCCTATTGCTGCAATCAACGGAACATCATAAGGGACATCCCATTCTTTCCTCAGATGTCTGTAACTACTACCCTGATTATATGCACCAAGTTCAATGCCATTGTAGATTCTGGCGACTTTTTGATCAGGTATCCTACGCTTTTCGACCATCAGTTGCTTTAGGGAGTCTGATACCACAATGAAGCGGTCCACCCATCGTTCCGTAAAGCAGTCAAAGAATTGATAATATTTTTTCCGCAAATATCCCACATCGAATCCCTCAATCGGCATTGCAATGGTACAAATAATATGCCGCACTCCTGCTATCTTACCGGCCACCCTGCCAAAGAAGTCTGCTCTTGTTCCCTGGCTATGTAAAATGTTAATCCTGTGCTTTAAAATTATTCCTTTTATTTGTAATATTGGCTTCAAGGAAAACCGTCTGCCCATATCAACAGGATAGAACTCGGCCCCTAATTCTCTTACGCCCTGTTCAAATTCCCCTCCAGGCGTTGCAGCTACAACAATATCAAATCGAGCTCTCAAACCCTCAACCAGTTGGAGAAACACGCGTTCCCCTCCACCGAATTCCAGGGCATCTATTACGAAAAGTAACTTGGCCGACATGGGTATCTTCTCAAAACCTTCTTCCAGTTCTATTCAGCCAACCATCTGCCATTGCCCTTGACATAATCTTTAAATCTCGGAAATCAAAACGGTTGGTTCTTCGGAGAGAATCAATGATTGCTTTTGGAAGCCAAAAAAAAGAATACAAAAATAAAGAAATCCATTTTTGGGGAATGGGAGCGTTTTTCTTAATAACAAATAGCTTGTTCCTATAAAGATAATACCTACGTTCCGTCGTCTGAGTACCCCCTCTGGCTACCCTGTGTCTGACAACCACGTCAGGACAATATATGATTTTGTAGCCTTTCTTTTTGGCCTTTAGGCAAAAGTCAACCTCGGCGTGGGAAGTATAATAGTCGGGGTCAAATCCCCCTATCGTGTCTATCACTGCTCGCCTTATGAGCATACAGCAACCAATAACATAATCGCATTCCATCAACTCTCTGGAATCCACGTCACTATAACGCCCGCCCCACCAGTTTACAAGGCCAGCACCATGAGCAGTTTTTGATGGGTCATCGTCAAAAACAGTCCTTGGTCCCACGATTCCAATAGAAGTGTCTCGTTGAAAAAGGGGTATCAGTTCAGAAAGGAGGTCAAAGGGGAGAATAACGTCATCGTCAATGTTGAGAGCAAAAGTTGCCTTTGTATTAATTCGCTTAAGCAGTTCAGTCCTTGATGTAAATCCTCCAAGATTATTCGTGTTTTCAATAAGGGACACCTGTAAAGGTGTTTCCTTTATATTGTGAGACAAAAAGGCTTTTACCCTTTCTTTGCTTTCTTTGCGTGAATTGTTATCCCAAATTGTTACATCAATACTGTCTAACGGATAATTTAGTCTGCAGATAGAATTGAGACAATCGATCAAGTCCTTTTCATTGTTCCTGGTCGGAATTATGATAGAGACAAATGGACTGTGGTGCTTTCTGTAGGATATCATCTTGGGATTTCTGGAATAGTTTCTTCCATTAAGTCTATAGTTTTGTCAATCATTAGATCTACATTGAAATGATCTGAAATAGTTTTTCTGGTAGAAGATGACAAGCTCCCGGCGAGGTTGGCATCTTCAATCAGTTAGGTGTTTACAGTTAGTTCAAAGTGATATTGCCTAGTTCTATTGTCAACAGTCTATTACTCCTTAAGAACAGTAAATTTGGACGAGCATCCAATAAGGCAGTATGTCTTGGAACAAAAACAGAAAAGATCACAGAAGTGTCAGGTGCAAATAGAACCTGACTTTGGCCAATTTTCTCTTTTAGGGACCGGCCTCATAAGGCTGGTTCTATTGGCGGTACCTCAGTAAGACAAGATTTGCCTGTAAAAGCTTTCATGACCTTTAATAAATTTCCGAGGGGAAAACATCGCATTTACCCTTCGTTTTCCATTTTGTCCCATTTTTTGTCTTAGCTCAGGATTACCTATTAGCTTTAAGACTGCTTCTGCAAAAACCCCAGGATCTTTTGTAGGGACAATTAATCCTGTCTCTCCGTTTACCATTACTTCTCTACTACCATCCGTATCCGTGGTAACCACTGGTACACTGCTTGCCATAGCCTCAGCCAATACAATTCCGAAGCCTTCCCACAAAGACGAAAGTACAAAAATGTCGGTAAATGATAAGACTTCAAAAACTTCATTGTGCGAAAGCTTTCCAGTAAAAATAACATGTTTTTCTAGACCTAAACCATGGGTCACTCCTCTCAATTTGTTCTCAAGAGGTCCCCAACCGACAATGACAAGGCGAACATTGTCTCTCGCTTTAACGATTCTTTTTAAAGACTGAAGTAGGTAAGTCTGACCTTTCTGTTCATTGAAATACCCAATGTTTGTGAGAACGATCTGTCCTGGTGCCAAAGAATACTTATTAGAAATCATAACCTTATCGAAGTTTCTAATCCTTTTCATATCCACACAATTGTGTATAACAGTGATTTTACTGCCTTTCCAATAGAAAAAACTATGAGCCATGTTGCTCCTCATTACCTGGTGTGAGCAAAAGATAACCCCATCAGTCAAAAAAGATGTGAGGAAATTGGTAAAAAAAGTTTTTGAAAGCCGCACAGATGGTTGTTCTGGTGGATTGCCAATTGATTGAACAATTTTACACCCAAACATTTTTCCTATTAGTCTAGCAAAGATGACCAGCGAGTCCCAACAATGAATAATGTCAAATGATCTCTCTCTTAAAATTTGGAATACATCCCCAAAAACCTCTATTCCTAACGGCTTGTTTCCTTTTAAAGGCATAACCTCCACATGATATCCTTTTAGGGTGTCAATGGTTTCCTTATCCCACCTTTCCATGGCTGGTTGGTATGTAAATGAGAGTTGATATGAATTTAAGTCGATGTTTTCAAGTATATCCATCATAACCCGAAATGTCCCGGCTATCGCTCCAACACTGAGCATAAGGATTCTGATCTTTGGTTTATCTTCACGGATGTTCGATCTTATAATTTTGATCTCGGGCATTGTCCGAATTCTCTCAGTTCTCTGGGTCGTTTTCAGAACAAGACGAGGTAAGCCGCTATTGTATTACAGATCTCAGATCCAAAACCCCCCTGCTTAAGTGACTTATCTCCTTTTTCAGTCAGGAAATACAAGAATAACATTGCATTTTCAAAACGTCTATTTTCAGGTACTAAATCTTGACAATGGACCTTTGTCTCAAATTATTGCTGTTACGGTATCCGTTACGGTGCCTATACATAAGGACATAACTTTTTGCGCATAATGGGATCCCAGTACGAACCGCCCAAGCCAATCACTGGCGAGTATTCGCCCTATTTATGTCCGGGTGTATAGTTATCATAACAGGATAATTGGTTCTTTGTCTTTTTCTTACCAATTCCTCTGTCAGGTTCATTCCATTAATCTCCATTCCGCTTTTTACTCCATGCCAACAGTTTACAATGGAAAAAACTCATATACGCATGCCAGTTCTCAAGAAATACGGGTTTTCGAACGCATCGAAAGGAGGATATATCATATTGAATTATCAACTAATGAAAGAAACGCTTTCCCCTGATGAAGTCAGAGAGGTCCTTCCTCAGGTTTCTAGAAGATTCTTAACGGGCGGAAAATTGAAAGGTTATCAACCAATTCCTTGTATTTTTAGCCTAAATAAGTTTCTCAAAGAGCGTGCCCATTCCATAATGAATTGTTTAGGTGAGATGATAGGCTCATTAGCCACCAACCCCTCTTTCTTGATGATGGCTATCCCATTACCTATTTCGACAAAGCTCTTGATCGAAATCGAGCGAGGAAAGGCAGTTATCCACCTCCTGATGGTTCTGCGCATATGATCGGCATTGTAATCATCAACAAAGAAATATCCGCCCACCTTTACTTTGGTAAAAGCGTAGTATAAAGCACCATCCCTTCCCAAATCGTGATGTGGGGCGTCAATCACGACAAGATCATACTTTTGACAGAAGTGATGGACGGGTTCATCCATATTGTAAAAAATGCATGGATGATTTTTGTAAACTGTTAATTTTAGCTTGAGAACGAAAAATCGGATTCTATGAATAAGGTTATATGTTGATGCGAGTTCTTCAGCCCTGTTACTCCAGTATGTTGAACTGTCGATCGAATCGAGCACCCCCCTGTTTGACTTCTCCAATTCATAAGCAATAATAGAGGAGGAATAGCCCGATCCAAATTCTAAGATATTTTCAAAATCATAATGTCTTATCAGACTCCCAAGGAATTTGGATGACTCAGGCGCTAGTGCCCAAGCCCACCCTTCCTCCGAATGCGGAAACGGCAGCCGATAATTTTCAAAAACCGAAGCAATAGTTTCTATGTCTTCCAAATAACGTATCCTTTTGGAAATTAATAAAAGGATTTCTTGATCATCTTGCCTCGCCTTGAATAAATGAGGATTAAGACGACATCTTGAAGAAAATAATAGCTGAGGAAACAGGCTAGCAATAGATCCACAGTGCTTGTACAAAATGCAACTACGAGCACAAGGTAGTGCGTCTCACGGACCCGTAAATTGGTATTTATGGTTCTAATTATCGTTCTCCAGTCTACTGTCTGTGAACAATTTACAGCAGGCTGTACTTTTGCCGGGTCAGGGGAAGTTACCTCACCGTCCCTACTGGCTACTTGAAGTTTATCCCAATATGGTCTCAGTAATTCATCGAAAGTACGTTCAGTATATCCCAACCAAATACAAAAAAAACAAGTCAAACCACCTATCATGAGCCAGAAAAGGCTGCCTAGTCCAAATGGGTTAGGAAAATAGAGGTGTTGTGGATAGCGAAATGCCATAATTCCTATAATTCCCCAGAAGGCGAAGTCTACAATGGCTCCACAAATCGAGTCCAGAAATCTGCCATAAGAATTTTGAGTCTCCATAGTCCTAGCGATGCTTCCGTCCACGCAATCAAGGAGATTAAAGAATAGTAGCAGTCCAATACCAACTGGCAGAAGGCTTTCATGTCCACTTGCCAAACAAACACAACCGGCGATACCTAGAATCCCGGATAGCCATGCAATTGCTTCGGTTGTTAGTCCGATTCTAATTGCAACCCAAGTTAATATAAAGCCTATGGGGTAAAGTACAAATCGGGCTAAAGGTAAATAACGCACGTAATCACGTCTTATTGCGTGTGCTTTCAGTATATCCTTCAGGGTTGGCAGATTTTTTGAATTTTCGCTCATCCTTTACGGGCCTCCACAAGGATACCACCACAAAACCATTCTCCGAATATCGATCTTCCGATGAGTGGCGCAACAAATCGTCTTTTCCAGGAACGACGAAATCCTTCTTGATTTACATGGAATGTCATCAGCTGCTTCAAACATGTCGTTTGGAAACAAGTTTTTATCTCGATCATGGTCGGCTGTTTGTTGGCGCGCATGCCAGTATCTTTCATAGCTTTTTTTTGATCGTATGATTTAGTTTTCCTAAGCCATTCGGGCCCTTTTTCCATTTTTCTCCAAACGACATACGGTACGGCAAAAATTACTCTCCAATTACATCTTTCTAGGCGAATAATGTAACACAAATGAACGGTCAACAAGGTGCGTGTCGAGAAGGTTCCGGTCCTCTTTAAGGAGGTCATTTATCTCACGGACTTTTTTGCGCAAGAAACCTATTTCAAATCGCCTTGGCTGGCCCGAGGCTTCACCAATGAACCAAATGTTGCTGTCCCCCGATATTGAGGACAGTAGAGCTTTGGGTGAAGGAGCATATTTGACAGTACTTTCATCAGTCCATTCGAAAATGATTTTGTTGGCAGATGATTCGAATCTTGGGGTCAAGCGTCCATAGAATTTAAACACAGGAGCGGAAAACAAATCAACAAGTATTATGTCGCCAGCTTTAATATTATCAGCAACATAGTTAATCGACTCTCGGACGCCGCCGCAAGGTCGGCCGAAAGTAATACAGGAAATCAGCGCATACGGAACCACTAAGGCAGTAAATAAAAAAATCGGCCAAAACCTCTTTTTCACTAAATTAGAGATACCAGTAATACCATATCCAAAAAGTAGCAATAATCCAGGAGTATTGTAAAGCAGGAATCGACCGCTAAATGGATACTTGTGAAAGTAACTTGCTATTAAAGCTAAAATCAGAGGAAAGATCAACACTGAATTCCAACCACCTTCTTTTCTTGTTGTGATGTGGACCAATCCGATTATGCACGTGATACCCACCAAAGGCTGAAGATAGCGAATACGCCCCAATATTGCGTCAATTGGCTCCAAAAGAGCCTTAGCGTACCAAAGCGTGAAAGCATGAGGAGCAAAGTCGTTTTCCCAAAAATCCAACACATACGGACTGGTATTGTTTTTGAGTAGAAATATATATTGTATAGTGAAGGATAGAGAGATTATTCCTAAGAAGAATGCCAAATTTCTCAAATTCCTATTATAATGATTTATTATTAATCCGAGAGAAACTCCCCCTACAATAAAGATAGAGGGGTGCGAAAGCCAAATTGAGAGTGAGCAGAAAGAGGCAAAATATAGAGTTCTTTTGCAATTCAATTGCTTTGAGAGCACGGGATATGAGAGAAAGATAAGAGTAATGGAGATCAGAATGTCAAGAGAGTATTGTTTGACTAAGCAACTATAAAGGATTTGGTTGTGAGCGACTGCCAGCAACCAGGTCGAGATGATAATACCATATTTATTTCTTATGGTTTTATAAGCAAGACAGTAAAATAAAATAAGCGATAAAATGCTAGCAGTCAATGGGATCGCCCGAAAAGGTAAATCCGACCTAGCACCCATAAGGTATTGCAGTCGTAGCCCCCAAAGAAAAGGTAACGGAGCCATCTGACCATAGTCAAGCATGCCTCCCAACTCTGCAAAATTCCGGTTGACTATGTTAAGCAATAGTTTAGCTTCATCGCGAAACAAAGAATCATTCCATAAGAACAAGATGAGCCTTAGTGTGATTCCGACTGCGATTGCGGTCACTCCCCATATGTGCTTGGAAATCTTGGCTCTAAGCATAGACTTGAGGAATCATGGGTTGTTGATCAAGGAAGTTATGAAAGTTATGGCCGGTGTCTAGCCACCATTCGTACATCCAATGCCTAGGGGAGCATTACCGGTTTGTTAACAGTTCCATGAATGACGTCAATATATAAGAGGGTGAGGGTTTTCAGAAGTGACTGGCGAAAGGGCGCCGTGTTTTCAAGACTTATCAGCGGGGGAAGCCGCAACCCGGTCCTCAATGGTATGATATATTCCGATAACAGCATCTCACAGTCAGGCTGGATTTGGGAGGTCATGATTCGTTCATCCCTTTGAGGAGCGGGAATGCGGAGGGGGCAGGTGTCCCCCGCAGATAAGTCGCCAGAAAACACCAGCCCGTGAGCCTCGGAACTGAAGAAAAGTTCTCACCCTCATCCACTTTTCCTCAATTGTATCCCTCTGTTAACAAAGCGGTAATGCTCCCATGCCTAGAAGTCTCTCCCGATATTTCAACACGCTGCCAACTGCCTCAAATATTTCGTTCGAAAACGACCCTTTATTTTCTTCGTGATCGGTTCTCTGAAGGTGCCTCTGTCAGTATCTTTCATAGCTTTTCCTGAGGTTTTTCATAGATCTTTCCAGAGCCAAAGAGGCCCCTTGTCCGTCCTTGCTAGATGATAATCCGTTATCGCCGAGAAATAGGCATGGGCTCTTTTAAAGCGGTTCCCATCGGGTGATTTAAATATAAGCCACGCAATATCTCGAAAAAAACCTTGGTGCAGTCTGTTCAGAGCCGATGGGGCATGAAGCTTGGCCATAAGAAGATGACTCCGGGTCTTATGATAGATGGTGCGGGGAGATTTTAACCCTCCCATTGAAACGGTCACCTTATGCCAGACATGAGAATTGTGCACAACCAAATTTTTGAACCCCGCCTTAATGGCTCGCAATCCCAAGTCAACGTCCTCCCAGTAGATAAAGAACCCTTCATTTAATAAACCGACCTTCTCTATGAAACTCCTTCTCATCAATACTGCGCAGCCGGTTATAAAGTCCGACTCATCGCTTCTGATTTCCGAAGTATCACAAAAGTCTCCAGCTCTTGAGAAGCTAACTGTACAGGTCGAGGGATCAAATCGTCCACTATCAAACCAGATTTGTTTGGGTTCATCAAAAAAAAATATCCTCGGCCCTAAAGTGCCCGCATCTTGATTTGCCTGGGCCATATTGACAAGATTACCCAGGAAATCTTTTTCTACTTCTGTATCATCGTTTAACAATAATACATATTCAGCCCCTTGTTGCAGTGCGTACCTGATTCCCGTGTTATTGCCCTTTGCAAAACCCGCATTTTGTCCCATGTCAATAATCTTAGAAATGTGACCAGATATTGGGGCAACGTGTTCATAGAGCGTTATGTTCTTAGGTCCATTGTTAACAACAATAATATCAAAATTTTGATAAGTTATTTTGTTTAGAGATAAGATGCATTCGCAAAGGCATTTTGTGTCTTTCAAATATAAGATAATTATTGACACTTTTGGAGTCATAAAGGATCTTATCCAATCAAGTGATCGCTATCGCCATGATTCTGGTAAGTTCATTTTAATTTCTATTTCCGGGAATCCCAAAGTATTCTTAATTCCGCGCTCTTTTGCCCAATTGGACATTTTAAGAAGCCCCATTTCGAGCGGCACATCTTTCATTAGGTCCCCGAAAAAAACTCTTGCTTTCTCATGTGAAGAAAAGGCATGGATTACTTCGTTCCTGGCCGGAAGATATTGAATACTAGATTCAAGTTTCATGGCCTTTGCTACTTGACTCGTTAAGTAATTGATTGTGTATGGCTTGTCAGCCCCTATATTGAAAACCTGGTTATAGGCTTCAGGTCTTTCTGTGCTCCTGGCGATGATGGGCGCGACATCTGAGATGTACGAAAATGCACGCGTCTGGTCTCCGTCTCCGAATATGGTCATAGGGTTTCTTTGCAAAAGTTGCTTCATGAATATGCCGATTACATTTCTGTACCTGTCATCGATATTCTGCCGTTCCCCATACACGTTGTGAGGCCTGAAAATTATGTGGTTCAATCCGAACATTTCCTTGGAATCTCTTAGGTCTAATTCAACAGCATATTTTGCTATTCCATAAGGGTCTTCTGGATTAGGTGGTGTCTCTTCTGTCATAGGAACCTGGTTCCTTCCATAGACTGCGATAGAAGAGGTAAAAACAAAACACTTGACAGTTCCACTATTGATACTGGCGTTAATGAGATTAATACTTCCTAGCAAATTATTTGAATAGTTGAAATGTTTAATGAAGTGGCTTAGCCCTTCTGCTGCATATGCAGCAAGATGGTATACATAGTCAATTGAATTTGTCTTAAAGAGCGTTTTGATGAAGTTAGTGTCCTCAATACTTCCTCTAAGAAAAGTGGCCTTTCTGTTTATGTTTTCGCGAAAACCTCCGCTTAAATCATCTAGAGCTATGACTTCGTGGCCCATTTCCAACGCTTCGTCGACGACATGAGATCCAATAAATCCTGCTGCCCCTGTTACGAGAGAAGTTGACACTGAAGTTCCTCCCTTTATATATTTCATGTATCCCGGGTTTAAAACCGCATTCGAAAGCGGCCGCACAGAGAAAAATTACTAACTAAGTAACCTTCGCTAAGCGTCAGATAGAAACATGTAAACCTTTTCCTATTAATACAATCTACAAGATGGAGTATATTTCTTAGATGAAGAATAAATGATAGTACTTCTAACATTTACCAATCTAATCACAACCGGCTTAGCCCTGGGCGAGATTTTTTCCTTAAATATCTCTTTAAAGCCGTTTTCTTTTTATACAAGTAAAATTTTCCCAAATAAGGCAGAGTTGTCCGATAGGTTTTAACTTCCAAACGTCGCCCATTCCTAAGATGGCAGTATCCTTTTTCTAAGATGTCTCCAAATTGATGGCTGGACAAGTACACAACTTCAGGGTATTTCCTTTCAATCAGATAAAGCAATTGATCGAGTCTCTCGAGAGCTTTTTCCCTGAAATTCTTTATGGAACTCAAGAAATTTATACTATGGGTCTCAAGAATAGCTGGCTGTTTGGTTTTGAAAAGAAAATCAATTTCAGTAAAGGCATCCTGACAGCTCTGCTCACGCCGAGGCTCAAAGGCCACATTTCGGATAAGATAGATCATGCCCCACTGATTTCTTTCGCCCAGCCGATGACCGGATGAAGACATCATGCCTACTTGGCTATTACTAGCACCAATATACCTGATACCGTATTTGTACCAAACTTCTTCTGTATCTTGGTTCCAGGCGTATCGGGGCGCAGTAGTAACAACAGGTGGAAAACCAAATATTCTTTCAAATGCCCAAACCCCCTTTTTTATCCTCTCCTCCTGCGCTTTCAACGATAAGAAACTAATGGGATTTACATCTTCCAAATACTCGTAAGAAAAGGCTTCGGTCCGCAATGAGGGAATATAACTGACATGTTCCTCTAGACAGTCCAAGACGTCGGGCTCCCTGTTCTGTAATGCCTTAAGCCATGCTTCATAACGGAAGTGGCAAAGACCGTGGTAACCAGGATAAACCAATCCAAGCGCGACTCCTTTCCTATATTTGTCAGTCAATTGATCCCTGTTTTTCCACAGGTTTGGAAGGCCTTGTGAAAGGTCTAAAAAATGAAATTCTCGGAAACCAGTTTGCATGATTTTTGCATAATCTGGATTAGCAACAATAAAGTTACAGGTGAAAATAGGCGGAAGGCCAAAAGCATCGCTATGCCTGAGCAGCACACTGTACAGTGCTTCTAGGTCTTGGGGTAACTCAAGAGAGTAATAATCCCAATCATTCTGGCCCAATTGGCTATACCCTTTGGCTTTTAAACTTCCATAGGCCTCTAGATCGCGCACTCCCAGCCTTCCCCAATCATCACTTTCAAAAACGACTATTTTCTTGTCAAGATACAAAGTGGAATTCATTTGAACTTATTTCATTCAATAATAGCTCTTAGATAAATCATTATATATACTTATAAATCGTCTTGTGACATTAGGCCAATCATATGCATCTCTAGCCATCTCGATGTCAAAGATATTTGGTGATTTATTGTCGAGAATTTCTAAGATAGCGTGTGCCCACTTATCATAATCTTTAATTGGTACAAACTTACCAACCCTATGTTTTTTCATTGTTTCTCCTGTCTCACCTACTGGCGTAAATAAAACGGGCAATCCGCAAGCCATGGCTTTCATTACGGACACAGGTCCACCCTCGTTAGTGGATACTGAAACATATAAATCTGATGCCCAGTAGATGTCTCTAAGCCCTTCCCCGGTTACATAGGGATGTAAGATGGCCTTTCTCTTCGCTACTAAAGGCTCAGCAAGGGATTTGAGCTTATTAGCATAGGTTTCATCTCCATGCCCTGCTATTATGAGAAAAAAGTCATTACGATCCTGCAATAGCAAAAATACTTCTAACAGCTTGTCCAGCTGCTTTACAGGCACGAAATTCCCAGAGGCAAAAAAAACCTTTTGGTTCTCTTGGATATTAAGTTTATTACGAATCGATTTCTTTATTTCCGTTGAGGGTACAGGCACCCAAAAGTCAAAATCGCACCCCATGGTGAGCTTTTCTATACGGCCATTAAAGACCTTTTTAACCTCTCTTAATGCTGATTCAGACTGCTCTGAAATGACATCTACATATTTTATAAATCTCTTTAGCCGGAAATCTTCGACCATAAGACATAAATAAGTTAAAGGTCTGTGAAGGCCCAACATCTCGCTAAGGGGAGCTTTGAACTGGCCTCCTCCGCGAAAGAAAATGGGAAAGTTCTTTGTAGGTCCAAATATCTTCAAGATTTCCATATAGAATGGTGTGCGAAAACCATGGGTACCATAAAACATCAAAATTATCTTACTGTCTTGAAGTTCTTTTAGCATAGAAATCATTGTTTCTGAAAAGAAGCTACTTATAGGTCTGATTCCCAGTTTCAAGGACCTGTCCTTGGCGGGAAATAAACGGTGGATAACACCTGTTTCTAAGGTTTTTGAATAAATCTGATCGGCCCTATGATCTGGTTGCCACACTTCCCACGCATATTGGTTGGTTTCTCTTAAGATCGCTTCTCCTAACAAATCAAGCCACTCACGAGCCCAAAAGCCTACTAAACCTCCATCAGGCTTTTCCCAGCATATCTCTGGCTTCTCATTAGGAGAAAAGTGGTATGCGGGGCCATGGGGCATGATGCTTATTATCTTGCAGTTATTCAGATTGTTCATCCGTAATTACACTCTTGAATACGAGCTCTTGTTTTAAGCTGCGGGGGTGAATTCTGCTAAAGGCAGAATCACTTCTAATGGAGGCCGTATCTACTAAAACGCTATTTATATCAACTTATTTTTTCTCCCTACGATTACACATCCTGATGCTCTCATCTCTGCATAAAAAGATTGTAATGATTTGGGTATTCTAAAAAATCTAAACATACGTAGAATTTTACTATTAGAATTCTGATTAAATATACAGGTACTGGAAAGGCCAAGGTCTCTGAGGATACTTCCTACATCAAACCGGTTTGTTAGCCATGTGGCATCAAAATCTTGACCGCAAAAACTTTTTTCGTTAGACAAAATCGGCTTCAAATAGTATATTTTTTTATTTAAGCCAGCGGCTTTTCCAACCCTCAGAAGGGCAATTCTTGTAAATTGATAAAGAGCCTCTATCCTAGTTTTTGCTTCCCAGGGTTTACATTTATCCTTTCTTTTCCATCGAAGAAACCTGATCAAGTGTTCAACAGGGTCAAGAAAGTTCGGCATAAACATAATTAGCAATCCATCCTTCTTCAGAATTCTACACATTCCTATTAAGGTAGGTTTAAGATCTACCACATGCTCTAGAAATGCGATTGAACAAACCGAATCAAATGTATGGTCAGAGAAGGGTAGGTTGCTGACATCCCCTAGAACGAATGCGAGGTTTGGTTGATTTCCATATCTCTTCTTCGCTTCAGAAATAAATAGCGGGGATATGTCCACTGCTGTTACCTTGAATCCTTCTTTAGCCAAAAGGTACGATGAAAATCCTGTCCCGCATCCACAGTCAAGGATTGATGCTTCAGCAGGTATTTTTTCTTTACATAGTGTAATATATGGAGCGAAGCTTTTTTCGTTATGCCTTTTCAATCTTTCCAGATAAGTTTTGGAGGAGCCATAAAACTGTTTTAGCTCTTCACCCATGTTCTGACCCTTATTGTGGCCTTTAACACCGCGTCCGTTGCGCCGGGGTAATTGATTTATAGGGTCATTAATATACACAACCCAATCTCCATTTACGTTAACCTCCTCTGAAGGAACCAAAACTCTCCCTTAGAAGCAATTGAATCCTGTAATTGAAATACTTATCAAACAGGTAAGTTATGCCAACATATATTAAAATACCCGCACCCATAAGCAAGAAAAACTCAGAAATTTCGACCGGAGTGGCATAACTCTTTAAAGCAACTATAGCCGAGACCATGATTATTCCGTTTGTTAAGGGAAGGGCTACCAACTTACTGAAGTCTTTAACTCCACATTTTGTGACCCTTATAACCATAAAACTAAAGCCAATGTTTGAAACAAAAATGCTTAATAATACCACGATTGACGTCCCCAATATTCCCCACTCGGTGGTGAATGGATAGATCAGAGCAATCAATACCGAAAAACGCACTATCTGCCATCTCGTTTCAATTTTTGGCTTCCCTACCGCAACAAAAACAGAACCTGTGGTAGCAGTTATTGACCTTACTAAGCCCGCAAAGGCAAGCACTTGCATTGCCGGTATCATTGGAATCCACTTCTCACCCAAAAATACTCTTGTAAATTCTGGAGCAAGAATAAATATTCCACCTGCCAGCGGGATTGAAATAAAGGCTGTGACCTGTAATGCTTTCAAATATGCTTCTCTTAGTTTCGGTAAATCATCCTGCAACTTTGAATAGGCAGGAAAGGCCACCTGGTCAAAGACATGGGCAATTTCTGTAGCTGGTAGGTTAGACAACATATAAGCCATTTGGTAAAAGCCTAAAGCCGCAACCCCCAGCATTTTTCCTACGAAAATATCGTCGCCCCGAGTAATTAAGAGTCCTAATATGCTTGACACTAAGACCCACCTGCCAAATCCAAAAAGTTCTTGAAACTCTTCTTTCTTAAACTCGATTTGAGGCCGATATGGGTGGATCATATAGGGCATCAGGAGCCGAACGAAGTGACCAGCAAGCCCCCCCCACACTAAGGCCCAGACATTTCTCAATACGAAGGCCAAAAAGATCGCAACGGAAAGATCGGCCAACGTCGCCGAGAGTTCATAAATAAATAGCTTATCAAACCGCAGTTCTTTTTGAAAAAAAACAATTCCCATGCTTCTGAATCCGGTGAGGACAGTGGAAACAGCTATTGCCCTTACTACCCACATGGCCTGGGGTGAATTGAAGAATTCGGCGATCAGGGGGGCGGAGAAAAATAGGGCCAGAAAAAGAACAATCCCTCGGATAGCGGAAACCGTCCAGGCAGTATTCATATAGGATTCAAGGTTCTCTTTTTTTTGAATTAGTGCCGCCTGGAACCCTGTTTGAGAAAATGTCTCCAATGTCAATATGGCCAGCATGGCAATTCCGAGGAGGCCAAAGTCCTCTGGGGCCAACAACCTGGCGAGGATAATCGTTCGGATAAACCCTAAACCCCGGGTGGTAATTCGTAAACTGAAAACCCATATTCCGCCCCGGACCACCGTTTTTGAAAGAGATTCGGGCTGGTGGAAGTTGGTAATATCCATTGCTCCTGTATTATTCAGATTTTCACGGATCATTGATTGCTTTCACAAAGACTGCATATGTATATAGCATGGAGCAAGGAGCATGGAGCAAGGAGCATGGAGCTTGGAGCCCCAGTACCATCTTCCGGCCTGTCCCGGTTCTTCCACGGGGAGCTACCCCAGTGAAATGGGTTCTTCGAAATTTCACAGGGCAGGCGGGGCAAGCATGGAGGAAAGGGTTATTTGGTTCGTAGGCTTCGGATGAAGCCGGATATCATTTTGCATTCCTGTTCCAAATGGTTGAGCAAGTCGTCTCGCGTTTCTCTGCCAATCAGGCCTCGCCTTTCAAAAACAATGACCATGTTTGCATTTTCAAATGTGGAACGCCGAGCGATGTTTAAAAACTGAACAAACTCTTTTTTTGAAAAAGAACCGGAACCCTCTGAAATGTTATTTGAGATGCTGAGCCCAGCCCCTCTAACCTGCTCGGCAAATCTATATAACTTTTTCGCTTCGAGTTGATCGGCAATGTCCAAGAGTTTGTCGCCAATCTCGATTGACTTTTTCCATATCTCAAGATCCTGAAACCGAAATAGCTTTGTTGATCCTGTCCTGTTCTTTCTATCCTTGCTCATACCCTCTGCTCCCGGCTCCCGGCTCCAAGCCCTTTGCTACGGGTGTACGCCTGATATTACGTGCCATAATGCAAAAAGGTTGAGAATGAAAACCGGAGACCACGATAGACTCGGACCCGAAGATGAAACTTTCCTTTTACCAGTGTCAAAACGTTCCAACGTGAAAAGGATGATCAATTTTTCTTATGTCATTTTAAGGTCTTTAATAGATTCTGATTCGCAGGCTCTAAGACCACTTAAGCTGCATATATGACAAAGTGTGGCCATTGTATAGCCATTTTGTCATATATTTGAAGTTCGAACCCGTAACATGCCAATTTTTAACCGGAAAAAGGCACGTAATATGAGGCGTACACCCTTTGCTACTTAAAGTGGTATTGCTTGCCAAGGTTTTCGACTTTGATTACGACATTAGACATTGGTTTGCTTAGTCCTGCTCTGAAATATGAGCAGATAGTTCTTTCAATACTACTACAATATCCTTTACAGGATCTCCTGTCAGAGCTGACTGCTTTCCACCGCCTTCTAAACCACCCAGGAGAAAAGGTAATGAAGTCAATGTATTGCCTCCCGGCGTAGTCCTATCCAGGACTCCAACATCTCTTTAGCCACCTTCCAGTCCAGCCAATCATCTTCCTCCTGCATTACAGCCTGACCAAGAATATGGTGTTCCTTACTGGATAGGTTCCCTTTTTCTATCAATTCAGATCGCTCATGGAGATATTCGCTAAAATGGTCAAATGACATACCATATTTTCGTTCGAAACGGGTTATTTCACGCTTAAGCTTATTTATCTGACGAACGATATAATCCTGAAGGAGTTCTTTCATAATATCCTTTTCATTAGCGAAGATTTTATTTTTTACAAGTGATTCAACTATTCTAGTTGTATTCATGAATCTATACCTCACTTTATATCTAAGAAAGATGGGTTTTTAAGTTTCTTATCATTTGACTCTGACTTATTTCAAGGCTGCTTCATTGACCCTTCTTGCTGTCTTGTCATCAAGGTTTTCATAGTATTTGGAAGCTCTGTTATAAAGAACAAGCTTATACATCCCGTTTTACCTTTTCCCATGGTATGAACTCATCAAGCCTTCGCTTTTTAATCGCTTTCTCGGCTTCTTCTATCTGGGCCATAAGTTCATGACTGGATAGGATTTCAAGTGTTGCTTCCATTTCCTCCTTCTCTTTTAGGTAACTGAGGAAATCCATAGCGACTTTCAGCTTTTCTTCTGACAATTCCTCCAAGGCCTTTTTGGCCTCTTTCTTTATCCTCACTTCCTGCATTATTATCTCCTTTATTACAGGACATATAGGTGCAGACATTTCCGACTGCCAGCCTCTTCCTTAACAGACTGCTCTTTGCCGCCTCTTTTGACATATTTCAAGGTGCCGTTTATCGGCTTTACCGGAGCTACGGTCAAAGACCTAAGCAGCTAATTCAAGCCTTAATTTTTCTATACGAGAGCGAACAGGTTTTAATTCAGTTATTGTAACATATACTATCGGACTATTTCTATCAGCAACGCTTCTTGCTGCTTCTCTTGCCCACTTGTTAAACTCCTCGTCTCCTTCGATATGCATAACAACGAGAGCATTATCAGGTATTTTGTCTGCAAATGCCGGATGTTCCAAAACATATCTATCAAATTCTTTAACAAGAATGCTATTTTTTTCTACGAATCTCTTTTTTTCTGTCATGGGAACTCTCCTCTTAGGAACTTTTCTTTGTAAATTTGCCAGTTTTCGTTGATATCATCGTCTGCCAAAGTCAAAGCATCATCATAATCAAGGTAGAGATTCATTTTTCTGCATTGTCCCTCAATATTGTAAAAGTCTTTGTGTGCATAGCCATGAGTACAATCATAACGCATCACTTCTTTCCATACACCGCCTATCTTTACTTCTAATTGAACAATGAACTTTGTAATCCTACCACTCTTTGTAACGTGATAATGTCGTTTACGTGCATCTATATCAAGCAATATCAGATAGTGTTTTTCAGGCATTTTTCAAAGTTCATAGAGTTTGGGACTGTACCTTGACCTTCTGACATTCTCATAAATCTGTATATAGATATCAGCCCTTATCATTAGCCTTGCCTTTAATAACGATGAGGTCATATCCAGAATATCCAATTTTTGAAATACAGGATCAGTATTGGAAATCCGCAACAGGTTATCGATAATATCCTCAATTCTTCTTTTCAAGGTGAAATCTCACTTTTTTAAGCTCTTGTTCCATATCTTCCATTGCCGTGATAGCCATATCCCAGTCATAATAATCCTGTTCTTCAGCAAAAGCGGATTTGGACCCCCTGGTTTTCCTTTCAAATTCATCAAAAGTCATACGATATTTTTTTTCTAGTCCATGAATCATAAGTTGATATTTAGTTATCCTCTTAATAACTTCTTTTTCCAGAAGTCTTAATATACTTCTACCTGGAGATCGTTCCGGTTCTATCTTCTCAATTGAATCGATAATATCATCATCAATCTGAAGCCGTTCCATTTCTATTACCTCATAAATCGAAATACTTCTTAGTTTGACAGGATTAGCAAGATGGACATGATTTGTTTTTGCGTTTTCAGGTGAATTTTGTCAGTGGCATAGAGGGATTGCCAAACCCTTTGCTCTTAAATACTGAATATTCTTCCTTTGGCTTTGCCTCAAAATAGAGGCTTTCTTCTTTCAAAAAAGTGAGGATTGAGTATATCTTTTGATCAGTCATGAATCTTACGCAGTCTTCCAATAACTCTTTCAACTTCAGAGGCCCTATGAATTAGGGAAAGTATGAACCTGTTTAAAAAATCTTCATCTCTTATCGTAATCGGAATTCCTTCTACTGCTCGTAGCCGTACCAGTGGAGATGTATCTTCATCCTCAAATCTCAAGATATTCACCTGTTCATCAAAAAGAAGCCACAATTTATGCTCATATTCTGTCTTTTCATCTTCGTCCAGGCCATTGAAATAGATCGCGATGTCTATATCTGAGAGAATGGTTTCCCTCCCATCTGCATAGGACCCAAAAAGGAAGGCAAAGGGAATCCGTGGCTCATGGGAGATAGATTCCAGGACCTTCTCCAATATACTTTTGCTTTTCTCGGATAGAATCGCTGGACTATTTAGAGTCATTCGTTCTCCTATGGGGGGCTGGGAGCGGGGAGCAGGGAGCATGGAGCATAGAGCATGGAGCATAGAGCATAGAGCATGGAGCAAGGAGCATAGAGCAAGGAGCAAGGAGCATAGGGCGACCTCTACAGTATTCCAAGGGATTTTAGCACTTCTGCCATTTTTGAGTCCTTGAGCGCACGTACTGTGAGATCATCCCTTTCTTCAAGCTCTTTTGTTTTCCTGATTACCGGAGAAAGGGCCGATCTTCTGTCCCAGATCACGAAGCCGATAAGGGCAATAATACCTGCAAGGACAACATATGTAAGATTCCTAAGATCACTTATGTCGCCTTTAAGCTCGCTCCTCAGATCATCGACCCTTCTGCTTAGAGCTTTCTGGCCTTCCTCTAGCCTTGCTAATTTTTCGATAATTTGTTTGCTGCTCAAACCAGGTTCACTTTGCACCGCAAAGGTACCGCTGGATAGACCGAAGAGCAAAATTACGATAACGGCAGCCACTGTGGTTTTCTTTTTCATGTCACACCTCTATCTTTACCCCGATGTTGCATTGGAATTCACCCGATTCGATGGAATATGCTAAAATTGATGCCGTCGCAGGACCGTATTTAATGTGAATTCCTCACAGAGCATCAATTTGGCGACTTTGTACTGCAAAAACAGGATAATTTGCTGGAACCGTGGATATTTTTTGCAGCATCGAGGTTTGTTTAGACTGTACCATAAAGGAGCGATTCCTTCAAGCAAATCAAAACGTGCGGGGCGGAAAGAGCATGGAGCGGGGAGCGGGGAGCGGGGAGCAGGGAGCATGGAGCATGGAGCAGGGAGCGGGGAGCATGGAGCAGGGAGCAGGGAGCCCCAGTACCATCTGCCGGCCCGTCCCGGTTCTTCCACGGGGAGCTACCCCAGTGAAATGGGTTCTTCGAAATTTCACAGGGCAGGCGGGGCAAGCATGGAGGAAAGGGTTATTTGGTTCGTAGGCTTCGGATGAAGCCGGATATCATTTTGCATTCCTGTTCCAAATGGTCGAGCAAGTCGTCTCGCGTTTCGCTGATGTTTAAAAACTGAATAAACTCCTTATACAGTTCAGCTATTTTTGACAGGATAACAGGATTAACTTGATTGTTTTTTCATGTTGTTGATCCCTTGCTTTAGATCCCCGGCCCAATCCTTGCTCATACTCTGTGCTCCTTGCCCCCTGCTCTATGCTCTTAGATGACATCCGCAAAGGTCTTTTCTATCCGCCTGAAGTAATACAATCCGCCGATGAACAATGCGAGTATCATGACCGTTGATATGCCTAACAGGGACCAGTCAATGGGCTTGTGTCCCAATAGAGACGCCCGATAGGCCTGGATCACACCACCCATGGGATTCAAAGCGAGGAGCCATTGGTATTTTTCTTTGAGCATGCTGACAGGGTAGATGACGGGCGAGACGAACAACCAGAGCTGGATAAGGAAAGGAATCACGTATCGTATGTCCCGATACTGGACATTGAGGGCAGAGAGCCACAGACCTACCCCCACAGCACACAGGAAGGTCAAAGCGACCAGGAAAGGAAAGAGGAGGATGCCGAAACCGGGAAGGAATTGATAGTAGATCATCATGGCGGCCAAGACGAGTATGGCTATAAAAAAGTCTACAAGCCCTGCAAGGGATGCGGCAGCAGGCACGATCAACCGGGGGAAATATATTTTCGTGATTAGATTAGCACTTTCCACAAGGCTGTTTCCCGAGGCGGACAGGGCATTGGCAAAATAGGTCCATGGGAGGAGGCCCGCATAGACAAAGATAGGGTAGGGGATACCATCTGAAGGGATCTTGGCCAGGCGTCCAAAAAATAGGGTGAAGACGATCATCGTGAAGACGGGTTGGATGATGGCCCATAGGCCTCCGAGGACAGTTTGCTTATATCGGACTTTGATGTCTCTTTTTGTCAGGAAATAGAAAAGCTCCCGATAATTCCATATCTGCCTGAGGTCAATAGGAATCCATCCCTTTTTCGGTTCGATGATGGTTATGGGGATAGCGGAGTTGGTCATACGTCTTTTCCTATAAAATACGACAATCCAAAGGTTCTACCGTTTCCGGGGTAAATGAGAAATCTTTGACAGGATTAACAGGATGGACATGATTTGTTCTTGCCCTTATACGGTTACAGACCCCTGGGCAAGGGCTTGACGGTTTTTGCATCAGTCTCTTGATCGGTCGGTTCTGATTCCAGGTCGGGTAACACGACGATCATTGCCAGTACAAACCAGAACGGCTCCATTATCCGGACAATGATAAAGGTGTTTGAGCCGGTTGCATGGGCGAGGAGCCCGACAAAGCCTGCCAGAAAGCCCATGCAAAGGCCTTTTTCAAATGGGTCGGCCGTGGTCTTATAGTTGTGGCGGGCCAGTTTAAAGATCCGGGACATCAGAATAATAAAAAATCCCATGCCGATGATCCCCGTCTCAATCAGCACCTTGAAATACTGTGCATCCAGGAATTTGTAGCCGGTTACGCCATAGCCAAAAAAGGGGTGCGTGGGGAAATCCCTAAAAACATGTACCCAGTCCATCAACCTGGCAGAGGTGGAGGTATCGAGCCGGGCACCTCCTATTGTGACCTGCCGGCCTTCATGCAATCGCTGGGTAAAGGTGAACCCGACCCGTTGTGTCACCTCCTTTGGGGTAACAAAGGGAAGAAGGATAATCCCCAGGACCAGGCCGGTCAAGATCCAGCGCCTCTTATTGGAGAGCCACACAAAGACAAGCGTCCCGACGATCATGCCGAGATAGGAACTCCTGGACTGGGTATAAAAAAATGGTATGATGAAAAAGAGCGAAATCGCACCGTATATCAGTTGGGATCGGAATGATTCGGTTGTCAGCAAGAGTCCGATGGTGATGCAGATCATAAAGAGGAGATACCCCCCAAATGTGTTGGGCTCCCCCGTTTCTCCTTCAAACGGGGCCGAGACCCTCCCCGGAATCTGGTCAATGGCTAAGATCGAGACAATCATACAGACGATCAGCAAGGCCCACAGGTAGCTTACGGCCTGTCTCCGGTACTTGAGATGGTTGACCACCACAAAATAGACAAACACATATTCAAAATACTTCAACACAAAGAAGAAGCCTGTCATCAAATCGACTTTAAGGAATAGGGAACCGAGCAGGGTGGAGGTCAGGCAGGCAAGGAGATAATAGGCAATGGGTTTGTTCAGGGGGGTTCGCAGGAATAGGCCCAATTCCTTATTGACGGCCATCTTTGCAAGCCAGGTAACTCCCAGAAGTAGGAGCAGAAAGTCGTCCACCCTCAGGGTGACCCCCCGACCCAGAGAAGCCCCTTCGGTGGTGCCGGCGACAAACTCCGGGCTCAGGAGCATCGCAAATACAAGGACATAGAGGGCAGCGCCTGTGCTGGCCAGGCAGATGATCAAAAAAATGATACCTCCCCCAAGCGTAATGGCCAGGGTGGTGGATAAATCCGGCATTACATAGGCATACCCGATTGCCAGGAGCAGCAGGAGCAGCAGCGGAAAGAGGGTTTGAATGGTGGTTTGGCCGTTTGTATTTAGTGCCTGAGGGAAAAGTCCAGTCAGGCACGATTTTGGATCCAAAAAAGGAAATGCTCTCGATTTATTAAAGAGATTTACGTAAAGGCGGGAAATCAAACTCTGAGGTTTTGGGGCAGCCATTATTCAATTCCATATTTGATGGTCTCGCAAAAAGTCGTCACCCCGTTAAGGCTTGTGCTGGACTTTATCCGATAAACGGGTCCAGGGGTTTCATAAGCATTTAAGAATACTGGATTCCGGTTTTCACCGGAATGACGCAGAGAGGGCGTTTTCGACTTTTTACAAATTCATTAAGACTTCGAATGGTCGTCTTTTATAATGGTCTTTGTTATCTTCTTTTTGATCTTGTTTGTTGCCTTGGGCTCGAGGGAGTCTCCCGGGTGATTCCAGAAGGTCGCTTGCCAGATGATCCCCCACAGGAGGGCGGCCAGGGCACCTATCAGTATGAGCAATCTCAATTTGCCTGCTCTTTTCTCTTTTCGCCTCCCCTGATCCTTGTCTCCATAGGCGTCTTCATCGGGCCCGGCCTTTGCCGACCCAGGGGGGATGGCCTTCTTTAGGCCTTCTCTCGCCTTTTGGGGGATCTCCCTGATAAATGATGTTGCCTTTTGGATGAGTGTGTCTTTTTCGTCTCCCTGACCGTAATAATAGTATGACTTATAGTATTTATAACCCTGGAAATCGGGACTGACCTCGACCTTCATCCCATTTAGGACCACTCCCAGGAGATTGCAGTCAACCTGTGACAGCTGGTTTGCGGCCCGCTTGAGCAGGGTCCTGGCGATGCTCCCCACGCGGTAGACAAGGAGTACGGCATCCAGGCTCTTCCCCAGTATGACAGGATCGGTCGTGGAAAGGATGGGGGGGGCATCAAAGAGAATAAACTCAAACTCCTTTTTCATCTCTTCAATGGATTCCACCAACTTCTTTGAGCCGATCAGTTCGGACGGATTCGGAGGGATGTCTCCCACTGTAATGATATGGAGGTTATCTAGGCCCGGTGTGGCCATGGCATCCTCCATGCCCATCTTTCCCATCATGAGGTCGGTGATCGACCGGACCACCTCCTGGAGGGTATAGTTACCGAGCAGGACATCGGTCAGCCCGGGGCTCCATTCCAACCCAAATGCCTTGGACACCTTGGGCTTTCTCAGGTCGGCCTCCACCAGCAGGATTTTGGTCCCGGCCTGGGCCATAGTGATCGCCAGATTTGTAACAACCGTTGTCTTTCCTTCGCCGCGGGTGGCTGAGGTGACGGCCATGGTCTTGACACTTTTCTCCAGGTCGCGAAAGTGGATGTTGGTCCTGAGTCCCCGAAAGCCTTCGGCAAAGACCGATTGCGGCGAAAAGTGTGAGGTGAGCTCCAGCTTTCTCCTAAAGGAAGATTCGGGGATCTCTGCCTGGGTCTTATCTTCGACGCCCTGCTGGACGAGTCTGATATCGCTTTCGGGGATGATCCCCAGGACCTGGGTGCCAAGCTCTTCTTCCACGTCCTGGATCGCCCCAAGGGAGGTGTCAAAGGTCTCTATGACAAATGCGATTACCAGGCCGAGGACCAGGCCTACGACGACACCCAGGACGGCCTTTGAGGTTGTCTTGGGCGGATTGATGGGAAAGACGGGCAAAAGCGCCGGTCTGACGATCGTGACTTCATCGGGTTTTTCGGCCTGTCTGATCAATGCCTCCTGGTTTTTCTGCTCCAAAAGGACGGTCATATTGTTATAGGAATCCACCTTTCTTTTTAGCCGGCCATATTCGAGCTTTTTTTGCATCAGCTTGTTGGCCTTTTTGTCAAGCTCGGCCAGGGCCTTTTGGAGGTCTTCCTTCTTTTTCTGTATCGAATCTATTTGCAGCTTGACAAGGATCCTCATCTTTCGCGCCCTTTCGACTATTTCGCGGCTTATTGTCACGACCTCGGGGTGTCTGGGCGTATAGTCGTTTAGCATCGAGTCTCTTTTGAGAAGAAGCCCTATCAGCTGCTCATTGGTGTCCTGATACTGTGGATTGGCGTAGGCTGAAAAGAAATTGTGCGCAGAACCTGTGGGATTTTTTATAAACCGGTCGAGTTTTATCAGGAGTTCTTTTAGCTCGCTCTCGGTCTCATTCATCTTTCGCAGGTAGTTATTTAGGTCTTTTTTTTCGGTAACGAGCCCTTCGCTCTGCAAATCGATAGAGACCAACTGATTTTCCTGAGTAAAGTCGTTGAATTCGTCTTCCGCCTCTTTTAGGTCTACACGGACCTTCTTGAGCTGCTCGGCAATATACTTTACGGCCTCTCTGGTTCTGGTGTTTTGCTCCTCCCTGTGTGTCTTCTTGTAAACCAGGGCGATTGTGTTGGCGAGTTTTCGGGCAAAAGCAGGATCCGTATCTGTGACATTGATGCTGATGATGTTGGTAAAGCTTTCCCTCAGGACCATGACCTTGGCCTGGAGCCCGGCCACAATGTTGGCGATGTTGGCTTTAGAAAGGGAGTCCTCTCCTTGGGTTTCCTTGGGTATAAGCCCAAGCCTTTGCCCCACCTTTTTCATAATGGAATAGCTTTTGATCACGGCGATCTGGGTCTCAAGGTCGTCCGCCCCGGACCATGACATGGTCTTTGCGTAAAGGCCTTCCACAGTGGTCTCTTTTTCAAATTTTACCCGGCATTCAGAGGTATAAAGGGGGGTCGGGGCCTTGATGATGGCAAAGACCGTGCTGAATGTCCCCAAGACCAAAGCGGTGAGGATGACCGTATACTTCCGCTTTTTGAGGATGCGGGAATATTCGCGAAGATTTATGTCATATTGGACCACGATATGACACCTTGATGTGCCCTAGGAGGCTGTCCCAGAATGGCCATTTCCCGCAATCTCAGCGTCAGGCTCAGATTTTAATCCTCGAAATACCGAAATGTATTCCTGCGGTTAAAATCTTCGCCTTTCTTGACCTTGCAGAAAATTTCTCATTCTCGGACAACCTCCTCGTCGGCTGCTGTCAACGACTGATATAGATATCTGAGCGTTCTGCCTGTTTCCACCATCCCTTGATCCAATAGGTGGACCGGTATCGGTCAGGCCAGAAGATAAAATTGAGCAGTGGGTTCATATTGGTAATAAAATCGTTTACATCCTTTATTTTCATGGGAGGAACATAGACCAGGTCTCCATCCTTCAAGGGAATATTCTGGCGTAAATCCCCCCTTCTCAACAACGCCTTGACATCCGCCATCATGACGAGGGGTTTTCCTCCGGGCTCGGTTGCCCTCACAACAAGGGTGTTCGATTCCTTTGCCAGCGGGGTGATACTTCCCGACATTGAGATGGCCGCCAGGAGATCCTGGGCGTCTCTGAGGTCATAGACCCCCTGGCTCTGAACCTCTCCCAGCACATAGACCTTGTTCCGAAACTCACCCAGGTCCGGGATATCCAGGACATCCCCCTCATTGATGATGACGTTCAGGTTCTCATCGCCCCTTGTTATGATGTCATAGAGATTGATCTGGTATGTTTTCCCCCCCCTCGTCAGCCTTAGATTCTTGATGTCCCCCCGGTCGGTGTAACCGCCGGCCTGCGCGATAAAATCTATCAGGGTGGTCCTCCCTTTGAGATAGATCCTTCCGCTCGGCGTCTTCCCGTATTGGCCTCCCCTGAGGGAGGCAAATTCTCCCAGGACCATCGCGCTCTTGCTATCGAAGCGTTGTACGATGATATCGATCCTGGGATTCTTGATATACTTAGACAGCTCCTTGGTGAGGAGATCATCCAGTTCGCTCGGGGTGAGCTCGTTTACGTCGAGGTCATCAATAAAGGAATAATAGATTCTGCCCAGGGAATTGACTGTGACAATGGTCGATGTGACCTTATCACCAATACGAGAATTGATCTGCAGGACATCAAGGGGGCCGATACGATATTCCGGAAAACCTTCCACTTCTTTAAAGACCCTATTTTCCTTTACTTTGCACATCCTGGCAAGCTCTTTTCTATCCTCGGCCGTCAGTTCCCGCCTGATCTTTTCTTCCTTTTTGACGGTGGCCAAATCCTCAACCGGCACGCCCTTTACTGCCACGCTGGAAAAGCAGGCCTGGGTTAGGGGTGCTGCCAGGGTGAGAAGGAGAAAGAGGCGTAGCCTGGCGGAACATCCCCATCGATTCTTGATCTTATCTTTCATTGTGCCTACCTCCGATCTCAATGGGAAATAGGTTTGAATCCTAATAGAGTTTTATCCAGGGAGGTCTTTTTCATCAATCGTGTCAACAATATGAAGAAGAGGTGATTCGGATAGACTGATTATCTTTCCACTTGCCAATCTGTTCCCGATCCCGTCGTATACCAGCTCGATTACCGGTCTTAGGGGCTGGGTCTTGTTGGTAGAGGCGACTCGGCCGATGGATTTGTTATTTAGCTTTACATAGGTATTGACAGGAAAAAGGGAGACCTGGTTTAGGAATTCCTTCACAACCCTGGGTGGAAATTTCCCTTTTCCCAGGGCCAGGATCGACTTTACGGCGTCGGGTTGCATATGTTTGTCGCGATGCGGCCTGTTTTTGATCATGGCCATATAGGTGTCTACGACTCCGATGATTGAAGCCATCTCCGAGATCTCTTTCTCCTTCAGGCCATTGGGATAGCCAGAACCATCCGACCTTTCGTGGACCTGCAAGGCGATTTGTGCAAGGGGTTGAAATGCCCCTCCAATCTTGCCGATAATCTGAGCGCTGGTTTCGGGGTGCTTCCTGATCTGTGCAAATTCATCAGAACTGAGTTTTCCCGTTTTGTTCAAGACGGCTTCGGGCACCTTGTACATTCCCACATTTTCAAGAAAGGCCACGAGCCCCAACTTCAAAAGCCTTTTGGCGTCATACCCCAACCCCTTGGCCACCTTCAAGGCGACGAGGGTGACAGAGATGCTATGGGACGGCAGGCCCTCATCTTGGGGAAGGGGGATGGCGTATTCGTAAAGCCCATCAATAAGATCGGCATTTATGATTTGATGGAATAGGGAAATCACTGGCGAAGCGTTTATTGCCTGCTCCTCTTTGACCCTGTCCCTTATGTCGATGGCCCTCTCAAGGAGCAGATCGTAAGACCGCTTTATCTTGTCGGGATCCCGATCTTTTGAAGGTGCTTGAGGAATCGGCTGCGCCTCGTCGGTCTTCGGGATCTCCAGATCGCTCAATCTGAGTTTTTCGGGCCGGGCCTCCTCTCTTGTGGGAGGCCTCTCTTTTTTCTTTGGCTGTTTCCTGCCAAGGATATCAGAAAATCGCACCATCTTCCAAAAGATCCTTTATCAAATCTGAGGTGATCATCTCCTTTTTTTCACCGGAACCGACCAGGAGGGCAAGATCACACAGGTTATTGATCATCCTGGGGATACCATTTGTGTGCTTGAAGACCATATCGATGGCCTGCCGGGTAAAGACATTTTTGGTACCGCCCCCCTTCTTCTCCCTGAAAAGGATATACTTGGCCGTTTCTTCAAGGTCAAACGGTCGCAAAAAGTATTTGATGGCTATCCGTTGCTCTAATTGTTTGATCTTTTTGATTTGATCCAGTATCTCCGGTTGACCCATCAAAAAAATCGTAAGCAGAAAGCGGTTGGATAGTTGAAAATTGAGAAGAAGCCTGATCTCTTCCAACGTGTCCACGGTCAGTAACTGGGCCTCATCAATTACCAGGAGGGTCTCCCTGTCATTGTTTATGTTGTCGGTCAGCTTCCTGTTTAAAACCTGGAGGATCTGGACCTTGGTATTTGGGACCTCGTTGAAGTCAAGCTTGTACAAGACATCCTGCAAAAACTCCGTCGTGTCCAGGCACGGATTTGAAATCATAGCAATATCAAACCGTTGCTGTGGTATCCTCTGGAGAAAGACCTTGCTCAGGATGGTCTTGCCAGAACCAGGATCTCCCGACAGCAATGCGCATCCTTTTCTTCTCTCAACCGCATAAATAAGCCGTGTGAGACCCTCTTCATGGGGTTTGGACAAATAGAAGAAATCCGGGTCGGGAACATTATCAAATGGGAATTTTTTAAAACCCCAGTATTCCAAATACATCTGGAACCCTTTTCTTGCATCTTCTCAATCAGTCCGGGCACGCCGATCAGCAGCATTTCTTCTGGATGCCCGCCCCAGTTCAGACCGGGGACAGGCCCCGCGAAGGCGGGAAAAGGAAGATCTACTCCCTCCGGACATACGCCAATATGTCTCTACCCTGTATATAATACCGCCTACCGATCTTGATAGGTCTAAAATTGGCATCGTCTTTTAACCTAAGCATCGTTCCATAAGAGACATTTAGAAATTCGGCGACTTGGCGTAAAGGATAGCTCAAATTGGGATCGATTTTTCTGAGATCAATTGCCATGAGGCCTCCTCTCGACTTGGGTTGTGACAAACCTTTCCCCTCCATTGCTCCATCGCCTCGGTCTACGTTGAAGGCGGTTGGCGTAAACACATGGGCAAAGATTGTTGGGCCGAGGGTGGCAAGAAAGGTTTTTAACTTGATGCTAATTATAAACAAATATATCTAATTGTCAACAATAATATAAAAAGGGAGAGGGGTCTGCTAATCCTCTGGTTCGACCCACACGATGTTGTTTTTGTTAATTATAAATACCCTCTCATTCCTGTCCTTGTAACCCGCATCAGACAGGACCACAAAGGGGCTTTCACCCTTGGTAAACAGGTCAGATAGTCTGTCTTTGATTCCGATATTCACCTTCCCCGATAGTGTCGCTCCATCCGTAGTCCTGATGGTGACCTTTCTATAGTCCCTCTTATAGCGAGATTTCGGAGTATCCACCATACGTGTATCCCCCTTTCATGGCCTTTCCATACACTTGCGGCACCTTGCGATGTATGGGTCCGCCTCTTTTGAGCCCCTAAACTTGAGAAAGCAGGAAAGGGCGCTCTCAAAGTCGCCCAAATTCATATAACTGATCCCCAACGAGATATTGAGCGGTCGGCTGTCAGGGAATCTCTTTATACCTTCAGAGAGTATCTCGATGGATTCTTTGTTGGAACCGTTTTTTTGTTTGATTATTCCCAGCCCAAGATAGGCCCTATGATTTGGATAATACCCCAGTGATTTCTCGAATAGTTTTTCAGCAACCCTCTCATTTTCCTCAATGGCATCAACCCCGGCATAGTCGCCATGACTAAAGGTCATGGCAAGTCTTGACAGGAAATCAGAGTGCATTTCATGGAATTCCTTGTTGTCCAGCAGTTCAATTGCATCCGCAAACCCGGGGAGATTCTTGTGGTACGTATTCCTCAGCCTCTCGCCAAAACCCAATACCATTTCCCTGGACAGGCTGGGGTCAGTTTCGAAATACATGATGTCTTCGATTCTATTTAACCAGGCGTCATCTGTGACGCCACAACGTCTCTTGAGATCGGAATAGAGTTCTGTCCCCGGAAATATATCCAGGATGTAGAAGATGGCACCAAGGGGTTTGATCTCATTGATCAGATCGATGGTCTCTTGAATGGTGTCCCAGCTCTCCCCGGGGGCACCATAGATAAAATAGCCACGGGCAAGGATGCCGTATCTTGTGGTGAGGTCAAAGGCACGTCTGATCTGGTCGGTTTTGATCCTTTTGTTCAGGACATCTCTTATCCTCTCAGAACCGCTCTCCACGCCATAGCTGATCTGGATGCACCCGGCCTTTCTCATCCAGCATAGGCTCTCTTTATCCACATGATTGACCCCGGAAATTGCCACCCAGGTGATTCTTAGCCCCCTTTCGAGAATTTGCCTGCAGATCTCGATCACGTTGTCTTTTCTGATTGTAAAGGTGTCATCTGAGAAGTAAAAAAAGTTGATCCCCTTTTTATACAGGAGTTCCAGCTGATCAACAAAGTACCCTGGCGAGTGAAACCTGACCCTTTGTCCCCAGAATTGAGGTGAACCACAAAAGGTGCAGTTCTCCGGACATCCTCTGGATGCAGAGAGGTGATGATAGGCAAAATATCTGGCAGGTATCGGAAGGCTGTCGAGGTCTTGAATTGCTTTGGCATCACCTGTCTTGCAGGCAATGCCATCTCTTCTGAAGGCGATCCCCTTGATTCCCCCGATGCCCGCATAGTCTTCTTTTTCGATCAATCTTACGAGATCCAGGAAGCTGTATTCCCCTTCACCCAGGACGACAAAATCGACCTCATTAAAGTTGTTCAGAAAGTGCCTCCACAGAAAGGTGGCCCCAATTCCCCCGAATACGATCTTGACACCGGGTTTGAGCTGTTTGGCCATTCGCGCAATCTCTATGGCACCCCACCGGTTTGCATGAAGCACAGAGAACCCGATCAGATCGGGGGCCTTTTCCAAAAGGATCTCTTTGATCCTCTCGGGTGCCTTGCGGAGATCCTGCAGGTTTAATATCTCGGCGTCGTAGTGATTTTCCCTCAGGACGGCGCCGACATAATAGAGACCAATAGGGGGGACGCTCACATCTTCTTCGTGGAGCCTTTTTTCAAGACAATATGGATATACCAGTAGTATCTTCAAATTGCGAATCCCTCTGCCGGAGTTACTGTGGCAATAATATTTGGTAAGCGTTCACAGGTTCCGGGTTCAGCGTTCAGGGTTAGGGAATTGGGACAGACGGGTCTTGGCGCTTCTCATATGAAATTGATACAAAATATACAACCAGATTTAAAGGGTTGTCAAAGAGAGAGGGTCTCTTTTGGGACAGGTTTTGCTGCCTACCACCTGATGAGGGCACTCCCCCAGGTAAGGCCACCCCCAAAGACCGGAAGACAGACCAGATCGTTTTGCCTTATGCTCCCATCCCTGACCGCCTCGTCGAGGGCAATGGCACAGGAGGCCGAAGAGATGTTGCCGTACTTATTGAGGGTCACATAGAACTTCTTCATGGGGATCTTTAAGGTCTTGGCCATGGACTGGAACATCCGGAGATTGGCCTGGTGCGGAATAAACCAGTCGATATCCTCTACGGGAATGTTGTTGAATTGGGCCGCCTCCTTTATCGACTCGATAAAATGCCTCACAGCCACCCTGAAGCTGGAATTGGCCTCGATCAGGTTGAGGGTGTGACGTCCTTTGTCCACGCTTTCATGAGAGATGGGGGTTGTTCTGGATCCACCCCCTGGCAACAAGAGGTCCTGACCACTGGCACCATCGGTGTGGAGATGGGTGGAGAGGAGTTCTGGACCTTCCTGGCCCATGGCCAAAATGGCCGCACCTGCACCATCGCCCCAAAGGATACAGGTGGTGCGATCGGTCCAATCGAGTGTCCGGGTCATGACCTCGGATGCCACGACAAGGACATACCGCGAGGCCCCGGTCTTTAGGTACTGCTCGGCCACATTGAGCCCGAAGATAAACCCCGAGCAGGCCGCAGTAACATCAAAGGTCACGGCCTGCGGTGCATCCAATCTGGCCTGAAGCCAGTTGGCAGCAGCAGGACAGCAGGTGTCTGGTGTGATGGTCGCCACCATGATGAGGTCGAGGTCCCTGGCTGTCAAACCGGCCACCTTCAGGGCCTTTATTGATGCCTCATAACCCAGGTCTGAGGTATTGACATCAGGGTCTGCGACCCTTCTCTCGCTTACCCCGGTGCGCTGGACAATCCATTCGTCGGTGGTGTCGAGCCCCATTTTCTGTAGGTCAAAATTTGTCAGGATCTTTGGGGGAACATAAGAGCCTGTTCCCAGAATTCTTATTGTATCCATGTGCCCCTATTTCTCCACAAAAATACCCAGCTCTTTTTCCTTCTCTGCAATGGCAAGCCGGGTCTTGATAACCGTATCCGGAATCAGGCTTATCGAATCGATGCCACACTCCACCAGGAACTCGGCAAAGTCCGGGAAATCGCTGGGGGCCTGGCCACAGATCCCAATCTTTTTTCCCTTTTTCTTTGCCACTTCAATAACCTGGGCCACCAACCGCTTTACCGCATCATTTCTCTCGTCATAGATGTGGGATACCAGGGCCGAATCGCGATCAAGACCCAGGGCGAGTTGGGTGAGGTCATTGGAGCCGATGGAAAAACCATCAAATATCTCTGCAAACTGATCCGCGCAGATGACATTGCTCGGGATTTCGCACATCACATAGATCTCCAGCCCATCCTCTCCCTGAACCAGACCAAACCTGGCCATAAGCTCGATCACCCTTTTTCCCTCTTCAGGGGTCCTGCAAAAAGGGACCATCACCTTGACGTTTGTGAGTCCCATATCGTTACGGACCTTAATGAGGGCAATGCACTCAAGCTCAAAGGCAGGCATAAACTTTCTGTCATAATAGCGGGAGGCCCCCCTCCAGCCGATCATGGGGTTATTCTCGGTGGGTTCATAGAGATACCCGCCGAGGAGATTTTCATATTCATTGGTCTTGAAGTCCGAGAGCCGGACAATGACGTCATGGGGATAGAACCCCGCAGCAATCCGTCCCACCCCTTCGGCAAGCCTGTCAATAAAGAATTGTCGCTTGTCACGATAGACAGCCGTGAGGTGTTCAATCTTGTAGACAACGCCCGCTATCCTTTGATCCTCACTCGCCATCTCCTTGAGCTTTTTATATTCGAGCAATGCCAGGGGATGTATGCCGATGTGAGAATTGATGATAAATTCCTGCCGGGCCAGGCCAACGCCCTCGTTGGGAATCATGCCCTGGGCAAAGGCCTTTTCAGGTATCCCCACGTTCATCATGATACGGGTCCGGGTCTTTGGGATGTCCTTGATGTTGATCCGGTCAACCTTGACCTCCAGGAGCCCCTCGTAAACATACCCTGTCTCCCCCTCGCAGCAGGACACGGTGACCTCCTGACCGCTCTTGATGGTCTCATCGGCGTTTCCGGTCCCGATGACACAGGGGATTCCCAGTTCTCTTGACACGATGGCCGCGTGGCAGGTCCGCCCGCCCTTATTGGTCACGATGGCCGAGGCGATCTTCATGACCGGTTCCCAGTCGGGGTCGGTCATGTTTGTGACCAGGACCTGATCCGGTTGGAATTTCTGGATGTCACGCGCCGAAAGGATGACGTTGGCCAGCCCCTGACCGACCTTTGTTCCCACTGCAGTCCCGGTGGTCAGAAGCCTTCCCTTTTCAAGAACCTTGTAGTTCTCATAAGTGCTGGTGTCTTTCTGGGAATGAATGGTTTCGGGTCTTGCCTGCACAATAAAAAGCTCGCCCGTCCCGGCGTTAATACCGTCCCCGTCCTTGGCCCATTCAATATCCATGGGCCTTCCGTAGTGATCTTCGATGATACAGGACCATTGTGCCAGTTTGAGGATTTCGTCCTCGTCCAGGACATACCGATGTCTTTCCTCCAGGGTGGTGGCCACGTTTTTTACCGTGGCATTGTCTTCAACCGAATAGACCATCTTTATTTCCCTGTCCCCCACCTTGCGTCCGATGATCGCCCTTTTTCCCATCCTGAGGGTCGGCTTAAAGACATAGTATTCGTCCGGGTTGACTGCGCCCTGAACCACATTTTCACCCAGACCGTAAGCCGCGGTAATAAAGATCGCATCCTTGAAGCCGGTCTCGGTGTCAATGGAGAAGATGACCCCGGAGTAGGCGTAGTCACTCCGGACCATCTTCTGGACCGCTATGGAGAGGGCCACATCAAGCTGGCCAAACCCCTTGTCATGACGATAGGAAATGGCGCGGTTTGTAAAGAGGCTGGAAAAACATCTGTGGCAGGCGCCCAGGACGCTCCTTTCCCCCTGGATGTTCAAAAAGGTGTCTTGCTGGCCGGCAAAGGAGGCATCCGGCAGGTCTTCTGCGGTGGCCGATGACCGGATGGCCACATCAAGATTGTCAAGCCCCTGCTTACCAAACCCGGCGGCCAGTTGATCGTATGCCCTGCAGATGGCCTCGGTGAGGTCGGGTGGAAACCCCGCATCTTTGATGACTTCGCGGACCTTTCTACCTTTCCCCATAAGATTATCCATATCATTGGTGTCGAGGCCTGTCAGGATTTCTTTGATTTCATTACCGATCCCGGCATAGTCCAGGAAATATCGATAGGCCTCAGCAGTGATGGCAAAGCCGTTGGGGATCTTGATCCCCTTGGTCTCGAGATTCTGATACATCTCTCCCAGCGAGGCGTTTTTTCCCCCCACCAGGGGAACGTCTTCTATTCCAATCTCATTGAACCATAGAATAAACCTGCTATCACTTTTTCCTGCCATCGGCCATTTCCTTTTTTTGCTGTAAAAAAATAGGTATGCGTTCACAGGTTCCGGGTTCAGCGTTCAGGGTTAGGGAAAATGACAAGAT